>NZ_CP024190.1:5224108-5531408 GCF_003391395.1 Mycobacterium marinum
GGCGGGGCCGGCGGGCTGCTGTCCGGTTTGGTTGGTGCCGGCGGCGGCCACGGCGGTACCGGCGGGTCGGGTGGACTCGGCGGTGCTGGCGGGGCCGGCGGCAACGCCGGGTTGCTGGCCGGCACGGGCGGGTCCGGCGGCACTGGCGGATACGGCGGCGGTGCTGGTGGGGCCGGCGGTGAAGCTGGCCTGCTGTTCGGCAACGGTGGAGCCGGCGGGGCCGGTGCTACGGGCGGCGGAAATACTGGCGGGAACGGCGGGGACGGCGGCAACGCGGGCATGCTGTTCTCCAACGGCGGAGCCGGCGGCGCCGGGGGCACCAGCGAACTTGCCGACGGGGGCGCCGGCGGTGCGGGTGGTAACGGCGGGTGGCTGCTCTCCAACGGCGGGGTCGGCGGGGCCGGCGGGGCCGGGGCGGATGCGGTAGGCCCTCCGTTCGGCGTACCCGCTGGTAGCGGAGGCGGCGGTGGCGCCGGCGGTGCGGGTGGCGTGTTCTTCGGAAACGGCGGCGCTGGCGGCTCCGGCGGTACCGGCGGCGACGGCGGCGGTATCGGCGGGGCAGGTGGTGCGGCCGGCAACGGGGTACTGATCGGCAACGGCGGCAACGGCGGTATCGGCGGGGCCGGCTTGACTCCGGGCGCCAACGGCATCGGCGGGACCAGCGGGCTGGTACTGGGTCTGGACGGCTTCAACGCCCCAGCGAGCACCTCCCCCCTGCACACCCTGCAACAACAAGCACTCAACGCCATCAACGCACCCATCGAGGCCGCGACTGGGCGCCCGCTCATCGGCAACGGCACCCCCGGTGCAGCCGGCAGCGGAGCCGACGGAACCGCCGGCGGATGGCTGCTCGGCGACGGCGGCGCCGGCGGATCCAGCGCGGTGGGTTCCGGCCTCGACGGTGGAGCGGGCGGGGCCGCCGGGCTGTGGGGCACCGGCGGGACCGGCGGGGCCGGGGGGTCCGGCGGAACCGACGCCATCAGCGGCATTGCCGGTGGTGACGGTGGTGCCGGCGGGGCCGGCGGGTGGCTGTCAGGCACTGGCGGGGCCGGAGGGTCCGGTGGGGCCGGCGGCGACGGCGGTGTCCTTGGATCAGGCGATGGCGGCGCCGGCGGGGCTGGCGGGTCCGGTGGGGACGGCGGGTTGCTGGGCGCCGGCGGAACCGGTGGAACTGGCGCGATCGGAGGATTCAGCGGGCTATTGGAGTCCGGTGACGGCGGTGCCGGCGGGGCTGGCGGTGCCGGCGGGGCTGGCGGGCTGCTGGGCGGCCTGGTCGGCGCCGGCGGCGGCGACGGTGGGGCCGGCGGCACCGGCGGATTTCACGGGGATGCCGTGGCGGGAACTGCTGGGGCCGGCGGGACCGGTGGAGCTGGCGGCGACGCCGGACTACTCGGCGGGCCCGGCGGGGCTGGTGGCACCGGCGGGGCCGGCGGTCTCAACATCGACGCTGGCGGGGTCTTGGGTGCGCCCGGAAATGGCGGCGCCGGCGGGGCCGGCGGCAACGCCGGAACGCTGTTCGGCAGTGGCGGAGTCGGCGGTGACGGCGGCAGTGGCCCCGGCAATGGTGGAGACGGTGGCGGGGGCGGCAACGCCGGTCTGTTGTTCTCCGACGCCGGTGGCGGCGGGTTCGGCGGGTTCGGCCTGGTCGGCGGCGGCGGAACCGGTGGGTCTGGTGGCGATGCCGGCTGGCTGGGCAGCGGCGGGGCCGGCGGAGCCGGTGGAATCAGCGTCAACGGCGACGCGGGCGCCGGCGGGGCCGGTGGTACCAGCGGCCAGCTATTGGGCGACGGCGGCGCCGGCGGCGCGGGCGGTGAGGCCGAGCTGGCCGCAGGTGGCGCTGGAGGATCCGGCGGGGTTGGCGGCGACGCGGTGCTGATCGGCGCGGGCGGCAACGGCGGCAACGGCGGACCGGGCACCACCCAGGGCGACCCGGGATCCGGCGGAACCGGCGGGCTGCTCGGCGTGGACGGGCTCAACGGCTTGTCCTGAGGCCGCGCGGCGGTACGCGCCGCAATCCGGGATGCAGCGCCGAGCCCGGGCGGCTCCAAACCCCAATGGGCCGATGTAATCCCCCACGACCGTCACGATTCGTGCTGATCAATTCGGTGGAAACACCGCGTTCCTCATTCCCATTGTGGTCGACTTTGCCCAGCACAGGTGTTGGCGAGCGCCGGTCGGGTAGTCGGTCGACGCGGTTGGGAGGTTTCCCGTGTCGTATGTGATCGCAGTGCCGGAGCTGGTGGCCGGTGCGGCATCGGAGCTGGCCGGGGTGGGCTCGACACTGAGCACCGCCACCACGGCCGCGGCCGCTCAGACGACAGGGGTGCTGGCCGCCGCCGGAGATGAGGTCTCCGCGGCGATCGCGGCGGTGTTTTCCGCCCACGGCCAGAGCTATCAAACCCTCAGCGCACAAGCCGAGACGTTTCATGCCCAGTTCGTGCAGGCGCTGAGCGCCGGCGCGAGCGCCTACACCCAGGCCGAGGCCGCCAGCGCCTCACCGCTGGCGGGTCTGCTGGCCGCGATCAACGCACCGGTGCAGTCGCTGACGGGGCGCCCGCTGATCGGCAACGGCGCCAACGGAACCCCCGGGACGGGGGCCGATGGAGCCCCGGGCGGCTGGCTACTCGGTGACGGCGGCGCCGGCGGCTCGGGTGCGCCCGGGCTAAACGGCGGCGCCGGCGGGGCCGCGGGCCTATTGGGTTCCGGGGGTGCCGGCGGCGCCGGCGGCAGCTCGACATCCGCCAACGGGGGTGCCGGTGGTGCCGGCGGGGCCGGCGGCTGGCTCTCGGGCAACGCCGGAGTCGGCGGGGCCGGCGGGGCCTCGACCGTCGCCAACGGTGGTGCCGGCGGCGCCGGTGGTGCCGGCGGGTTGTTGGGCGGCGGCGGGCTCGGCGGGGCCGGCGGGGCCAGCACTAGCGCTACCGCCAGCGGCGGGGCCGGCGGCCAAGGCGGGGCGGCCGGGCTGCTGTCCGGGTTCGTCGGCGCCGATGGAGGCCACGGCGGCGCCGGCGGCCAGGGCTCCGCCGGCGGGACCGGCGGCACCGGCGGCGACGGCGGGGCCGGCGGGCCGCTGGCCGGAGCCGGTGGCTCCGGCGGCACCGGGGGTAGAGGTAATGCGGGCGGCGCAGGTGGGGCCGGCGGCAACGCGGGCCTGCTGTTCGGTGATGGCGGCGTCGGCGGCACCGGCGGCACCAGCGGTCAGGACGTAGGTGGGGTCGGCGGCGATGGCGGTAGCGCGGGGTTGCTGTTCTCCAACGGTGGTGCCGGCGGCGCCGGCGGCGCCGGCACGATCTTGCTATCCGGTGACGGTGGGGCTGGTGGGAACGGCGGCAACGGTGGGTGGCTGTTCTCCAATGGCGGTGTCGGCGGGACCGGCGGGGCTGGGGCGCCTGCGGCGCTCTCGCTCGGCGTTCCCGCCGGGAGCGGCGGTGCGGGTGGAGCTGGCGGCACCGGCGGCCTACTGCTCGGAAACGGTGGCGCCGGCGGCGCCGGCGGCACCAGCGGCAATGGCGGCGGCACCGGCGGGGCAGGTGGTGCCGCCGGTAGCGGGGTGTTGATCGGCAACGGCGGCAACGGCGGTATCGGCGGGGCCGGCTCGACTCCGGGCGGTAACGGGGTGGGCGGGACCAGCGGGCTGCTGCTGGGGCTGGACGGCTTCAACGCCCCGACCAGCACCTCACCAATTCACACCCTGCAACAACAGGCCCTCAATGCGATCAACGCACCCATCCAGGCCGCGACCGGACGCCCGCTGATCGGCAACGGCACCCCCGGGGACGCTGGTAGCGGAACCGACGGAACACCCGGCGGATGGCTACTCGGCGACGGCGGCGCCGGCGGATCCGGCGGCACCGGCCTCGACGGCGGCGATGGCGGGGCCGCCGGGCTGATGGGCACCGGCGGCACCGGCGGCGCCGGTGGATGGGGTGGAACCGATGAAGTCACCGGCGGAACCGGCGGCGCCGGCGGCACCGGCGGCGCAGGCGGGTGGCTCTCGGGCAGCGGCGGGATCGGCGGTGGGGGCGGCGCCGGCGGGTACGGCGGCGCCACCATCCCGGGCAACGGGGGTGCCGGGGGCGCCGCCGGCGCGGGCGGCGCCGGTGGGTTGTTCGGCGGCGGTGGCACCGGCGGGGCCGGCGGAACCGGCGGACCGGGCGGAGTCGGCGCAATCGTCGGCTTTCCCACCGCCGGCGATGGGGGCGGTGGCGGGGCCGGCGGGGCCGGCGGGGCTGGCGGGCTGCTCGGCGGCCTAGTCGGCGCTGGCGGCGGCGACGGCGGCGCCGGCGGCCACGGTGGGATTGGGTTCGGAGGATCCGGCGGGTCCGGCGGAGGCGGCGGGGTCGGCGGCAACGCCGGACTCCTCGGCGGCCCCGGCGGGTCAGGCGGGGCCGCAGGACCCGCGCTTTTCGGGAGCGGGGTTGCTGGAACTGCCGGAACTGCCGGAGTCGGCGGCGCCGGCGGCAATGCCGGGCTGCTGTTCGGCAGCGGCGGCGCCGGCGGCGACGGCGGATTCGGCCCCGGGGCCGGCGGGACCGGCGGCCGGGGCGGCAACGCCGGGCTGCTGTTCTCCAGCGCCGGAGCCGGCGGATTCGGCGGATACGGCACTACCGGCGGCGGCACCGGCGGTGCCGGCGGCGACGCCGGCTGGTTGGGCTGCGGCGGGGCCGGCGGCGCCGGCGGAATCACCATCGGTGGCACTGGCGCCACCGGCGGGGCCGGCGGCACCGGCGGTCAGCTGCTGGGCGCCGGCGGGGCAGGCGGCGCCGGCGGCCAAACCGACCCGCTCGGAGGCAGCAGCGGCGGATCCGGCGGAGTTGGCGGCAACGCCGTGCTGATCGGCACCGGCGGCAACGGCGGCAACGGCGGAGCCGGCACCGCCAAGGGCACCCCCGGAACCGGCGGAACCGGCGGGCTGATCGGTGTCGACGGGCTCAGCGGGGCGTCGTAACCGACCACGACCGCATTAGACCCCGCAGGCTCCTAGCCGCTCAGCGCGGTCAGCACCCCGGCGGCCACCAGCGCGTGATAGCCACCCACCACGTCGGTTGACCGGTGCAACCCGAGGTCCAGCAGCGCCGCCGCCGCGAGGCTCGAGGTGTACCCCTCCGAACACAGGATCACCCACTCGACATCGTCATCGACCGCCTGCGGCAACCGCGCGTCGCTGGTGGGATCGCAGCGCCATTCCAAGACGTTGCGTTCGATCACCAACGCCGCGGGCACCTCGCCCTCCCGGGCACGCTGGGCGTGCGGACGGATGTCGACCAGCACCGCACCGCGGCGCAGCGCGTCCGGCACCTGGTCGGCGGGCAGCCGCAGATAGCGGTTGCGGGCGTCGTCGAGTATCCGGTCGATTCGGCTCATCAGGGCTTCTCGGGGTGGTCGGTCAATTCGGTGCGCTTGCGGCGCAACGTATTGCGGTCGGTGACTTCGTAGTAAGACATGGCCGTCAGCGGCGGCGAATACGCGTGCACGCTCAACGTGGGCGGCAGCGGCGCCGCGATCGGCTCGGCGGCCGGGCGCGGCGCCCAAACCACGTCGTGCACCCAGCCCAGCGGGAATCCGGCCTGATCCCCGGCGTCAAGGCGGCGGCGGCGCAACCGCGTGCCGTCCCACCGAAATTCATTGAGCGATCCGGACAGCACGGTCAGCGCCCCGAGCGAGCCGCCATGGTCGTGCAATTCCGTCGCGTGACCGGGCACCCAGCTGATCAGCCAAACGTCGAGTTCGTCGTCGCCATGGACGCGGGTGAACCAGCGCCCGTCGTCGGGCACGCCCCCCTCCGGCAACAGGTGATCGCAGCGACCGCTGAGCACGTCATCGGCGACCTGGTCGGTCGCGTGCAACAGGTCGGGCACCCGAAGCCGCGTGGGTCCCGGTGCCGGGGACGTGACGGTCTGGGGGCGAGAAGACGTGACAGAGGACTGGCGAAGAGGCATGGCCACGGAAGGAGTTCTCCAGAGTGTGAAGTGGATCGGGCAAGCGGCGGCACGTCAGGGCCGACAACACTCCAAACATCCGAGGCACTTCATCACGCCGCACAGTGTTGCATAAATTGGCACCATGCGCCCACACCGTCTCTTTTCCCGACCGCGCCACCAGTGCTGGGAGGTGTGCGCACCACTCATCGTCGCGGCGGGCGTCTCGGCCCTCGCGAGCTGCTCCACCGATCCCAGCAACGGCACGGCCACCACGTCATCCGGGCCGTCCGCCAAGACCAGCGCACCGCCGGTTAGTTCGCTGGCACCCGGCGCCGTCGGCGTCTCACCGACCGGCGTGACGACTCGCGTCGACGTCCCCGCAGAGTCGACCGAAGAGGAATATTTCCAGGCCTGCCATGCCGCGAAGGTGTGGATGGACGCCCAACCGGCCACCGAGCAGCCGCGGATCGAGCCCTACCTGGCCATGGTTCAGGCATCCGAATCCGGCGTTGCCGGCACCTGGAATATGCGGTGGGCGGATCTGAGCCTGCCGCGCCAGGCGGCGGTGATCGTCGCGGCGGCGGCGGCCGCCAACAACGAATGCGGATAGCGGCCGCTACCGCCGATCCGAAGCGCTGCGCAATTGCGATCAGCGATGCACGAAACTCCCGTCCGATTCGATCCCCTCGGGTAGGCCGCGCAGAATGAAGGGATGACCGGGCCAATCGCCGTGCGCACGCACGGATCATCGCCGACCCGGGTGGCCTTGGCGCTCGGCAGCGGCGGCGCGCGCGGCTATGCGCACATCGGGGTGATCGAGGCGTTGCGCGAGCGGGGCTATGAGATCGCCGGGATCGCCGGTTCGTCGATGGGCGCCGTGGTCGGCGGACTGCAGGCGGCCGGGCGCCTCGGGGAGTTCGGCGACTGGGCCAAGTCCCTGAATCAGCGCACCATTCTGCGGCTGCTCGATCCGTCGATCACCGCGGCCGGAGTGCTGCGAGCCGAGAAAATTCTGGATGCCGTACGCGACATCCTCGGGCCGGTCACCATCGAACAACTGCCGGTCCCCTACACGGCGGTGGCGACCGACATTCTGGCGGGCAAGTCGGTCTGGTTTCAGCGCGGCCCGCTCGACGAAGCCATTCGCGCTTCCATCGCCATCCCGGGAATCATCGCCCCCCACGAGGTCGACGGCCGTTTGCTCGCCGACGGCGGCATCCTGGATCCGCTGCCCATGGCACCGATCGCCGGGGTCAACGCCGACCTGACCATTGCGGTGAGCCTCAACGGCAGCGAAAGCGGCCCCAGCCGAGAAAGCGAGCCCGGTGTCACCACCGAGTGGTTGAACCGCATGGTGCGCACCACCTCCTCGATATTCGACGCCACGGCCGCCCGGTCGCTGCTGGACCGGCCGACGCGGGCGGTGCTGAACCGCTTCGGCGCCGGGTCCCCGGACCAGGACTCCTGGCCGGAAGACGCCCAGATCGAGGCCCCCGTGCCGGAGCGCGATGACGGCGGCTACACACCCGGACTGCCCAAGATGGGCAGTTTTGAGGTGATGAACCGGACCATCGACATCGCCCAGTCCGCACTGGCGCGCCATACGCTGGCGGCCTACCCCGCCGATCTGTTGATCGAGGTGCCGCGCTCGACCTGCCGCAGCCTGGAATTTCATCGGGCAAGCGAGGTGATCGCGGTGGGCCGGGCGCTGGCTAACCGCGCCCTGGATGCACTCGAGTCCGCGGACCAACCCGCGACGCCGGCCATCGAGGGCTGATCACAGCCCCAGAAACGCTGCGACGGCGGACGCCTCGCGCCGACCCTGCGCACGTCCAGCCAGAGCCGAGGCCTTGCGGCAACGCGGATCCAGCGGATTTGCCCCGAAGGCGGCCAGCGAGTCGTCGTCAGCAAAGACGCCCAGCGACCTCCCGGCGAATTCCGCCACCTCCGCGGCGGACCCGCCGCCGAACGGCGACGGCGCGTCGGCCCCCGTGGGCACCAACACCACCGCCACACCGCAATCGTCGGCCACACCGAGGTTGACCAGACTGGCCACCCCGCCATCCATGTAGCGCCGGCCCGCAATGGTCACCGGCGGCCACGCCCCCGGAACCGCGCAACTGGCCGCCACCGCATCGACGAGTTCGACCCCGGAGTCACGATCGAATGCCACCAGCTCGCCGGTGGACACATCGATCGCGGTGACCCGCAGCGCGCGGTCCGGCCAATCGTGGCAGGGCAGGCGCGCAGCGATCACCTCGCGGCGGACGGACTCGGACACGGTTTCGGTGGCCAGCGCCACCGCCCCGATTCGCTGCAGTCGCTGCCGTATCTTGTCGACGCCGGGGATTCGCGGCTTGCGCAGGGCGTCCAGGAAAAGTTCAGTGATGACGTCGATATCGACGCCCGGATCGAGCTCGGCCGACTGCTCGGCGATCTGCCGGTCGAACAGCGCATCGAGGCTGGTGCCGCTGCTGATCTGCGCGGCCACCGCCGAACCGGCCGAGGTACCCACCAGCACATCCGAATCCAACAGCAACCGTGCCGCCGCCGGCGACTCGTCGGCGATGCCGAGCAGAACACCTGTCTCCCAGGCGATTCCCGCCAGTCCTCCGCCAGCCAACACCAGTGCGCGTTTGGGTGCCACGCCCAGTCAGTCTGCCAGCCCACTCAGGCCGGCGGGTGCAGCGCCTCTTGGACCTCCGGACCCAAGTCGGCGAGCCGCAGCCGATGCCGGGGTGGGTCGGGCAGCGCCAGGCTTCGGGTGATCCGCAGGTCGGCGTCGACGTGTACCAGCTCCCCCGGGTCCAGCAGGCGCCAGCGCGGGTCGTCGTCCATCGGCTGGCTGGCGAACACCACCGACGGCCGGGTGCGCAGGTGCTCGGAACGCGCGCGAATCCGCTTGGTGCGCAAGTGGAACTCGCGCCTGGGGGCCGGCGCACCATTACGCCGGTCCAGGATGTAGAGGTTGTGCGACTCCGGGTATCGCAGCGCCCACATCCCGGTGGCGGTGCTGAGCAAGACATTGACCGCATAGATCGGCACGTTGGCGGCCAGCCACCCCATCGCGTCGAGCAGACCGGCGGACACGTCGCCGTCATGGGTGCGGATCGCGGCCGTGATCAGCGCGAAAACCCGCTCGGAGTCGGTCTGCCCCTGCACCAGACCGGCGGTGCCCACCTCCCGCAACCGGGTGTCGAGCAATTCGAGATCCCCCAGCGTCCCGTTGTGCGCGAAGATCCGGCCGTCCTGCAGAAACGGGTGGGTGTTGACCACCGAGTGCGATCCGGCGGTGGCATAGCGAACGTGAGCGATGAAGGTCGTGCCCGTCATCTCGTGCGCCTCGGCGGCAAAGTCGGCGTCCTGCCACGCCGCTATCGGCTGCTTGTGCAGCTCGGGCCGGCCCCGGTCGTCGAACACGCCCAGACCCGTCCCGTCGGGGTTTCGCTTGCTTTGGGCAGCGAGGCTATCCGGGGCGTTCAGCAACCAAAACGTGGCGGTGACGCAGTCCCGTCCCGCGTGCAGGCCAAAGAGTCGGCACATGACGTCGACGGTAGCTGGAGCTAGACGCGTGCTCAGCGCGTCAGCAGCGCGGACAGGTTACGTAGCGCCCGGCGGGCGTAGCCCTTCCACAACATCCCGAACACCGGTAGCGCCGGCGCGGCCAACGCAGACTTCGGATGAATGGTCCAGCGCCAGGTGATCTCGGTACCGCCGTCCGCCGGAGTGAAGATCCATGCACCCACCACCTGGCCGACCAGCAACGCCATCGGGCCTTTGATGTCGGAGAGCCGGTAGCCGAATGATCGGGGCGAGTCGAGGCTGGTCAACTCCTCGTGCACACTGCCGCCGCCGACCATGAAAAGTTTGCGAGTCTGGCCCGCGGCGTCCCAAGCACCGGTTTGGTCGCGGACCTCTTTGATCGGCGGGATGGGCCCATACCAGTGGTTGAAGACTTCCGGCAGCGGCGCCGGCAGCGTGCCGCGGAACGCTTGGTCACCGGGGACCGGGATGACCAGCGATTGCTCGACGACGATAGGTGTTGCCATTGGTAGTCGGGGTCACCGGGCCCGATTGGCCGGCTTGCCCCTGCCCCCCTTCGCTGCGTCGGGTCGGCCGTGACGTGATCGATGAACTTCCGACTCTACGCAGGGCGGCGCTGCACCGCCGATCCCGCGGCGCCGCTGTCCTTGCCCGGCTACAGCGCGCTGCTGGCGCCGGAGCCGCCGGCCTTGCCTTCCGCCCCGTGCTCACCTGGGCTGCCGCCGGAGGCGCTGGGGGCGCCGCCGCCACCGCCCTGGCCGCCGCCGCCACCGCCCCCGTTGGATCCGCCGTCCCCGGCGCCTTCCCCACCGTTGCCGCCGTCACCACCGGTGCCACCGTCGCCACCGTCGCCGCCGCCGTCGCCGCCGGTGCCACCGACACCGCCAGTTCCCCCGGTGCTGCCGTTGCCGCCGTTGCCGCCGCCGGTGCCGAAGAAGCCGCCTTCACCGCCGTGCCCACCGTCACCACCGGCACCGCCCTGGCCGCCGACGCCGCCGGTACCCCCGCCGCTGCCTCCGGTGCCGCCCTGGCCACCGGTGCCGGCGCTGCCGCCGTGCCCACCGCCGCCGCCGGTGCCGCCCGGGCCAGACGCGCCACCGGCCCCGCCCGTACCGGCTGCGCCGCCGGCTCCGCCGACGCCGCCGCGACCCCCGTCACTCCCGCCTTCGCCGCCACCGCCGCCTTCGCCGCCGATGCCGCCCTTGCCGCCGCCACCCGCCGCACCACCGTCGCCAACATTGCCGCCGGCCCCGCCCGTGCCGGCGGCACCACCAGCTCCCCCGGTACCGCCGACGCCGCCGCCGTCACCACCGACTCCGCCGACACCGCCCTTGCCGCCGCTGCCGCCTTGGGCGCCGACACCCCCGGTGCCGGAATCCCCATCGTCAGCACCGGCACCGCCCGTTCCGCCGCCACCACCGGCTCCGCCGGTGCCACCGGCACCCCCGCCGACACCGAGGAAGCCATCGCCACCGTTGCCGCCGGCGCCGCCGTCGCCGCCGGTGCCACCCTGCTGGGCCGCGATGGCCGGTTCGGTGGGGCTGCCCACCTTGCCGATACTGCCGACGTTGCCGTCACCACCGGCGCCGCCTTGTCCGCCCGCACCACCAAGTCCGTTGCCGCCCGCCGCGCCGCCGTCGGTTCCGGCGCCAGCAGCGCCCGCGTGTCCGCCGGTGCCCCCCGCCCCCCCGTCGGCGCCGTCGCCGCCGGTGCCGGTGTTCTGCCCGCCCGCCCCGCCCACTCCCCCGACACCGCCAGTGCCACCGTTGCCGCCTTGGCCGCCGCCCACACCGCCGATACCAGCACCGCCGGCGCCGCCCTGGCCGCCGCCGCCGCCATCGCCACCCTTGCCACCGTCGGTGGGGGTAGCCGAGTCGGTGCCAGCGGTGCCAGCACCACCGGCACCGCCCACACCGCCGGCACCGCCCGCTCCAGCGGAGCCACCTACCCCGCCGGCGCCGCCGCCGATGCCGCCGGTACCTCCGTCGCCGCCGCCGTAGCCGACGCCGCTGCCCGTCGAATCGACGTCCCCGACCCCACCGCTACCCCCGACGCCACCGCCACCACCGGCCCCCGCGTGACCGGCCGTGCCCAGCAAACCGGCCGCACCACCAGCCCCCGAAGCGCCCCCGTCACCACCCAGACCGCCGTCCCCACCAGCGCTATTCGCACCCGCGCCGCCGACACCACCGGCCCCGCCGGTGCCGCCATCCCCACCGGCTCCGCCCGCGCCGAGCAGGAAGTGATGAGCTCCACCGGCACCGCCGACCCCACCAACACCGCCGGTGAAACCCATCTCACCGGCGGCGCCGGTGTCACCGGTGCCGCCGCCCCCGCCGGCGCCACCCCTTCCACCGACCCCACCGAACAAGGAGTTGTTGGCCCCGCCGACACCGCCGGCTCCGCCAGCGCCCCCGTCCGTGCCGAAACTGACGCCGGTGCCACCCTCGCCGCCCGCACCACCGGCCCCGGGCCCAAACCACCAGCCCGTTGAGCTGCCACCGTTGCCGCCGATCCCCCCAGCGCCCCCACCGGCACCACCGACACCACCGGCGCCGCCCACCCCGCCCGCACCAAACAACCACCCGCCGCTACCACCGGCCCCGCCGTTGCCGCCCACGCCACCGGCCGCCCCCGCACCACCGGCTCCACCGGCACCACCGTTACCGAACAGCCCCGCCGAACCCCCGGCCCCGCCCGTACCGCCGACCGCACCCGACCCACCATTGCCGCCGTTGCCGATCAGGATCCCGCCGGCCCCGCCGGCCGCCCCGGTCCCCGCCGCGCCGTTGGCGCCGTTGCCGATCAGTGCCCGCCCGAACAACGCCATGGTGGGCGCGTTGATCAGACCCAGCAGATCTGTTTCCAAGGACTGCAACGATGACGCACCGGCGGCCTCGGCGGCGCCGTAGGCGCCCGCTCCCGCACGCAATGCCTGGACAAACCGCTCGTGAAATTCCGCCGCCTGCACGCCGAACGCCTGGTAGTCGCGGCCGTAAGCACCGAAAACCCGCGCGATGGCCAGCGACACCTCATCTCCCGCTGCCGCCATCAGATCGGTTGTCGAGGCCGCCGCCGCGGTGTTGGCCGACCCGACCAGCGCCCCGATGTCGTTCAACTCCCCGGCGGCCGCCGCCATCAACTCGTGCGCGGCAAATACGTACGACATCGGTGAACCTCCAAACGGCCCATGCCTGCGACATGGGTCCTGTGGTGCGACAGGTGCCGTGCGGGCGATGCTCTGCAACGACGGCAATTGCAATCACAAAACGCCTGAACGCGACGATTTAAAATCGCGCCTTTTCCCGCCAACTACACCGGAATTCAAAGGCAGTGTCAAGCCTCCCGGAATTCATTTTCAGATTAATTAGGAATTCAGTTTTCGGTGAATTTTTCACCCCGGTCGGTCGCTGCAGCGCAAGGCGCACCCCATCACCATCGCGTTGCGAAACCAGCCCGCTAATCCGCCACCGTAGCGTTACCATATCTATAGTGCGACAACTGGATTCACCCGATCACCAGCATCGTTGCGCCTCGGCGGCAGCGGATCACTCCCGCCGCACGCGGCAGAGTTGCGTTGTCGCCGTTGGGCCCGAATTTCAGCCCGAGTCAACCGGGGAGGCCATTCTCCCTGCCGCCACTTTGCAGGCCACCAGTTCCGCTTTAAGAGCCGGATTATTGCCATTTTCGACCCGCGTCTGGTCGCCATTCCCAAAAAGACGGTGCGGGTCGGTCGCGGGCTATGCAGCGAACTCCAATGTGGCTATGCCTGTATCGATCGGTTGTGGGCGGCGAGCGGCCGGCCGGTACCGACGGCAATAGCTGTCGGCACACAAGAACGAGCCGCCTCGGTGGCGGGCCGGGCCGAGGTGTGTCGGTGTACCAGCCCACGGTCCACTCCCAGACGTTGCCGGCCATATCGAATAGGCCATAACCATTGGGCTCGAAACTGCCCACCGGGCTGGTGCGCCCGTAGCCGGGTTCGGGTCGCCACGGGAAGTCGCCATGCCAGAAGTTCGCCAACCGCTGCCCCGGCCGCTCCGATTCCTCACCCCAGGTATAGGCCGCGCCGGTCAGCCCGCCGCGAGCGGCGACTTCCCATTCGCCCTCGCCGGGCAACGCCAGCCCCGCCCATCCGGTGTAGGCGTGCGCGTCCTCGTAGGCGACGTGCACCACCGGATGATCGGCTCGCTTGGCGATCGACGAATGCGGGCCGGCGGGATGGCGCCAAGACGCGCCGGGAGTCCACGTCCACTCATGCCGGCGGGTACAGCGCCGCCGCGACGTCTGGCCGCAAATCGGCGCGTTGCAGCCGGTACCGGGGCGGGTCGGGCAGCGCCAGGCTTCGAGTGATCTGCAGCTCGGCGTCGACGTGGACCAACTCCCCCGGGTCCAGCAGGCGCCAGCGCGGGTCGTCGTCCATCGGCTGACTGGCGAACACCACCGACGGCCGCGCGCGCAGATGCTCTGAACGCGCGCGAATCCTTTTAGTGCGCAAGTGGAATTCGCGTCTTGGTGCCGGCGCACCGTCACGACGGTTGCGCGAGAGTTGCTCGCGGGTTGCTCGAAAGTTGGTTGCGGGCCAGACGGCGTTCACGGCACCGTGGCGACGCCGCCTCCTTGATCCAGCGGTGCGGTCGAATGCGCTGGCCTTGCACAGCTAGGGCGTGCCGTCAGCCAACCGTACCGGCGCTGCCACCCTTGCCGCCGGCCCCGGAGCCACCTGCGTTGCCGGCCGGATCGCCGGGGCTGCCCACGCCGCCGGAACCACCCTGGCCACCGCCGCCACCGAGCCCTCGGCTGCCCTGGACCGCCCCGCCGTCGCCGCCGTCGCCGCCGTCACCGCCGTCACCGCCGTCACCGCCGTTGCCACCGCCGTCTCCGCCTATGCCGCCCGTGCCGCCCGCGCCACCGAGGCTGCCGTTACCGGCGGCACCGCCGCCGAAATCGCCCACACCGCCGTTCCCGCCGTGACCACCGGCACCACCCTGGCCGCCGACACCGCCAGTGCCAGCCCCGCTGCCGCCCGTACCACCGGTGCCGCCGATGCCAGCTTCGCCGCCGTGAGCACCGGTGCCGCCGGTGCCGCCAGGACCGGCTTTCCCGCCGGCCCCACCTGCGCCGGCGCTGCCGCCGGCCCCACCGATCCCGCCGGTGCCGCCGCCGCTGCCGCCGGTGCCGCCATTACCGCCATCACCCCCGGTGCCGGCTTGGCCGCCGTCACCCCCTTTGCCAGAGAAACCAGCCCCACCACCGGCCCCGCCCTCGCCTGCGGCACCGCCAGCCCCACCGGTCCCGCCAGCACCACCGTTGGTGCCGTCGCCGCCACTACCGCCGTGGCCGCCGTGGCCGCCGGGGGCGCCAACAGCCCCGGTCCCGAAATCGGCAGCGTCGCCGCCCGCCCCGCCTGCGCCGGCGTCACCGCCGGCACCACCGGCACCGCCGGCCCCGCCTCCGACACCGCCGAAGACGATGCCGTCGCCACCAATGCCGCCGAAACCGCCGGCACCACCGTTGCCGCCGTTACCGCCCGACTGACCAGTGGTAGGCGATGGCGACGAACTTCCGGCGTCGCCATCGGCGCCGTCGCCGCCGGCACCACCTTGACCGCCTACACCACCGATCCCATTGCTGCCGTCCGCGCCGCCGTCGGTTCCGGTGCCGGCGGCGCCGCCACCGCCGCCAGCTCCCCCGATCCCGCCGTCAGCGCCGTCGCCGCCCGCACCGGCGTTGTGGCCGCCGGCCCCACCTGCTCCGCCGGTACCGCCAGTTCCACCGTTGCCGCCTTGGCCGCCGCCGACACCGCCGATGCCGGCACCTCCGGCACCGCCGTGACCGCCCTTACCGCCGACCAAGCCCTGACTGCCGCCGGAGGGCGTGGCGGAGTCAGTCCCATCGATCCCGGCTCCTCCTGTCCCGCCGGCGCCGCCATCGCCGCCGGCGCCGGCGGTGCCGCCCACGCCACCCGCGCTGCCTCCCGTGCCACCGCCACCACCATTTCCGCCGATGCCGCCGACGCCAGCATGGCCCTCACCGCCGGTACCGCCGACGCCGCCGGCACCGCCATTGCCCACTGCTGCACCGGTGCCAACGAGGCCCGCCGCCCCTCCGGTCCCACCATTGCCGCCAGTGCCACCGGCACCGCCGCCCTGGGCCCCACCGCCACCGCCACCACCGGCTCCGCCGCCCCCGCCGACGCCACCGTCACCGCCGGCACCATTGGTGCCACCTGACCCGCCCGCGCTGCCGCCGGTACCACCGGTGCCGCCATTGCCACCGGTCCCCCCATGGAAAGAGTTACTCCCTCCAGCGCTGATACCACCGACGCCGCCCACGCCGCCGTCACCGGCCGCGCCGCCGTTGCCCACCACCCCGCCGCTACCTCCGGTGCCCGCTGCCCCGCCGGTGCCACCGTTGCCACCGTTGCCGCCGTTGCCACCACCGCCGCCGTCGCCGAAGCTGCTGCTGCCGGGATCGAATGAGGGCCCGCCACCGATCCCGCCGGACCCGCCTAGCCCTCCCGCACCACCGTCACCACCGTTGCCGTTGCTGCCGCCGACGCCGCTGCTGCCGCCGGCGCCGCCGCTGCCACCCCCACCTCCCGCATAGCCGACGCCCCCGGTACCACCCACAGGACCCGTCGAACCGACGCCACCTTCCCCACCGTTACCTCCGCCCCCACCGTTACCACCGGCGCCCGCCTGGCCAGCCGTGCCCAAAAAACCCGCCGCGCCACCAGCCCCCGCAGCACCGCCATCACCGCCCCCACCACCGTCCCCACCCGTGCTGCTGGCACCCTCGCCGCCAGCGCCACCCGCGCCGCCAGCGCCGCCATCTCCACCGGCCCCGCCCGCGCCGAACAGGAACTGATGAGCGCCCCCAGCACCGCCCGCCCCGCCAACACCACCGGCGAAACCAACCTCACCGGCCGCGCCGGTTTCACCCGCTCCGCCCGCACCGCCGGCGCCACCCGCCCCGCCAGTCCCACCGAACAAAGAGTTGCTCACGCCGCCCGCACCACCAGCTCCGCCGTCACCCCCGGCAGAGTCAAAGCCCACGCCCGTACCCCCGTCGCCGCCGGCACCACCGGCGCCGGGCGCTGACCACAGACCCGTAGCGCTGCCCCCGTTGCCGCCGATCCCTCCAGCGCCACCACCGGCCCCGCCGAAACCGCCGTCGCCGCCGGCCCCGCCTGCCCCGAACAACCACCCGCCGCTACCGCCGGCTCCGCCGTGACCGCCCGCCCCGCCGGCTAGCCCGTCGCCGCCCGTTCCACCCCCACCACCGTTACCCAACAGGCCCGCCGAACCGCCGGCACCGCCCGCGCCACCGGGCGCACCCGACCCACCGCTGCCGCCGCTACCGAACAAGATCCCGCCGTCCCCGCCGGCCGCCCCGGTCCCCGCCGCCCCATCGGCGCCATTACCGATCAGCGGTCGCCCCAGCACTGCCATGGTGGGCGCGTTGATCAGGCCCAGCAGATCGCGCTCCAGGTCCTGCAAAGACGACGCACTGGCGGCCTCGGCAGCCCCATAGGCACCCGCCCCCGCACGCAACGTCTCCACAAACCGCCCATGAAACTCGGCCGCCTGCACGCCAATCGCCTGATAGTCGCGGCCATAAGCACCAAAAGCCCGCGCAATCGCCAACGAGACCTCGTCACCGGCCGCCGCCATCAGATCCGTCGTCGAGGCCGCCGCTGCCGTGTTGGCCGCCCGCACCGTCGTTCCGATGTCGTTCAAGTTCCCGGCGGCCGCCGCCATCAGCTCGTGCGCGGCAAACACATATGACATCGGTGAACCTCCTACGGGCCCAAGGTTTGCGAGCTTGGGTCACGCGGTACCGCGCGCGGGCAATGGTCTGCAACCGCAGAAATTGCAACCCAAATCGCTTTAACGCCACGAATTTAATCGCATTATTGCTCGCCAACTACACAACAAAATACCAGCGGCGTCAAGCCAACTAAATTCAGTGTCGGATTAATTAATAATTCACTTTACGATAAATTTTTGAGCCAATCGAGACCCACAACGGATCGCTGCAAGACAGCACTGCGACGCAATCACGTAACCACCATGAAAAATCTGGGCCGCCATCGGTGTTGAACTGTAGCTATAGTGGGACAACATGATCCGTCTATACTCCGCGCATCGACGCATCGCGACTACGTCGGCCATTTCAGGCCAGGCGCCAACCTAAAGTCGTTGCTGTTGCGGTCCCCGTACCCAAGCTCCAAGCAGAAGGCCGCCGAGGTTGCTACCGTCGTTACCGCCACGAAAATTTAGGATTCCATCATTTCCACCGCTAAAGCTGAAATGACCGTCATGTGCGGAGCTGAGGGCTTGGGAGCCGCCATTACGGAAACGACGTCTGTGGGCCGTCGCAATATCCGGATCCGCGATCATTCGAGGCCCGGTTCAAGTTGCTGCCCCCGACCCGGGAGGCCGCACCCCGGCCCGACCTGACCGCCCGATCGGCTCCATACGACCGGGAACGCCACGTTAGTCATGTGCTACACATCGAAAGCCGATATGGCTCATGCCCGTATCGACCGGCTGCGGACGCCGCGCGGCAGGTCGATAGCGCAGGCAGTAGCTGTCGGCGCACAGAAATGACCCACCCTTGACGACCTTGCGCGGCACCCGAAACTGGGGCTGTTGCGGGTCATAGCTGCCGGCTTCGCTGGGCGGGTCACCGATACGCGTATCGGCGTAGAAGTCGACGGTCCATTCCCACACGTTGCCGGCCATATCGAACAAGCCGTACCCATTGGGCCCAAAGCTGCCCACCGGCATGGTACGGCCGTAGCCGGGTTCGGGGCGCCATGGAAAATCGCCATGCCAATAGTTGGCCAACCGCTGTTCCGGCCCCTCCGGTTCATCGCCCCAGGTGTAGGTCGCGCCGGAAAGGCCGCCTCGCGCTGCGACCTCCCACTGTGCCTCGGTCGGCAGCGTCAACCCGGCCCACACCGCGTACGCTTCCGCATCCTCGTAGGCCACATGTACCACCGGATGATCGGCGCGCCGGGCGATCGACGAATGCGGTCCGGCCGGATGCCGCCAGCACGCGCCGGGTGTCCATGCCCACCAGAGATTCAGGTGACGCAAGTCGACGGGCCCGGTGGTGCGAGTGAACACCATCGAACCTGGCTGCAGATTTTCCGGCGGCGCGCCCGGGTAGTCCGCCGGGTCCAGCGGGCGCTCGGCGACAGTGAGATAGTCTGTGGCATCAACGAATTCGGCGAACTCGGCATTGGTCACCTGGTGCGCCCGGATCCAAAAGCCCGCGACGCTGGCCTCGTGCGTCGGGCCCTCCTCGGGGTAGTGCGCGTCCGATCCCAACGTCGCGGTTTGTGGCGGGACCCAGATCAGATCGTCAGTCACTGAAGACGGTGACCCAGTCGTCTTTGATGCTGGCCACGGTCCAGCCCGATCCCGCAGCCAGGTCCAGCGCCCGTTCCGCCCCTGCGGTGTAATCGAATTCGCGCTCCGCGTCATCGTGGCGAACCAGCAGCCGCAGCGCGGATCCGCCAGGAGTGTCGGCAAATTCGAGCATTTCGATATCCCCGTTGGAGTTGCCGGCAGCGAAAATCGGACGGCGCCCGATTCGACTCCATAACCGCACCGGTTTCATCGGACCGTCGTCGAGGAATTCCGGCTGCGCGGTGGTGAACAGGCTGCCGTCGCGATAGATCAGCCCCACCGAGCTGCCCACCACCCGCTCCGGCGGAATGTCGTAGAGCGCACCGGTGATCGGGCGCATGAAGTCCCGGCCACCTCCGGAGACGATGTAGTTGGTGAATCCGTTGCCGGCCAGGTATTGCAGTAACTCCACCATCGGCAGGTACCCGCATTCCCGATAGGGACGGCCCAGAGTCGGGTGTGTCGCCTCGGCGAAGAATGCCCGCACCCGGCTGGCGTGCTCCTCGACAGTAATCGCCTCATGCGCGGAAAGTATTGCCCCAACAAGAGGTTTCAGGTCCGTATCATCACCTTGATAGTGCTTGGTGACGGCGTCACCGATCCAGCGCAGGTCGTCCTCGTACACCGCTTTGTAGGGCTGGCGCTGCCGCAACGACGGGTCAGCCGCAACCTGCTCGGCGAACCGGCGGACCAGGAAGTCCAGCTGGATATACATCGGCTTCTCACACCACAGCGTCCCGTCGTTGTCGAACACCGCGATACGCGCCTCGGGCTCCACCTCAGCGACGGCCCGCTCCACAAAATCGACGATCGCCGCCTTGGTGGGGCCGTCGTTCCAATGCTCGAGCATCTAGTCCTTTACGATCGCCTGCAGCTTCTCCACGGCCTGATCGATCGTGAAGCTGGCCGGTGGATGCCGTGGCGGAAACTCCTTGAACGTCTCGAGGAACTGCGTGCATATCGCGGTGCCGTAGAAGGCGATGAAATCGTGGTCGAGGAACCAGTCGTAGTAGGTGTTGGATGTAATGTCAGCCCGCTCAAAAGGATCGGTGCGAAGATTGAAGATCTTGGGCACCCGCAGCGGAACGAATGGTTCGGCCCAGACCTGCAGCGTCCCCTGGCAGCGCTGTTCTTGGAAGACGATCTTCCAGTTGTGGAAACGGATACCCAGCACATCGCAGTCGTCGGAGAAGTAGATGAACCCCTGGCGCGGACTCTCTTCGACCTCACCGGTCAGATACGGCAGCAGGTTGAAGGCATCGAGGTGGACCTTGAACTCCTTGTCGTCTCCCCTGACGCTGATCTTGTGGCCCTTCTTCAACTTTTCGATGATGTCGGGCTCGCCGGCGGCCGCCAAGAAGGTGGGCAACCAGTCGTGATGCTGGATGATCTCGTTGGAGACCACGCCCGCGGAGATCTTGCCCGGCCAGCGAATCATCTCCGGAATGCGGAAGGCGCCTTCCCAGTTGGTGTTCTTCTCACTGCGGAACGGGGTGGTTGCGCCGTCGGGCCAGGTGTTGGCGTGCGGACCGTTGTCGGTGCTGTAGATGACGATCGTGTCCTCGGCAATACCCAGCTCGTCCACCGCGTCCAGGATCCGTCCAACATGGCCGTCGTGGTCGATCATGGTGTCGTGGTAGGGCGACTGCCACACTCCTGCCTGGCCCACGCTTTCCGGCTTGGTGTGAGTGCGCAAATGCATGTGGGTCATATTCATCCACACGAAGAACGGGGTATCGGCCTCAACCTGCCGCTTCATGAAATCCAAGCAAGCGCCGGTGGTTTCGTCGTCGATGGTCTCCATCCGCTTCTTGGTTAGCGGGCCGGTGTCTTCGATGCGTTGCCTGCCGACCGGTCCATACTTGGGGTCGTCGGGCTCATCGGAAACCTCGTCGGTGGCCCAGCATCGGAGGACGCCGCGCGGCCGGTTCAGCTCGGCTAGCACCGGAAAACGATCGCTTTTCGGGTAGTCCGGCAGCTCTGGTTCTTCCTCGGCATTGAGGTGGTAGAGGTTTCCGAAGAACTCGTCGAACCCGTGCACGGTCGGTAGGTGCTTGTTGCGGTCGCCGAAGTGATTCTTGCCGAACTGCCCGGTGGCGTAGCCAAGGGGTTTGAGCAATTCCGCGATGGTCGGGTCCTCGGCCGACCAGCCGATGTCGGAGCCCGGCATCCCGACCTTGCTCATGCCCGTGCGGTACACGCTCTGCCCGCTGATAAACGCCGCACGCCCTGCGGTGCAGCTCTGCTCACCGTAGGCGTCGGTGAACCGCATGCCTTCGTTGGCGATCCGATCGATGTGCGGCGTGCGATATCCCATCAAACCGTCGCTGTAGCAGCTGAGATTGGTGATGCCGATGTCGTCGCCCCAAATGACAAGGATGTTGGGTTTTCCGTTGGGCATGAATCGCAGCCTACGTAAATCCGTGACGCAATGGCACCCCTCGCGGGCGTGTCGACACGGGTCGGCTCGCCCGTCGTGCCCGCGGCCGGCGAGCGCCCCCGCGGCGACCGATCAGTTAGACAGCTCGGGTGCGGCCCGGCCGGTGATCAGCGGCAAGTCGAAGAAGCTCTGGATGCCCGCCGGTGCCGCGCAGGTCGCCGGGACGGCGTTGACGCAGTGCGCCGCCGTGGCGACGATTCCCGGGTTGCTCTGCAAACCCGCGGCCACACTGTCGGGCTGCCATCCCTTGATGGTGACAAAGGCGTCGGGATGTCCGCGCACCTCGATCTCGTAGCGCTCCCCGTCGGGGCCGAAAGACCATGGTGGGTCTAGGTTTTCCTCACCCATCAGCCAGTTCACGGTGATCTCGACGACCGCCGTGTCGCCAACCACGGCCTCCCAGTGGAAGCGGCGCCCCGCCACCTGGCCCGGCTCGATCACTCCGATCGGCGATTCGATCGGCGCGGTCGCCACCGCCACCTCTTGCGAGGTGCGGATCTGCGGGTCGGCGGCAAAGCCGAGGCGGTCCACGCAGAGCCGGACCGACTGCATGAAGCCGCCGTCGAGCAGCTTTTGCATCGGCCCGGTCAGCGCACTGTCCGGGGTACCCCCGAAACCCATCACATAGCGCAGCACATCCGGCGCACCGTAGGTGCGTAGGTCGGAAAACTCCTCGGAGCGAACGAAAGTCACGCCGGTGGACATCACCGACAGCAACAGCGGGAACAGTTCGGTGGCCGCGCCCGGGCCGATACCGGCACCGTGCAGCGTGGCGTTGCCGGACTGCGCAGCGACTTCGAGTGGGGCAGCTTCCTTTTCGGTCGGGTAGAACCAGCCCAGCGGCGTGACCACGTTCTTGCCCGAATGCAGCAGAGCCGCAACCTCATCGACGCTGGGCATCAGCGGCGCATAGATCACCGCGTCGGCGTCGAGTGCGAGAATCTCGTCGACGCTGTTGGTCGTGATCACGCCCAACGGCGGCGTCCCGATGATCTCACCGACGTCGACGCCGCTCTTGGCCTCCGAGTACACCCAGCAGCCGACGAGTTCGAGTTCGGGATGCTCGAGAACACCTTTGATTGCGGCAACACCGACCGACCCGGTTGCCCACTGCACGACTCGCAGGCCCATGACCCCACCTTCCTGGCGCTTCGTTGCGCTGGCTCGCTGCCTCTGGCGAGCAGACACAGAATCGCACGTTTGGCGCCGAGGCTATGCGAGTCTGTGTCTGCTCGCGCTCAGTTGTGTACCTCGGTGACCTGGTAGACGCCCTCCGCATAACCGGCCCTGATGGTCTTCTTGTCGTACTTACCCACACTGGTGCGCGGAACCTGATCGGCAAATGCCCACCGTTCGGGCAGCCACCATCGAACCACCCGGTCCGCAAGGAACTTTCGCAGTTCCGCGGCGCTGACCGTGGCCCCCTCGCGGCGAACCACGACGGCCAGCGGCCGCTCCTGCCAGCGCTCGTCGGGGACGCCCACCACCGCGGCCTCGACCACATCGGGATGAGCGATCAGACAGTTCTCCAACTCCACCGAGGAGATCCATTCCCCGCCGGACTTGATGACATCCTTGGCCCGGTCGGTCAACGTGATGAAGCCCAGCTCATCGATGCGCCCGACATCGCCGGTGCGCAGCCAGCCGGAATCGAACTTGGACTGGTCATAGCCCAGGTAGTAGGCGCCGGTGATCCACGGGCCGCGGACCTCTACCTCGCCCACGGCCTGGCCGTCGTTGGGCAGCGCCTCGCCGTTGTCGTCGACGATCCTGGTTTCCACGCCGCACACCGGCTGGCCCTGCGTGGACCGGATCGCCCAGTGCCGGTCCGGCGGGGTTCCCGGCGGCGGCCAGGCCATGGTGGCCAACGGCGACGTTTCCGTCATCCCCCACAACTGCCGGATTTGGACGCCGTACTTTTCTTCGAACGTCCGCATCAGCGATTCCGGAACCGCCGAGCCACCGCAGGCCACCAGCCCCAACGAGGACACGTCGTGGCCGGGATTTTTCTCCAGGTAGTGCATGACGTCGTTCCAGATGGTCGGCACCGCGCCGGCCCGGGTGGGGCGCAGGTTCTCCACCATGTGAACTAGCGACCTGGCGTCGAGATGGCGGTCGGGTAGCACCAGATCCGCGCCGGCCATCAGCGCGGCGTAGGGCAGCCCCCAGGCGTTGGCATGAAACATCGGCACGATCGGCAGCACCCGATCGTTGGATCCCACGCCGATACCGTTTGCGGTACAGGTCGCCATCGAGTGTAAAAAGCTTGAACGATGGCTGTAGACAACGCCTTTCGGGTGTCCGGTGGTACCGCTGGTGTAACACATGGCGGCGGCGGAGTTCTCGTCGATGTGCGGCCAATCGAACTCGGTCGATTGGCCGTCGAGCAGCTCGTCGTAGCGCAGCACGGTCTTGCCCGACTCTTCCAGCGCCGCGGTGTCTCCCTCCCCGACCGCGATTACCGTGTGCACGGTGCCGAGGTTGGGCAGCACCGGGGCCAGCAGGTTGGTCAAGGACAGGTCGACCAGGACCACCTGGTCTTCGGCCTCGTTGGCGACGTAGGCGATCTGCTCGGCGAACAGCCGGATATTGAGGGTGTGCAGCACCGCCCCCATCGACGGCACCGCCAGGTAGGCCACCAGGTGTTCGGCGTTGTTCCACATGAACGTGGCCACCCGCTGGTCACCGGAAATGCCCAGTCCGCGCAGCCCGTTTGCCAGTTGGGCGGCACGCTGTCCGACTTCGCGATAGGTGGTCTGACGATAGGCGTCACCTGTCGCGGTGATCACCTGTCGCGACCCGTGAACGCCACAGCCGTGGCGCATGATCGCGGTGATCGTCAGAGGAAAATCCTGCATCGTGCTGTACATCGATGTACCGCCTTACGGGTCCCGGCGCAGCACCGCCTCGTGTCGGCCTCCGGCGAATGCTATCGCCGCGCGCCACCATAAGAAACGGGCTCCCCCGCAGAACCGCGCCCAGCAGGGGCCGTTAGGCCAGCGCCGCCTCGAACTGCAGCAGCTCAGGCATGACCCAATCGGCCGACAAACCCTGGCACAGGGCGTTGTCGATGGCTGACACGCCCAGATCAACCAACGTCATGGTGACCGTTCCGGAATAGTCAGCGACGTACAGGCGGTCGCCGCCCGGGCTTTCGATCGCGGCGGACGGCTGGTTGACCCGCACAGTGCCGATGACATCCTGCGAGCGCGCGCTGAGCACGGTGACACGGTCCTCGCTCACCAGGTAGGCACGCTCGCCGTTGCCGCCGATGGAAAGCCGGGTGATCAGACCGCCGATCTCCTCGATCTTGCGGGTGCCGGTGATCTTGCGGGTGCGGGTGTCGACAACGTCGATCACCGCGCCGAAGTCGGCGCCGCAACTGGCGACGTAGGCGGTGGTGCCGTCGGGGCTGATCGCGACATCCCGAACCGAAGAGCCGATCTCAATCGTGTCGATGATGCGCAGATCGCGCGGGAACTGCTGCACGACAGATCCGGCCACGCCCTTGCCATTCCTGCCCCGCGAGCGCGCGCGTCCGCCGCGGACCGGATTGAGTTCGGACTCCGCGTGGGTTGCCACGACGATGAGCTGGCCGCCGGACGGTCCGTTGGCTCCGACGTAAACGCGTTGGCCGTCGGCGCTGACGCGGACACATTCGGTGGTGAGGCCGGACTTGGTAGCGATGTCGACCACATCGACACGGCCCGTTGCGGTGTCAAGAACAGCGATGTCGGCACCGCGAGCGCCGTTGCGGCTGGCGTAGACGTACTTTCCATCCGAGCTGGCCGCCAGGTCACTGACGCTGAGCGCCAGCGGGTGGGTGGAGACGACGGCGTTGGTGGCGACATCGATCACGGCAATGGCGTCATACGCAGTCGAAACGGTGCTCACGTAGGCGCGGTTGGCGGCTGGGCCGCCCGTGGTGACCGCGAAAGCCTCATCGATGCCGGTGATGGTCTCCACCACCCGGCAGGTGTCGGTGTCGATCACCGACACGCTGTTGTCGCCGTAGTTGGTCACCATCAGGCGACTGCCGTCGGGACTGATGCCGATGTCACCGATGGGCCCGTTGGCCACCGCAATCTCGACGGAGGTCGGGAAATCGGGTGCGGTACCCAACTCGAAGACCTGGACATCCCCGCCATCGCGATCATTCCAGCCGGTCTGCTGGCCGTTCACGTCGCTCACGCTGGCACCGCCTTTGCTGTTTTGAAAACTCCATGCGAGCGCCGTATATCGCGACAACCCTGTGCGATCCTCGGCGCCCGATCCAAACCGGATTTCAGCACCAAAAAGGCGCTGATCGACTGCTTTCGCCCGAGTCTAGCTCCTTAATTCTGGGTAAATAGATTTCAATTTTATTGCTGTTACCTATGTCACTCGGCCGCCTCAGCCAGCGCTCAGAATGCAATTCTGAATCATTTACACAGGGAATTCGCAGCAAACTTCCAAGGATAGCTTGATCAGCTATTTTGTCACGTGTCGCCAACAGTCCAAATGCCCTGATCGCGGACGTCAAATAAGAATCTCTTATATTCCAACACCGGGAGAGGCAAATCTCACACCGTGCTTATGCTCAAACCTAGCCAAAGTGTGTACGGGGCCGGGATAGGTTGACACCGTCGACACTAATGTCAAGTTTTTCGTTGTAAAACGCCACCAACCCGGCGATTGCGGCAACGGCGGGCAACGGGTAGTGGTAGGTCCACGCCAGGTCCGGATGCACGCTGTCGCCCACCCGCACCGACCAATAGCCGGTGGTCGTCCCCTTGTAGGGGCACAACGTCTGGGTCGCGCTCGGTTCCAGATGCTCGAAGGCGACGTCGGTTGGATCGATGTAGTACCTGGTGGGCAGTCCGGTCTCGAACAGCAGCACGGGAGCGCCGGTATCGGCAAGCACGACACCGTCGAGTTCGACCCGGACATGTCGTTGCGAGCGCAGCGCGTCGACACGCGAGTAGGGATTGCGCGGATGGCCATAGATCTGTTCGTCTTCCTCGAACCACCGCAGCACATCCCAGTCGAACCGCACGGTGCCCGCCACCGGACTCGCACCGTCGGCGTCGAACACCCGCGCGGCCGACGGATGGGTCTGCGTTGCCGCGGAGCCGACGACGGAGTACAGATGCGAGGCACCCAACTGGACCCGCTGCGCATGGTTCTCGTCCCTGAGGAACTCCGCTCGGACGTCGGCCAATGGCACGTAGTACGCGGGGTAGTACGGCACTTCCCACACGTAGCGAGCCTGTGTGGTGTCGAAGACCAATTCGTGGCCCAGATAGCCGCGCACCCGGCGCGGCGCCGGCTCGATCCGTCCGCGGGCGGCCGCCATCTGGGGATAGTCGCGGTCTCCCATGTCGCTTGTCATGAGTTGTCCTTGATCATCGCAACGCTCCTTGCCTGCGGAGGACTCGACGCATCCGACCCATTCAACCTACGACGCCATAACCCCCGCGAACCCCCACAAACCCCAATGTGGGCTCCGCTCCGATCGATTACTGTGCTACTCGTGGCGTTTCGCAGGTACAGCCCGCGGCGTGGGCGACGGTTGCGACTCGATGAGGCGCTGCTGGAGCGCGTCCTGATGACCCGGGTGGGCTACGTCGTCATGCTCCGCGTTGCCCCACCCATCGACAAGGCGCTGATCCCACGGACCGGCGGCCGGCTGAGCTTCGGGGGCTGGAACAAAGTAGGCCTGCTCACCTCGACGGGCGCCAAGTCCGGCCAGCCCCGGGTGCATCCCCTGGCATTGATCGAGGACTCCGACGGACTGTTGGCCATCGGGTCCAACTACGGGCGTCCCAACCATCCCGCGTGGAGTGCCAACTTGCTGGCACACCCCGAGTGCACGGTGCAGTTCAAAGGGCCGCCCGGGCCGTACCGGGCCGAACTGCTCACCGGCGATGCGCGCGCGGCGGCGTGGGCCAGCGCCACGGACTTCTACGCCGGCTACGAGGGTTATCGCAGCAGCTGCGCGCCCCGCGAGATCCGGGTTTTTCGCCTTCGCCCGGTGGCGGGCTGAGCGCTCCGGTCCACCGCGCTCAACCGACCCTGATGGAGACCGTCACCGATTCGGTCTTCGCCGGCAGCTGGGTCGTGTCGACGATGAGAATCTCGCCATTGTCTTGGGAACCGTTGGGCAACATCTTGGGCTCGAGCCGCATGGGTGGCGTGTCCGAGGCCAACCCGGCCAGCCCGAAATCGCTGTCATTTGCCATGATCAGCGTCTTGCCGCCGTCCGGGGTGATCAGGCCTTCGATCTTGTCGTGCCCGAAGAAGTCACCGTTGGGACTCAGCGTGCGCACCAGGGATCCGAGATCGAGTTTGAGGGTCTTCGACGCCACCGTGATGCCGGCGGCCTTGAGCTTGGCGACGGCGTCGGCGTCGGTACTGACGCCCACCGCGGTTTCGATCGGAACACCGTCGATGAGCAAGCCGCCGGCGTCCGCCTGATACACCGCACCGGGCACCGTCGAGCGGGGTCCGACGTCGGTGGCGTCGGCGGTATCCACCAGGTAGATCTTCTTGTTTCCCTTGGGCGCCGGCTCGTTGTCGCGCTCGTCGACCAGGAACGTGGTGGCGCTCAGCGCGGTGATATCGGAGACAGCGACCTTCGTCTGCTGGGGATTGTCCAGCGGATACAGGTATTCGTGGGCGTTTCTGGGGTCAATGAGGTTGACGGTCACGATGCGCACGATCGGGACCGACTTGGCCGGGCCGGCCAGCTCGGGCGTCTGGATGGCCGACTGCATGATCCCCACCAGCGTGGAACCGTCCGGGGTGATGGTCAGACCCTCGATGCCGCGGTTGGGGCTGCGCAGTGACAGCTCCCGGGGCAGCGTCCCGTCAAACGGTGAAAAGCGTTCCAGCTCTTTGCCGTTGTCGTCGAAGTGGATGAGGTAGGGACCGTACTCGTCGGATACCCAGAAGCTGCCGTCGTACATGGCGACCAGCCCCTCGGGGTCCACGCCGTAATCGGAAGGCGGCAGCGGCGTTGCGTTGAGGTCTACCAGGGCCTCCCCGGTATTCGCCTGCGGGGACACCAGTCCGAGCATCGGACGTCCGGCCGGACCGTGCAGCGTGATGATTCGCTCCACCGTTGCCACGCCATCGGCGAGTTTGAGCTTGGCGATGTGCGGGTGGAATTCGGGTACCGGGAGCACCTTTTCATTCGGGGTACGCCCGTCGACGTTGGGACCGCGGTCGGTGATGCCATAGATTTCATCGGCACTGCCCGGCACCGCGGCGATTCCCGATCCGTGTGCACTGGCCTTGATCGCGACGCCGCCGACGGTGGCCAGCGGCAGTTGGTCCTCGGCGAAGAGCTTGACCGCGTGGCTAACCGTGACGGCGAGTTCATCGGTACCGGTGAAGCCCGGGTCGGGGGTGTAGATCATGGCACCGTTTTCGCCGTGGGCGATGCGGCCGTGCGCGGGTTTGCCGAACGCCACCGGTGTCACGCCGTGGGTGGCCGCCAACATCCGGCCCGGTGAGATCGCCAACGCTGTGCCGGTTGCGGTACTCAAGTCCATGTTGCCCGCATACGCGGCGGTGGGATCTGAGGTGCTCGACGAGCAGGCTGTCAGCGCAATCGACAACCCAACCGTCGCTACCCATCGTCTCGCCATAAATGCCATACGCATGATTTAGCAGGAAAAGTTGTAGTGCGGGTGTACGGAGGCCGGCGCTAGCGCCGCTTGTCACGCACTTTATAGGTTGAGGGCCAGGATTTGCGCGCCTCGTCGCCGGTCAGGGGTGTCCCCATCCCGCCGACCTTCACGTTGTAGGCCTCCTTACCCGGACCGACTTCCCGGTTGGCGTGTTCTTGGGCAAGGTAGTACAGCTCGTCGATGGTCGCTTCGTCGTAAGCGACGAATGAGGTCTCCCGGACAACTTCGTCGATGCCGGCAAGCATCCGGGTGGGCAGCAACTGAGAAGCCAGCGCCGCCAAACCCAGCAGCGACACCGGAATGACCCAGTAGCACATGAACGACACCGGGGTCTTGGTGTCAAGGATGGTGGCGTCACTTTCCACGATCGGCGGAACCAGTGATGAGAGCGTCATACCGGCGAACGCGGCAACCCAGATCCAGGTCAGGATCATCGTCATTCGCTTGAACAACTCGGTGTTGACCACGTCGGAGGGCAATTCGGCGGCCGCGTATTCGCGCACAAGCGGTTTGCCCATCAGTACTCCGAGAACAGCGACCAGGAAGATGCCGAAGTTACTCACCGCCACGATCCATCGCGCCAGAAACACCTCGCTGAGTGCGAATGTCAGCACGGTCAGCACTGAAAATGTTGCGACAGAACCTATTTCGACGGTGCGCCCGGGCTTTTGAGTGGAGCGCCCTACCGCCAGCACCGCCAGGGCAATCAACAGCGCGACCGCGACCGCCGTCTCGAAAGGGACATTGCCGACCAACACCCAGTAAACCAGCCACGGCGAAAACCCGAAGAGCATACCCACGATGGCCCAGTGTATGGCCGCACGGGCGCACCGCAGCGATGCGCCGCCGCGCGCGACACGGGGAAGTTGCCTCGGCTCAGACAAACACCGACACCGCGTCGGGCGGGGACGCGACAATCGCGGGCAGCACGAAGGTCCGGACATAGCGACGGACCGTCGCGGGGTCATCCGACCCCGGTATCACGTTCATCAGCAGCGACAGTGCTACCCCGAGGATGTATCGCCCGACATCACCGGGTTCCAAGCCCACTCGCAACCGGTCCCGGAATAGGACGAACACCTGCTCGTAGAGGCCGGCCACCTTCCCACACAACACCGGGGAGTTGGCCAGCAAACTGGCGACGCCGTGCTCGGCTCCCATGGACAGCAACTCGAGCAGGGGATCACGACTGACCACCGTGGTCACAAAAACCAATGACTCGGTGATCAGGGCGGCAACGTCGTCCGTGGGCATCAGGTCATCAACCACTCGTGCGACATAGCGATCCATCACCTGAACCGCAACCGCGACCACCAACTCATCACGCCCACCGAAATGCCGATAGAGCACAGCGCGTGAGACGCCCGCCCGCTTGGCAACCTCCGCCATGGTGATATCCAGACCATTTCCGGCAAAGCAACGCTCGGCCGTTTGCACCAGCAGACGACGCGCCTGCTCCGGGGTATTGCCGCCCCCCGCGGGCCGGCCGCGTCGCCGCACGCCGGATTCTCCGGCTGGAACTTTAGTTGACATCGATTACAGTATGTCTATTATTTGGTAGATGGCTATCCCGTCCACAACGGCACGGTACGGGCAGATGCGGACCGGTGTTCGCGCACTGGGCCACGTGTTCGGCCTTCGGTTCAATCACGACCAGGTATTCGAAGCCGTGATCGCCTTCGGCTACCCGGCCCTGCAGCGCGAGTTCGACAAACTCGCCCGACTCCCGCAGGGACGCCGGCTGCTCGAGACAAAGCCCGACCTGATGGCGCGACTCGGTGACGACGACTACCTGGCTACGTTGCCGCCGGGCTCACTCGGCGCCGCCTATCGCGATTTCCTGCGTCAACACCGCCTCGATGCGGGGGTATTCGATGCCCGCGACGTCATCGAGCCGGTCATCGAACGCAATGGCTGGGACCCCGACTTCGGCTACATGATCAAGCGGGGCACCGTCTTGCATGACATGTTCCACGTGCTGGGCGGCTACGGACCCGACCTGGGCGGCGAGATCGGCAACCTGGGCCTGCATCACGGCCAGCTTGGAAAGTGCCGAACCACAGCGATTTTCGGATTCATCGCGTGCGCGGTGGTACGCGGCGGCTCATGGCGGCGCAAACGCGAGTTCTGGCGCCAGGCGGTAGCACGCGGGCGGGCCGCGCAGAACCTGATGGCGGCCCCCTACGAAGAGCTCCTGGACCGACCGCTGGCCGAGGTCCGCGCGGCGCTGGGCATCGCGGCATCGGAGAGCGCACATCCGGCCGGCCACTTCTTCACCAGATGGCAGCTACCTACCGGCACCGCCTCCGCCCCCTTCGAGCCCTGGGACTATCAGACCGCGGCGGTCGGCGCCGCGCGCCATTGATCGATTCGCAACCCCGACCGGTAAGCCTCCGATAGCCGCACCGGGAGACGGCTGGGGCCAGCCAATGCCGCGGCCCCGCCCGCGCCGTTTCCGGGTCCCTTCGTGTCCGCTTGACAGCGGCCGCGCCAGACCTCACCATGTTGCGCATTACAAAACTTGTTCCGCATTACGGAACATAGTGCAAGTGGGTGGCGTTATGGGACCGAAGATCGTCATCGTGGGTGCCGGCATCGTTGGGGCTTCGCTGGCCGACGAGCTGACCGCCCGGGGGGTCATCGATGTCACGGTGGTCGACCGCGGGCCCTTGTTCACCACCGGCGGATCCACGTCGCATGCCCCCGGCCTGGTGTTTGCGACCAACCCGTCGAAAACCATGAGCGCATTCGCTCGCTACACCGTGGACAAATTCTCCGGACTGCACCATCGCGATGGGGCGGTGTTCAACCGGGTGGGCGGGCTCGAGGTCGCCACCACCGCCGAGCGCTGGGCGGACCTGCATCGCAAGGCGGGTTGGGCGCAGGCCTGGGGAGTGCCGGGGCGGCTGGTCCGCCCGGACCAGTGCGTCGAGCTGCACCCGCTGTTGGACCGCGCGGGAATCCTGGGCGGCTTTCACACCCCGAGCGACGGCCTGGCCTCGGCGGTACGCGCGGTCGAAGCGCAGGCTCGGCGCGCGATCGCGCGGGGCGCGGTCTTCCTGGCCGAGACTGAGGTGCAGCAGGTGGCCGACCACAACGGCCGGGTCACCGGAGTCCACACCAGTCGCGGTGTCATCGAGGCCGACATCGTGGTCTGCGCGGCGGGATTCTGGGGCGCACAGCTGGCCAAACAGGTGGGCCTGGTGCTGCCGCTGGTGCCGATGGCGCACCAATACGCCAAGACCGGCCAGGTCGCACCGCTGGTCGGGCGCAACACCGAAGACGCCCCGGCGAGCCTGCCGATCCTGCGCCACCAAGACGCCGACCTTTATTTTCGCGAACACGTCGACCGCCTTGGCATCGGCTCCTACGGGCACCAGCCGATGCCCGTGGACATGTCCACGTTGCTGGCCGACACCGCCGGTGAACCGATGCCCTCGATGCTCCCCTTCACCGAGGAGGACTTCGAACCGGCCTGGCGTGAATGCGTGCGACTGCTGCCTGCGCTCGGGGACACCAAGGTTGACGAGGGCTTCAACGGCATCTTCTCGTTCACGCCCGACGGGTATTCGCTGCTCGGCGAGCACCGGGAGTTGGGCGGATTCTGGGTTGCCGAGGCGGTGTGGGTGACCCATTCGGCCGGGGTGGCCAAAGCGGTCGCGGAGTGGATCGTCGACGGCACCCCGTCGATCGACGTGCACGAATGCGACCTGTACCGGTTCGAGGACTTTGCGCGCAGCCCACGATTCATCGACGAGACCTGCGCGCAGGCCTTCGTCGAGGTCTACGACATCGTTCATCCCCACCAGTACCGCAGCGCGCTGCGCGGCCTGCGCACCAGCCCATTCCACCACCGCCAGCGCGAACTGGGCGCCTACTTCTACGAGGGCGGCGGCTGGGAGCGACCCGCATGGTTCCAAGCCAATGCCGAGCTTGTTCGGGAGCTCGCCGGGCGCAATGTGGCGTTTCCCGAGCGTGACGACTGGGCGGCACGCTACTGGTCGCCCATCGCGATCGCCGAGGCGCAGTGGACGCGTGAACGCGTCGCCCTCTACGACATGACACCGCTGACCCGCTACGAAGTCAGCGGTGCCGGTGCGGTCGACCTGCTGCAGCGGCTGACTACCAACGACATCGACAAGGGCGTCGGATCGGTCACCTACACCTTGATGCTCGATGAGACGGGCGGCATCCGCAGCGATCTCACCGTCGCCCGACTCGGCACGGCCCGTTTTCAGGTCGGCGCCAATGGGCCCCAGGACTTCGACTGGCTGAGTCGTCATCTGCCCCAAGACGGCAGCGTCACGCTGCGCGATATCACCGGAGGCACCTGCTGCATCGGGGTGTGGGGGCCGGCCGCGCGGGACCTTGTGCAGCCGTTGTGCCGAGACGATCTGTCACACCAAGCGTTCCCGTACTTCCGGTTGCTGCAGACCTATCTGGAGGCCATCCCGGTCACCATGCTGCGGGTGTCCTATGTCGGCGAGCTGGGCTGGGAGATCTATACCGAAGCCAGCTACGGCGGCGCCCTGTGGGACCTGTTGTGGGCAGCCGGCGCCGGCCACCAGGCCATTGCCGCCGGGCGCATCGCGTTCAACAGCCTGCGCATGGAGAAGGGCTACCGCGCGTGGGGCACCGACATGACCGCCGAGCACCGCCCGGACGAGGCCGGCCTAGGCTTCGCGGTTCGGATGTCCAAAGACTTCATCGGCAAGGCCGCGCTGGTGGACGCCGCTGCGCGAAAGGTACTGCAGTGCCTTGTCTTCGACGATCCCGCCGCGGCGGCACTGGGCAAGGAGCCGGTGTTGGCCGGCGATGTCTGCATTGGATTCGTGACCAGTGCCGGGTATTCGCCCACGATTGGCCGCACCATCGCCTACGCCTGGCTGCCGGCCGAATCGTCGATTGGCGACACCGTCACCGTCGACCACCGCGGTCGGCGCTACCCGGCGAGCGTCCACCAGCAACCGGTGGTCGATCCAGAGTCCACCCGGATACGGAGGTAACTCACCATGGCGACAACGGGTTACGACGTCATTGTGATCGGACTGGGCGGCATGGGAAGCGCGGCCGCCTATCATCTGGCCGCCCGGGGCCGCCGAGTGCTCGGCCTGGAGCGTCATCAACCGGCCCACGACAAGGGATCCAGCCACGGCGGCTCCCGGATCATCCGCCAGTCCTACTTCGAGGATCCCGGTTACGTGCCACTGCTGCTGCGGTCCTATGAGCTGTGGGAGAGGCTGGCCATCGATGCCCAGAGCGACATCTACCGACTCACCGGCGGCCTGTTCATCGGACCGCCGGACTGCGCGACCGTAGCCGGCAGCCTGCGGGCCAGCCGCGAGTGGGATCTGCCGCACGAGGTGCTCGACGCCCCGCAGATCGCGGCCCGCTTCCCGAATTTCACCCCGCAGCCCACAGACATCGCGCTCTACGAAGCCAAGGCGGGTTTGGCTCGCCCTGAACTGACGGTGCGTGCACACCTGGAGCTGGCAAAGCGATCGGGGGCAACACTGCAGTTCGAGGAGCCGGTGCTGAACTGGACCACGACCGCCAGCGGCGTGCGGGTCACCACCGGCCGCGACACCTACACCGCCGAACAGCTGGTGGTCTGCCCCGGCGCCTGGGCACCGGAGCTGCTGAGCCAATTGGGCATTCCGATCACGGTGCAACGCCAGGTGATGTACTGGCTGGACCCGGTTGGCGGCACGGCCGGGTTCCGGGATCACCCGATCTTCATCGCCGAGAATGATTCCGGCGCACAGATTTACGGCTTCCCCGCCATCGACGGACCGCGCGGCGGGGTCAAGGTCGCGTTCTTCCGCAAGGGGATCGCCTGCACCCCGGACACCATCGACCGGGTGGTAGGGCCGCAGGAGATCCACGAGATGATCACCCGGGTCGGCGAGTTATTGCCGGCGCTCGCCGGCACCTGCCTGCAAGCGGCGACCTGCATGTACTCCAACACACCCGATCAGCATTTCGTCATCGCACGACATCCGTACTGCCCAGCGGTGACCGTGGCCTGTGGATTCTCCGGGCACGGCTTCAAGTTCGTGCCGGTGGTCGGCGAGATTCTTGCCGACCTGGTGACCGAGGGCGCTACCAGCCAACCGATTTCGCTGTTCGACCCGCAGAGGCTGGTGACCGTATGACCGCTGTCCGGCAACCCTCGGCCTTGCTGCCCACCCTGGGCGGGGCCTATTACACCAGTGCCGCCGTGTTTGCCGCCGAGCAACAGCACGTGTTCGAAAGCATGTGGTTTTGCGTCGTGCGCGCGGCCGACCTGAACGAGCCGGGGCAATTCAAGGCCGTACAGGTGGGACGCGAAAGCGTGCTGCTGGTGCGGGGGCGGGATCGACGGCTGCGCGCCTTTCTCAACATCTGCCGGCATCGAGGTGCGCTGCTGTGCACCGAGCCCGAGGGACAGGTGCGCCGGAATCTGCGCTGCCCCTACCACTCCTGGACCTACGGATTGGACGGCACCCTGATCGCCGCCCCCAATATCGCGGAACTGACCGACACCGACGGAGCGAGCATCGACCGGCACCGCTATGGCCTGGTCGCGGTGGCATTGCGGGAGTGGCTGGGCTATGCGTGGGTCTGCCTGGCCGAGGATCCGCCGTCGTTCGAAGACGACGTCGTCGGGTCGGTCACGGCGCGACTCGGCGACGTGAGCGCCATAGACACCTACCGGATCGAGGCGTTGCAGGTCGGGCGGCGTGTCAGCTATGACGTCGCGGCGAACTGGAAGTTGATCGTCGAGAACTTCATGGAGTGCTACCACTGCGCCACCATCCACCCCGAGCTGACCAGAGTGATACCGGAATTCGCACGCGGCCAGGCGGCTCAGCGATCGGTGGGACGCGGCGCCGAATTCGGCTCGGCGGTAGCAGGTTTCACCGTGGACGGCCGGGCAGGCTTCACCGCCCTACCCGGAATCAGGCCGGAGCAGGACCGACGCTACTTCGCCATCACCGTCAAACCGACGGTGTTCATCAACCTGGTCCCCGACCACGCGATCATCCACCGGATGTTCCCGATCGCCGCCGACCGAACCATCGTGGAATGTGACTGGCTCTATGCCCCCGAGGTGGCCGCGGCCGGTGACATTGCGCACTCGGTCGAACTGTTCCATCGCGTCAACGAGCAGGACTTCGACGCCTGCCAGCGGACCCAGCCCGCGATGTCGTCACGCGCCTACCGCACCGGCGGTGTGCTGGTTCCCGCCGAGCACCACATCGCCGAATTCCATCAGTGGGTCATCGCACGCATCGGCACCCCCGCGGTGACGGGGTAACCGAGGTGCCCGTGAGCAGCGGTATATCGTCGATGATCATGGGGACAGGCAACGACGGCGGTGCCTCCGAGTCAGACCCTGCCCCCACCGTTCAATCGGTTGACCGGGCCCTGCTGGTGCTCGAACTGTTGGCGGACCTGGGCAAAGCGGGGGTGACCGAGGTCGCCGATGAGCTCGGGGTACACAAATCAACCGCGTCGCGGCTGATCACCGCGCTGGAAGCACGCGGCTACGTCGAACAGCTCTCCGATCGCGGCAAGTACCAGCTCGGAATCGGGGTGTCGCGACTGGCCCGCGCCCGCAGCGGTCACTCGGACCTGGTGAAGCTGAGCCAGGACGCCTGCGACAAGCTGGCGGCGGACTTGGGTGAAACGGCCAACCTGGCAATCCTCGACGAAAACCGCGCCGTCAACATCGTCGAGGCGGTCAGCACCGCCGAAATCGCACTGCAAACCTGGGTGGGCCAGAGCTGCCCAGTGCACGCCACCTCATCCGGCAAGGTGTTGCTGGCCGGTCTGGACGCAGATGAGGTACGCCAGCGGGTCGGCGCGACATTGGACAGCTTCACCGAGAACACCATCGTCACCATCGACGCGTTGGAGGCCCAACTCGCGGCCACCCGCGCGGCCGGCTGGGCCAGCGCACGTGAGGAGCTCGAAATCGGCCTCAACGCGGTCGCCGCGCCGGTCTACGACAGCACCGGACGGGTTGCCGCGGCGCTGAGTGTCTCCGGACCGGCCTACCGGCTACCGGCCTCCGACTTCGAAGAGGTCGCCCAACAGACCATTGCCGCGGCCGACGCGGTGAGTCGAGGGCTGGGCTGGACGGACCGCATCTCCTGATACCGAGGCCGCCGCTCACGGGCGGTGACAGGTAGCTTCCAGGGCTTTCGCGGCTTCCAAGGTTTCTTCATGAATCCCGGAAGGCCCCGGGTGGATCTTTTTCTCACGGAACCCACCGCGCCGCCGAGGCGGCCGACGAGAAGCCCATGAGGAAAGGAGCTCATCGTGTCGAAGACCTTCATGAACCGAGTCGCCACCGCAGCGCGCGCCGCCACCGCGGCGGCCTTCATTGGCGCGGCCGCGGCCGGAGCGTTCGCCGCCCCCGCTCTGGCCAGCCCCGCTCCCCAGACCGAAGCCACCGGCGCGCTGTACGGCCACCCTGACACGGCCGCTCAGTACTGGCAGATGCAGCACCTGCCCGACAACTGCGTGCTGATGTCGGTCGCCGACGTGGTCGGCGAAGTAACTGGAAAGCTGCCGTCCGAGGAGCAGATCGTTCGCCTGGCCGAAAGCACGCCGAGTTCGATGCATCCCGGGTCGATCTACATCCGCCCCACCCCCACCCAAACCTGGGGCACCGACCCCAGCGATGTGGTGGTCCTGCTGGCCCAGTTCGGCATCAAGGGTGCCATCACCAATGCCTCCACCGAAGAGCAAACCGGTGTTCCCACCGGACTTTCGGCGATCGAGCGCTACCTCGGCGATGGCCACAAGGTGATCGCCACCGTCAATGTCGAAACCATCTGGAACAACCCGGACGGCGACCACAGCGCCCCGGACCACTCCCTGGTCATCACCGGAGTGGACACCCGCACCGGCGTCGTGCACCTCAACGACCCCGCCTATCCGTCGGGCGCCGACAAGCAGGTGCCGATCGACACCTTCATGCAGGCCTGGCAGGCCAGCGACTACCAGATGGTGGTAACGGTCAACGACAACTAGAACGTGGTCGTGACAGGATCTCGCCAAACCGAAATCGATTTAGCTCCAACAGCTCTGACGGCACCGTTGCGGCCAGCCAGGAGCCGGCCGCGCGCGTTAGTCTTTGACGCAGTCCATGATGACCAGGAAAGGATTGTCGAGTAGGTAGTCCCAGTAGTCGCCCTCCTCACCCGCTTCGGGGGCAGGCTCCAGATCGGGAATGTGGACGGCGAAGTCGTGGAAACCGGCGTGCCGGAACGCGCGGGCATAGGCCTCGATCGGTAGGTAGTAGTTCCGGACTTGCAGTCTGGAATCGGCGAGATTGACCGTGATGTCGATCGGCGCGCCGTCGCAGACGTGATCGGCCAGTTGCAGCTCGAATCCATACTTACGGTAGTCGGGCCGAAACGAATACACCCCCGGATTGGTGTTCACCGTGACGAACCGGCCGCCCGGCTTGACCCGGCACGCGAGGCCGCGACACATCTGCGCGAGCTCCGCCCGGTTTTGCGCGTACACCAGCAGCCACGCACTCACAACCACGTCGTAATCCTGTTGCGCAACGGTCGAACGGGCGTCCGCCACGACGTAGTCGATGCCCAACGGCTGCTGCTTTTCCTGCGCGCGGGCCAGGGCGATCATCCGTTCGGAGATGTCGAGTCCGACCACCTGCCCGGCGCCGGCACGGCGCAACAAGCGGGTGAAATGCCCTTCGCCGCATGCGACGTCCAGCACCTTCTTGCCGCTGACGTCACCGATGTGCTTGAGAAAGGAGTAGGTCTCGATGCGTTCTCGCCAAGGCTGCGTCTTCGCCTGTTGATACTGCTCGGCGATGTGCCCCTGGTTGTAGTCGATTGCCACACCGGCCGCCTTTCCCCAAGCAGCAACCCGATCCCGCCATCGCGCAGCTCTACTTCCAAACTAGCCCCGATCGGCCGAGCGTAGCGAAGCCTGGGCGCGGTATTCGGCGGGAGAGGACCCATGAACGGCCTTGAAGAGGCGGGAGAAATGCGATGCGGTGCCGATTTCCTGGCGTCAGTTCGAATCACCGCATGATCTCGAGGAATGCCCGGGCTCCGTCGTCCCCGAACAAAAGCTGTTTCCAACAAGCGATCTCGGCGATCGGGACCCGACTGCTCGCACTCACCAGACGCATTATCGACTCGAACGCGCCCGGAACCCGCAACAAGCCAAGCCATCTTTCGCCGACCGCTCGATGGGCGAACGGCTCCATGGCCCGGCGACGGTGAAAACGCTCCACCGCGATGATGGTGTTGAGCGTTGGCGACGTCGAATCCGATGGTCCCCGCAAACCACGCTGGGTCAGAGCCGGCACGACCCTGCGGGAAAGGAACGACGACGCCGGCACACCGTGCACGCAGATCACCGGCGCCCCGATGCCTGGTGCTGTTCGAGCAGGCGCGCGACCTGCGCCCGAGTCATGGTGCCGCCCCGCGTACCATAGCTCCACCACACCATGGTGGGCGAAAACAACGGCGGATGCTTGCACACGGCTGCACTCGTTTTGCTCCAGTACGTATTCCCCCAACTGCCTGACGCAGACTCTCAGCCCGCCAGTTCACGGGCTTTTATTCGCACCCAATTCCATCGCCGTCTCGATCAAGGCCGTAGATGTCGCGTCCGATGACAATTACCGGGCCCACCACATACGCCGGACCATTTCCGCTACCGCCGGCACAATCGACATCACTGGCGATCGGGACGCAGGCACCCGAGTAGTTCGGGTCACATGATGAGCTTGGTTGTCGCGGGATCGGCGCAACACCTCGGCCAAAGGACTGCACAGACGGCCCATCACCTGGTTCGGCGTTTACTCCGGGCGCGAAGAGAAGCCCCATTGCACACGTAATTGCCAGCACTCGACACTGAACCACGCCCGCGTGAGACAACACTTCGCACATCGCCAGCCACTCCCAGCACGGCACCAGATCGCGCGTCAGGTAGACATCGCGTAGTAAAAAGATCTACTCCTCAAATAACAGGTTGGGTGGGAATCGTCGATATTCCCGCTAGGCCGTTCGCGATTTCACCGCTCGTGACCCGCACCATTCAGCTCCGCAAAAGGAATGCGCGGTACCGTCATCGCCGAAAGAAGGGTGATTCGCTTGGCGCTACCCGCCTCGGGTATCGCCCCCGCGGATCGACGGGCATCGGGCCGGACTGTTTCGGCGCAGCCCACCGTCGACTGCTATGCCACGATGAACTCCATGGCCGAAGGTGCTTCCGCGAGGGCGAAGAGCGGCGAGGACGCCGCCGAACTCCGCAAGGAGAGCTACACGATGGCCCTGTATGTGGCCGTCTGCCTGCTTGCCGCGCTGTTGGCGCTGCCCGAGGCCGCCCGCCACCACCTGATCGGTCTCATCTGGGGCATCACCATCGGGCTGGCTGCCGCCCACTTCTTCGCCTTCAAGATCTCGGCGCGCCTCATCGGGGCCGGCAAAGTCCAGGCTCGCGACATCGAGGCGGCCGGCGCACAATTGGTCGGCGCCGCCGTGGTCGCCACCTTGGCGTCGTTCACCATCCTCGTGTTGCCAGCTCATCTGGAGTACCACGCCGCCGAGTTTGGCCTGTCCGGGTTCATCGCGATCAGCGGCTATGCGGTAGCGCGCCGCGGCGGCGCGGGCCGCCTCCGGGCGACCGTCTACGGACTGGTGGTGCTCATTCTCGCGACCGCCATCGCGGTGGTGAAGAACGTTCTGGCCGGTCACTGACACCCACGTCGGCCGGCCGATGCAGCTGGCGCCAGACGGGGGACTTTCTGCCCTTGTCCGTACCCCAGGGAAACCAGCCACAATCGGCATGAGGATTCCGGAAAGTCATGGACGAATACTTGGCGACAAGGGTTTCAAGTCAGCCGAGAGAAGGGAATCGCGCCATGTCCGAGAAAATAACGCTGACCAAGTACACGTGTAAATGCGCCGCCGGCCACGTCACCACTTATGTCCCTCCGTCCGAAAGCCCCCCCAGCAATTGTGATGCGACGGATCAGTTCACCCACAAGGCATGCGGCAGAGTGCTGCATTGCACCGAGTCGGAATACGACCCGGAAGACTGAGCCGATCGGGCCCGCACGTCTCTCATCCCATTTTCCGATTGCTCCAGAGTCATTTCGCACCAGCATGATTCGACGCCCGGGCGAACCCAGCGATCCTCTTACTGGACGTCGCCTCGACGGGTTGGGACGAGCATTTGCATGCCGGAATGTGAGGTAACAGCACGCCTTCCCCGCAACCCCGCAATCACGCGGAAGCGCATCAAGGAATACGGCTCGAAGCATTCTCGCCAAGCCGGAATTTCCGCTTCCTGATATTGCCCGGCGATCCGGCCTCCGCAGCTCCGCTTCAGAACCGAGCCCCAATCGGTCTGAGCGCCCTGGCGAGCCCGCACGGGCTGGTGGTTTCGAAGAAGATCCGGACGGGCCGGATCACCTCCCCCGAATCACAGACCACTCAGGCCACAATGGCCCCATGGCCCACCCCTCCGAGACCCCGCCACCCGCTGACGATGCGCGCCCCGAGTCGGTGCCCGCGGCCGATGCGCCAGCGGCAACACCGGCGACATCGCGCCCGAAACAACAGTGGGGCCACACCCTGGCCCAGCAGGCGGCGACGGTGTCGGCCAAGCTCAGCCCAGTCGTGCGCCGAGCCGGAGACCGGGTGGCCGCAGCATCACCCACCACGCTGCTGCTCGCGCTGCTCTCGGTGCTGTTGGCCTCGAGCATCGTCGCCGCGCTGACCTTCAAGGGCTCGCTCGGCGTGGCCTCCATAGTGGTGTTCATCCCGATGCTGTCGGCCGCTATCGGCGCCACCACCATGCGGTTCCTGGCCGATCGTCGCAAGTCCCAGGCGCAGCGCGAAGATGCTCGCGAGGAGACGAGAGCGCTGCACCAGATCGAGTACACGCTGGATTACGTCGACGCCAAGCTCACCACCGCGTTGACACAGTTCGGCACGGACCGACACAACGAGGCCGTCATCGGAATGTTTCAGGCCAAGGCCGCCACGGAGCTCTACCTCGGACAGGCTCCCCGGTCCGAGCGGCGCTCATCGCCCGAAGCCGCGCCGGAGCACATCGATCTGGTGAGCCAGTACGGGCTGGACGAACTACTCACCCCCCGCGGCATCGGCAGTCAGTCGGCCCCGGCAGCAACATCAAGCCGCTCCTGCGCGTAAGCGTTGGTGCGATTGTGCGAGTTACGGAGACTTGTGCACACATCCGCTTTCCGTTTCGTCGTGGCCGATACTGCGTTCTGCAGTAACGGAATTGGCCGACCGCGATGGTGAGGCGGCAGACCCTGGTATGCCCGCTGCTTAGTGGGTGAGGTCGGCCCGCATGTCGCTCTCTTGGTGAAGGCCGAACACCTGGATGGCGGCCGATTTTCCTTTCAGCACATGCAGTCCACGGTCGATGAGTCCAGCGGGGCGTGACCCCTGCGCATCGACGCACTGCTGGGTGAGAAGGATCGCGTCACCGGTGGCCTTGGTCAGTTGCTCGACCCGAGCTGCGACGTTGACGGTGTCACCGATGAGGGTGAACTCGAGTTTGCCGCCGCCGCCGATGGTTCCGGCGATCACAACCCCGGTATTGATTCCGATGCCGATGCGAAACTCCTCGCCGAATCGCTCAACGACACGGCGGTGAATCAGAATAGCGGCGGCGACAGCGGCATCGGCGTGGTCCGCAAGGTCGTTGGGGGCGCCAAAGACGGCCAGCGCCCCGTCACCGAGGAACTTGTTGACGTGCCCCCCAGCGTCCACGACGGTGGGCACCACGATCTCGAACAACTCGTTGAGGCGCGAGACGGTGGCCTCGGCGGTGTGGGCTTCGGCGAACGGGGTGAAGTCACGCACATCGACGAACATCACGGTGACCTGGCGGCGCTCCCCGGTGAAGACATCGTCGCCTTGCTCCAGTAGCCGCGCCGCCAGACCGGGATCGACATACGTCCCGAACGCTGTCTGAAGTCGTTGCCGCTCAACCAAACCGGCCTGCATGTGGTTGAACGACGCGGCCAGCGCGCCGAGGTCATCGTCTTGAACCACCGGGAGGCGCCGGCTGTAGTCACCGGCCGCGACACGTTCGGTCCCGGCGGCAAGGTCCCTAATCGGTTGCATCGACGGTGAGAACGACGGAGCAACGATGACCGGCACTCCAAAGACAACCGCCATACCGGCACCGATCACCAGAGAAACGAGCGGCACCGTATGCGCCTGGCTGATCAGACCCGCCAACATGGCGCCCACAATGGCGAAATTGAACGCGACTCCAAACACGGACAGGTTCGACCACGCCGCGAAAGTGGGGCGAGAACGAGGCAGCGAGTCGCCGATCGCCGTATCGCCGATGATCGCCACCCGGGCGGGGCGCAGCGCCGCCTCTACGAAGCTGTGAATAGCGATCAGCTGGATTCCAATCCCGGTGGCGGCGCCCACGATCCCGTACTGAACCAGCCGCGACCCACTTGCTCCGGCGACGGCGCCAACAGCGACCAGGTTGAATGCTCCCAAGACAACATTGCTGCCCAGCCCTCGGGCCACGACGCCCCGGCCGTACCCATAGGTCGCTTCCAAAGCGCTGAGCCGATCGACGTCATGATCAGCGGCCCACTTCTCTGGGAGGCGGCGCCGCACGACGCTGGGAAGAAAGATCACCCACAATCCGAGCGATACGACGGCAACGGTGACCACCGCCGCCTCAATGTAGTGACCCGAGTTCTCGAAGGCGACGACCCAAAAAGACAGCAAAAGATAAACCGGCAGCACCACCGCGAACGTGACTACACAAATCGCCCACGAATATCGTGCCCCACACCGATCCCAGGCCCACTGCCAAACGCGTTCCATAGCGGGACAGTAGACGCAACGCCCACCGACCTGCGGATATTTGCCCGATCGGAGCCATCGCTACCGGGTAAGGGCAGGGAGGGTTGCGCCTAGGCGAGCCGCAATCCTGATCGACGCAGTGTCAATCGCATAAATGGCCGCCACTGGCCATACGGGCCTGTGCCCCCAGTCGGACTCGAACCGACACTTGACGGATTTTAAGTCGGACTTCCCTGTTCGATTGGAGTTGCTGCAAAGTCTCGTCGCGATCCAGCAGGGCCGCAAAACCCCCAGTTCAGCGCCACTCTCCTGCGACGAAACTGGGGTTTGCAGCCGCTGCTTGGTCATAGCCGCAGGCAGCCGGATCGCCGCCGCGCTGCTGTCACGCCGCTGTCACGACGCTGCCGCGTCCCCCGAACCACCGTTGCCAGGTGCTTCATCATCGGACTCGTAGGTGTCGGCCAGGTACAGCATGCGCGGCTCAAGTTCCATCATCGGCGGTGCCATGAGCCGACGTGTGAAGCCGGGGCCAGTTTGCAGGTAGTACGCGCCTTGCCTGCCCTCAAACCGCTGGACCAGCTCCCGCACTGTCGCAGCGTCCTCGGCTGCATTCGGGTAAAGCACTTTGTCCAGCTTTTTCTGCAGCGGATCCATCAGCGGCTGTACACGTTTGATCATGTCAAGCACGCTGGGGTCAGAATCCAACTCTTCCAACTCCCGCCGTTTCAGCCAGGGTTTCGTCCGGTTGTCCTTCAGAAACTCGTCCAGCATGAACGCGCGATCCATCGTGACCGTCACTTCGGGCTCGCCTTGCGCTCTCACTGAAAATTTCCACCCAAACGCGTTGATGTCGCCGTGCTGCAACGCATCCCGCAACGCTTCCAGCCATCGGTAATCGAAGGACTGTCTTTTCAGGTCGGCGAACAGCTGTTTAACCTCGTTCACCTGTGCGCGGTCTAACCCCAGCGTTCGCCGCGCACGGCGAATCGTTTGGTACTCGTGAATCTGCAGCGCAGCGGTAAACGAGATCAACGCCGAGCGCAATTTGCACTTCCGCTCATCCATGGCCACCGAGTTCAAGAGCGACACACGACGCTGCTGCGGACTGCGCAACTCATTGAGGACGCCCACCAGCACATCCACCAACCGGTCATTTTCGTAGTCAATGTGCTGCAGTAGATCACTGTCCTGCATCCGCCGAAATCGGTCGTAAGCCGTTACGTATCGGGCGTTCTCTTCCGCGGTGAACGAACACACCTTTGTGAAGATGGGTGCGTCTGACGCACGGGGGTCGCGGTAAAGCAGTATCGCTCCATACTGATCCGCTTCAGCTTCGGCGTCCTGCGCGTCCAGTTCCGCGTTCTTGGTCTCAACGGCATCTTTGGCCTGAGCTACGGCGGCGACAACCGCTGAAACTCGTTGTTGCACTTCGTCTATTGCGGGAACAATGCCTGCGGCCAGCCAGCGGCGACCCTCGGACACAACATTGCCTAGGGCCTTCTTGGCGAGTTCCTGGGCAGACTCGCGCGTAAAACGGTCTCGTACGTCGGGGGTGTCAGCCCAGTCGAACGCCACGGCGGTCATCACGTCCAACAGCGCGTTCAAGCCTTCCAAGGCAATGACCATGGCCGCGCTAGTCCTCGGTGGGGGATCAATCATGATTGCGCTTTGCCAGACATCACCGGCGTTCTCACAGAACTCTGCCGGGTCTTCGCCGTCGATGTCGTCAAGCGCCGACGCGAACCCTTCTAGCCGGCCAACCCAGTCCCGTACTCGCTCGATTTCTTCCTGTTCATCATTCATTGCTGTTCCTTGGTCTCGTACTTTCACATCGCCTGTGGCTCCCTTCTGGTGGGCAGCCCTACAGAAGAGCACAGCGGGCCGACAAACGCACGTACATTTACCGGCGCGTCCATCTGACCGTCGTCAGGACGCATAGTCGGGTGGGGTGACAGCCGGGCCGGATGAGTTGTGGGTCTGCTGCATGAATAGGTGACATCTGATGTGTCTAGTCCTGCGGGGCTGGGCTGGAAGGATGTCACTGTGTCTAAGCCGTACCCTCAGGAGTTCCGCGACGACGTTGTCCGGGTCGCCCGCAACCGTGATCCCGAGGTTCCGTTGGAGCAGATTGCCTCGGATTTCGGGATCCACTACACGACGCTGTACGGGTGGCTGAAGAAGGCCGATGTCGACGACGGTAAGCGGGCCGGGACGACCACCAGCGAATCAGCCGAACTGCGGGAAGCGCGTAAGCGAATTCGTTTGCTAGAGCAGGAAAATGAAGTGCTGCGCCGGGCGGCGGCCTATCTCTCGCAGGCGCATCTTCCGGGAAAATGATCTACCCGCTCGTCCGTGAGTTGGCCGCCGACGGTATCCCCGTCACGGTGACGTGCCGGGTCCTCAACATCGCTCGCGCGCCCTACTACCGCTGGCTCGACCAACCCGTGACCGACACCGAGTGGAACCGGGCGCATCTGGCCAACGCCCTGTTCGACGCCCACCGCGACGACCCGGAATTCGGCTACCGGTTTCTGGCCGATGAAGCCAAGGCCGCCGGGTTCTGTGTAGCGGAGCGCACGGTGTGGCGGATCTGCAGCGCCAACGGCTGGTTCAGCGTCTTCGGCAAGAAGAAACGCGGGAAGAAGGCCAAAGTGGGGGCTCCGGCGCATGACGATCTCGTGCGCCGGGACTTCACCGCCGCGGGCCCCAACCAGCTGTGGCTGTCCGACATCGAGCGCCGTGAGGCGCTGTTCAACCGAACGGGGGTGAGAGACCACCGTCGCCGAGCCATCGCAGTGGTTCGGTAGAAGCTGGGGGCAGCCCGATCCGAGGAGACGTCGGTGAGGGTGGGAAGCAGCCCCGACAACGCCGGGACGGCCTGGTACTGCCAGACAGGACGGGTCCGGCTAGCGAGACGGGAAGGTGTACGCGAGGAACCAGCGGCTGAACGCCTCTCAAGAGAAAAACACCAGCTCCAACCTGGCGGATGTGGGCTGGGCAGCGACGCGCACCCGCCGCGAATGGCGGGGAACTCGCGGGCCGGTTGATGTCGCCGGTTCGGGAGGTCACGGTGAAGGTCTGCGGCGTAGCCGTGACGAGGTCGCAGGGGCATAGCTGGGCACCTCACCCGTCAAACGGTTGACAGTGAACACGGGAACCACCGCGCCGGTCCCCGACCCGATCCGGCAGCCCGCCGGGCGGGAGGGGAAGGCACGTCGTCGGCCGATGCCGGCGTGGTGGGGCGGAGGAGCCGTAGTAGTCCGAGGCCGGGAAAACCGGTCACATGGCGAAGGGCTCCAGCGGGTTCGCGGCGAGTACGCAAACTGTGGAGGTCACTTGTGAATACGAGTGCTTCGTGGCCCGACCCGGAGACGGCGGAGCTGCGAGTACGCAGGATGCAGCGCAAGCTGCACCATTGGGCAGTCGATGAAACCGACCGCTGTTTCGATGATTTGTACAACCTCGTTCATGACCCGGACTTTCTCACCGTCGCGTGGGAGCGGGTGCGGACGAACAAGGGTGCGCGTTCCGCTGGAGCCGATGGGATCGCACCGCGGTCTCTCGGTCCGGTGGAGGCAGCCGGACTGCTCGAGCGGCTCCGCGAGGAGCTCAAGGAGCGGGTATTTCGGCCGGACCCGGTGCGGGAGGTGACGATCCCGAAGGCGAACGGCAAGCTCCGCCGTCTGGGTATCGCGACCGTGGCCGACCGGGTCGTGCAAGCTTCGCTGAAACTGGTGCTGGAGCCCATTTTCGAGGCGGACTTCCATCCGTGCTCATACGGGTTCCGGCCACGCAGGCGAGCCCAGGACGCTATCGCCGAGATCCATCACCTCGCCAGCGGCTCACGGGCCTATCACTGGGTTTTCGAGGGAGACATCACGGCGTGCTTTGACGAAATCTCGCATCCGGCCCTCATGGACCGGGTGCGGCGACGCGTCGGGGACAAACGCGTTCTGGCCCTGGTGAAGTCGTTCCTCAAGGCCGGGATTCTCTCGAAGGATCTCGGCTACCGGGACAACGTCACCGGCACTCCGCAAGGCGGAATCCTGTCACCACTGCTCAGCAATGTCGCCCTGTCCGTTCTGGACGAGCACTTCGACGCGAAGTGGAAGGCGCTCGGCCCGTACTGGACACGCGCGAAGCATCGGCGCGCCGGAGTCCCGACGATGAAAATCGTGCGCTACGCGGACGATTTTTGCGTCATGGTCCACGGCAATCGTGCTGATACCGAATCGCTTTGGGATGAGATCACGGCAGTGCTCGCGCCGATAGGCCTGCGCCTGTCGGCCGAGAAGAGCAGGGTTTGCCACATCGACGAGGGGTTCGAGTTCCTCGGCTTCCGCATCCAGCGGCAGATCAAGAGGGGCACGACTAAGCACTACGTCTACACCTGGCCGTCGAAGAAGGCGCTCATGTCCATCACCGACAAGGTCAGGAATCTGACGCGGCGACACAAACATCGGACGCTCGCTGATCTGTTGCGCCGACTCAACCCCGTCCTGCGGGGATGGTGCAACTACTTCCAGCACGGGGTGTCCAAACGCACCTTCGACTATCTTGACCACTTCACGTGGTGGCGGGTGGTGACCTGGATGCGCAAACGGCACCACGGGCTGGCTTGGGGCGTCTTCCATCGACGGTTCCTGCCCAATTGGCAGATCCGCGAAGGCAAGACGGCGATGTTCCGGCCGCAGAAGGTGGAGGTCACCCGATACCGCTACCGGGGCACGAAGATCAACACCCCATGGACAGCGAGGCTGACGCACATAACCGCAACAGTGGCCTGAATCCGTGGAGAGCCCGTTGCGGAGAGATTCGCTCGGCGGGTTCGGAGGGCGGGCCGGGGAAACGGATCAGCAGAAATGCCGACACCGCGCCCCGGTCCGACCCCTACACCGAGCACCCGACCCGGGAAGGCAAGCTCTACCTGTGCGCGATCAAGGACGTGTGGTCCAACCGCATCGTCGGCTATTCGATGGCTGAGCGGATGGAATCCTCCATCGCTGTTGCCGCACTCGATTCCGCGGTTGCTCGCCGCGCCGCGAAGGTGTCCGTGGCCATGAAAAAGTAGCCACTGGTGGCCAAGTCGAGGTATCCAGTTTTGGCCAGATAAAAGTATCCACCCCGTGTTCGTCGTGTCGATCAGGAACTGCGGGCCCCGATGGTGACGGTGAAGGCGCCAACCAATCGCCATCACCACCGGGGAGTTCCATTGAAGTCTGCGAAGGACCGCATGGACATCATTTCTGCCTATCAACAGCTCGGGTCGTACCGGGCCGCCGCCGACGCGTGCGGCACCACGCATCGCACCGTCAAGAAGATCATCGACAAATTCGAGGCCGACCAGGCCGGCATACCGCCGGCACGGCGGGCCGAACGAGGGCACAACTACGATTCGGTGGCCGAGCTGGTCGCCGAACGTGTCGAGAAATCTGGAGGCCGGATCTCGGCCAAGCGGCTGCTGCCGATCGCCCGCACCGCAGGCTACCAAGGCTCGGATCGCAACTTCCGGCGTCTTGTTGCCGAGGCGAAGACGTTGTGGCGCAGCGCCAATCACTGCGGACGCCGTCCAGCGGTATGGCCACCAGGGCAGTACCTGGTGATCGACTGGGCCCAAGCGGCACCGGGATTGTTCCTGTTCTGCGCGGTGCTGGCATTCTCCCGGTGGCGATTCGTGCGTTTCCCCGACCAGAAGGCCTCGACCACGCTGGCGTTGATCGCCGAAACCCTGTCGGCGATCGGCGGGGTCCCGGCGCGGGTGCTGGCTGATCGGATGGCCTGCCTCAAAGGCGGGGTAGTCGCCAATGTGGTCGTCCCGACCCCGGATTACGTCCGACTGGCCACCCATTACGGGTTCGCCCCGGACTTCTGTCACGCCAACGACCCACAATCCAAGGGCATCGTGGAGAACCTGTGCGGCTATGCCCAACGCGACCTGGCGGTGCCGCTGCTGACCCAGTCCGCCGTCGACGGCGTGCCGATCGACATCCGGGCCGCCAACGCCGCTGCGGCGGCGTGGTGCGACGAGGTCAATGCCCTGGCGCACTCGGAGATTCAGGCGATTCCCGACGAACGGTTGGTCTCCGAACGCCAAGTACTGCAACCACTTCCATCGTTGCGCTTACAGATCGGGGCGCCCACGGTGCTGCGCAAGGTCGACCGACTCTCCTGTGTGCGCTACGGCTCGGCCCGCTACTCGGTACCCACCCGGCTGATCGGCACCACCGTGGCCGTGGTGGTCGATCACGGCGCGGTCTGCCTGGTCGAGCCGGCTACCGGGATGATCGTGGCCGAACACGAACTGGTCGCCCCAGGCTCAGCGTCGATCCTCGATGAGCACTACGACGGGCCAAGGCTGGCACCGAGTCGGGGCCCGCGGCCCAAGACCAGCGTGGAGAAGCAGTTCTGCGCCCTCGGCGCGGACGCCGAGGCATTCCTCGTCGGCGCCGCGGCGATCGGCAACACCCGCCTAGCCGCAGAGCTGGAGATCCTGCTCGCCCTGGGGGCCGCCCACGGCACCGACGCGCTGATCGCGGCGCTGCACCGGGCGGTGGCGTTTCGCCGGTTCCGGGCCGCCGACGTGCGCTCCATCCTGGCCGCCGGCACCGGAACCCCACAACCCCGCCCTGCCGGGGATGCGCTGATTCTGGACCTACCGGTCGCCCCGATGCGTTCCCTGGACGCCTACAAGATCGGACCCGTCGGAGCCGATGACGAGGTGATCTCATGACCACGACATCACCAACGACTGCCGTCGAGCCCGTGGCGCCGCCGTCGGTGCCGCCGCTGGCCGCTGATCTGGATGCCGGGCTGCGGCGGTTGAAGTTGGCCGCGGTGCGGCGCAGCGCACCCGAGGTCTTGCTGACCGCCAAGACCCAACGCTGGACTCCTGAGGAAGTGCTGCGCACGCTCGTCGAGACCGAACTGGCCGCCCGGGATGCCTCCAACATCGTCAACCGGCTCAAGGCCGCCGCGTTCCCCGTCTCGAAAACGTTGGAGTCCTTCGACGTGGCCGCCTCGTCGATCCCGCCGAAGGTTTTCGACTACCTGTCGAGTCTGGAATGGATACGGGCCCAACAGAACCTGGCGATCATCGGCCCGGCCGGCACCGGCAAGTCCCACACCCTGATCGGGTTGGGGACCGCGGCGATCCACGCCGGGCTCAGGGTCCGCTACTTCACCGCCGCTGATCTCGTCGAGACCCTCTACCGCGGCCTGGCCGATAACACCGTCGGCAAGATCATCGAATCGCTGCTGCGGGTCGACCTGATCATCTTGGACGAACTCGGCTTCGCCCCACTCGATGACACCGGTACCCAACTGCTGTTCCGCTTGGTCGCCGGCGCCTACGAACGCCGCAGCCTGGCCATCGGGTCACACTGGCCCTTCGAACAATGGGGCCGGTTCCTGCCCGAGCAGACCACCGCAGTCAGCATCCTCGACCGCCTGCTACACCACGCCACCGTCGTCATCACCGACGGCGACTCCTACCGCATGAAGGACGCCCAGCACCGGAAGGAGCAACCCACACCAACCTAGGAACTACCGCACGGGGTGGATACTTCTATCTGGCCACCAGCGGATACTTCAACTTGGCCATTGACAGAAGGTGGCCGGCTGTGTGCTACACAGCGACCGCGGTAGTCAATTTCGGTCAAGGGAGTTGCAGCAGAGCCTGTTTCGTCACCGCATGCTTGGCTCGATGGGCCAAGTGGGCTCGGCCGGCGACAACGCCGCCATGGAGTCCTTCTTCTCGCTGCTGCAGAAAAACGTCCTGAACCGCCGAACCTGGGACACCCGCGAACAGCTGAGGATCGCGATCATCACCTGGATCGAACGCACCTACCATCGTCGTCGCCGTCAGACAGCACTCGGCCGATTGACGCCCATCGAATTCGAGACCATCATGACCCAGACCTCCGAACAGGCGGCCTAACCGCTGTCACCTATCTGTGCAGCAGACCCCACCGCTGTTTCCCGGTCGGCGGAATCGCTATGTGTTCGATTGGGCTAAGCCGGTATGTGCGGCAAGCTTGTACGAGCACTACTTGCAGCCCGCTTGCCGAGCGATGGGTCTGGGTGCAGTCCGCTTCCACGATCTACGGCACACCTTCGCGACCATGAACCTGTCCGCTGGCGAGCACTACATGCAGGTGTCGAAGTGGCTCGGCCACTCCACGTTCGTACTGACGCTGACCACTTATGCGGACTACATCAACGAAGACGAACAGGCAGCACCCAAGGTCGGGCGCGGTGTGGTGGAGGCGGACAACGTAGTGCCGCTGCAGCACCGAACAGGAACTTAGGCAGCACTACACCTGCCCGTATACCCCTGCTTCGAGGCCTCCCTAGGGGCCGTACAACCAGGAAGCCACGAAGCTAGGCCTTCTCCGGCGAAGTACCTTTCGTGGAGGTTTGCTAGTCTTCAAATAGAACCGCACACCGGCCCGGTGAAGCTCCTTCCAACTGGCGTGACGGTCCCAGTTCTTCGGACGGCACCAGCGATTGTGCCGGTACTCGTAAGCTAGCAGCCAATCGCTGGAGCTTAGTGCGTCACTTCGCTCGGCCCGCGTTACTGCCGCGTCGAATGAAACTTCCCGCCTCAGACGCACAGATTTTTCGCAAATGTCTCGAAGAAGAATTAGCGAGCAATTGTCGCTCATCGCCGACACAACACGGGCTGAACCCGAATCAAGTTCTAGCGATAGGGAACGAATCATATATAGAATCCAGCTAGTTTCAAAGCCATGTTCAAGTTTCGCGTGATCCGCGAGGGATTTATTGAGAATCTCTGTGATTCGGGTTTTGTCGACTAATAAGCCGTGCCGATATGCAAATTCAAGAACGGCGTGCGCGTGCGGTAGGGTGCTTGGTTCCACACCTATTGAGGCAAGAACTAAGTCGCGATACACGGGCCAGCTATCCACGCCTGCGGGGAATGGGTTGCATCGCTTGATCGCGTAGCTCAATACGCCGTTAGTCGGATGGCGCGACCGCTCCTCGAAGGCGACGTCGAACAAGTCGATCACATCAGCCGTGAGATTGTAGTCTCGGTCATCCCTATAGCCATGCGCACGCAGCTTCCTGACCCACGTTGCTTCGACGGGTAGGAGGTCATCGACAATCGACGCTTTCACTGGGTTGATAGCAAGCTCGTACTCAAGCAGCAGGACTTGATAAGCAGCAAGGATCTCGTCAGCCTCACCCAGAGACGACGCGTACACGGTCAAGTCATCGCCGAAGCGAGCCATCCGCCGAACAGCAGCGGGAAACTTTTTGGCTAGAGCCGCATCTATGTTCGCGAGCACGACCTCCGCTACAAGCCAGGATGTATCCGGGCCGACTGATAGGCCGATCGTCTGGCCGCCTCTCGAATTGCGGAGTAACTTATCCAGATCCGGTCCCAAACCCCGTCCTCGAACGTCTTTCTTCGCACGCGCCTTTCCCCGGATACTCCAGTCCACCGCGTGCGTATAAATTGAAGGATAGAACTGGCTGATATCCGTCTTCAATGTGACGCGGCCACCTGGCATTCGTGCTATGAGTTCACGTGCCCACCTATCCATGGGTGTCCGGTAACGCATAGACCGGTCCGTTCCGCCACGTAGTGGCCGGCTTAAAGATATTTCACTTCGACTTGTAATCCGACGCAGAGTTTCCCAATGCGCGGAGCATTGTTCCACGATGAAGTACTGGCTGAATGGATTTGGGACTTCCAAAGATCGGCGTACCCCGCCAGCACGGATGAGGCTGAATCGGACGGGATAGGTCCACTTTGCATCGGATGGCCGCGTAATCGATCCCACAGCAGCGGCGAAAGTTGCCGACGAGAAACAGGGAGGCAGCTCTTTCGGGAGGTAGCCCCTTTCAAGAGCGCTGCTGATGTGCACGTGGCTACCATAGAGGAGACTTCTCGATTCTCAGCCCATTTGCCAGCTCGCGTCCTGCAATTAGCCTGACCATGAAATCGCCCGGTAGGCACAGCGCATGAATCACGTCGATACGGATCACAGGTAACCCTCGCGAGCACAGGTCGAGCCCGGCGAACGCGATGTAAACCCTGCGCCTTCTTTGCGCAACGTCGCAGGGCGCTCCGGTTTTGATGTTGCGCCTGTGTTCAATCCGTCCTAGTTACACACCTACTACTAGGCGCGTGCTGCCGTCCTGCTGTGTGAAACTGACGGAGTTGCTTGACACCCGGACCTCCTGAGCCATAGGAGTTTCGGGTGAATGAGCCTGTTTTCGACCGCGAGGTGCGTCGCCGTCTCGCGGTCCTTCGTCATGTCGAGGAAGTCACCGGCAATGTGGCGATGTCCTGCCGATACTTCGGGATCAGCCGGCCGACGTACTACACCTGGCTTGGTCGCTACGAGAAGGAGGGGGTGGACGGCCTGCGGGATCGATCGCGACGCCCGCGGACCAGCCCCAATGCCACCCGCGCCGAGGTCGTCGACAAGATCGTCTACCTGCGCCGCCACTACCACTTCGGCCCCGGCAAGATCGCGATGTACTTGCGGCGCTACCACGACATCGAGATCAGCCAGTCGGGGGTATGGCGGATCCTGCACCGGCTGGACATGGGGCGATTGCCGGCCTCGCAGCGCTACAAGCGCCACGACCGGCGCTGGACCCGTTATGAGAAGCAGCGCCCAGGACATCACGTCCAGATCGACGTCAAGTTCGTCGAACCCCTGCCGGCCCGGGCCGCTGCCGGGGCGCCCGGGAGAGCGCAACCCGCCAAGGCGGTGGGCCGTCGCGGCAAGTTCTACCAGTTCACCGCCATCGACGACTGCACCCGATTACGGGTCATGCGGATCTACCCGCGCAACAACCAAAAGACCGCCATCCAGTTCGTTGACTACGTGCTCTCCCAACTGCCCTTCCAGGTCGAGACGGTCCAAACCGATAACGGTGCCGAATTTCAGTCCGCGTTCCATTGGCACGTGCTCGACCAGGGCATCAACCACATCTACATCAAGCCGCGAACACCCAGGTTGAACGGGAAAGTGGAGCGATCGCACCGCATCGACGCCGAAGAGTTCTACCGGCTACTCGACGGGGTCATCATCGACGACGTCAACATCTTCAACGCCAAACTCAAAGAATGGCAGGACTACCACCGCCCCCACGGCGGCCTCAACGGCCAGACCCCCTATGAGAGACTCCGACAGAAAACACAAACCGAGGCCCGCGTGTAACCAATCATCGTCAGTCGCACACTGTCCTGCTGTCACGCTGCTGTCACAAGCGCCGGAAATCTTCCGCGCGGGGCCGCGACGGCCGTCGAATGCGCCCTCTAACAGCGCTTACCCTGTGCCCCCAGTCGGACTCGAACCGACACTGGGCGGATTTTAAGTCCGCTGCCTCTGCCAATTGGGCTATGGGGGCCCGCCGGCGAATCTATCGCGTACCCGCCGGGCTCGAGACGCCCCTCCCCTGTGGAAATCGCCCCCAACACCGACGTGCGCCCCGGCCGTGATGCGCGTAACATCCGCGCGCCGCGCGCCAGACTACTGTGTCGCCCGTCTGAGGCCAGATGACACGACTATGTCGGCCGACAAGAGCTTGTAAAAACTGTCGGCGCCTTCGTTAAAAAGCCGTAAACGAGCTATCACTATACGTCATTCAATCGCGAATGTGGACACGTGGGTGGCTAGCGTTACGCCAACACACAGGGGCCCTTATGCCTACCCACAGATTCAGCTCGGGTGGCCAGGGGCGGGGAGCTCATAAGCAAGGAGCATTGGATGTCATTCCTTAAAACAGTGCCTGAAGAGTTGACGGCCGCGGCCGCGCAGCTGGGGACCATCGGTAGCTCTATGTCGGCGCAAAATGCCGCCGCGGCAGCTCCGACCACCGTGATAGCTCCGGCCGCCCTCGATGAAGTATCGGCACTGCAGGCCGCACTCTTCACCGCGTATGGCACCTACTACCAGCAGGTCAGCGCGGATGCACAGGCCATGCACGACATGTTCGTGAACACCCTGGGGGCCAGCGCCGGGACATACGGCGCAACCGAAAACCTCAACTCCGCAGCGGCCGCTTCACCTCTGGACGGCATTACCTCGGGAATCAGCGGCTTCATCCAAAACGCCGGCTCGATTATTCCCGACTCCTGGTCGAGCAACATCGGCAACCTCACCAACATCGGCGTTGGGAACTGGGCCTCGGCCTCATCCACTCTGATCGGTCTGGCGGGTGGCGGTCTGCTTCCCGCCGAGGAAGCCGCCGAAGCCGACGTCAGCCTGGGAGCAGAAGCCGGGCTGGGTGCGCTCAGTGAGCTCGGAGGAGCCGAGGCCGCCCTGGGTGCGCCCATCGCCGCTGGCATTGGCGGGGCATCCGCGGTCGGCATGCTCTCGGTGCCCCCGACCTGGGCCGGATCGGCCACCTTGGTATCGAGCACGACCCCGCTGGCCGGCGCCGGCTGGACAGCCGCTGCGCCGACGGCCGCCCCGGGAACGTTCATGGGCGTGCCGGCCGGGTTGGGTTCGGCCGCACGCAACAGCGCCGGATTTGGTGCGCCACGCTACGGCGTCAAGCCAATCGTCATGCCAAAGCCGGCCGCGGTCTAGGCGCCATTGGGCAACACGTCTCCCATATCGATAAAACACCACAACTTTCACTAAAAGAGGGATACAGCAATGGATTTTGGCGCCTTACCTCCTGAAATCAACTCCGCACGCATGTACGCCGGTGCCGGGGCAGGCCCCATGATGGCCGCCTCCGCCGCATGGAATGGCCTAGCCGTCGAGTTGGGCACAACGGCCGCCTCCTACGAATCGGTGATCACCCGATTGACCACCGAGTCTTGGATGGGCCCGGCGTCGATGGCGATGATCGCCGCCGCTCAGCCGTATCTGGCGTGGTTGACCTACACCTCGGAAGCGGCGATGCACGCCGGGGCGCAAGCCGCGGCATCGGCGGCCGCCTACGAGGCAGCGTTCGCGATGACGGTGCCGCCGCCGGTGGTCGCCGCCAACCGATCGCTGCTGGCGGCACTGGTTGCGACGAACTTCCTGGGCATCAACACCCCGGCGATCATGGCAACCGAGGCGCTCTACGCCGAGATGTGGGCGCAGGACGCCGGGGCGATGTACGGCTACGCGGCCGCTTCCTCGACCTCGGGATCCCTGCAGCCGCTGAGCACACCGCAGCAGACCACCAACCCGGGCGGGCTCGCCGCACAGTCGGCGGCGGTTAGTCAGGCCGCCGCATCCGCCGCGGCAACCGACGGCATCACCAGCCTGCTGAGCAACCTGCCCAACACCATCATGGGACTCGCCTCGCCGATAACTTCGGCTATCGACGCGACGGGACTGGGCGGAATCATTCAGGACATCGAGGACTTCCTCGGCATTGGGTTTGTTGCGAACGTCATCAACGGCGGGGTTAACACCGCGGCTTGGTACACCACGGCCACTATTCCTACCGCGATTTTCCTGGCAAACGCTCTCGATACCGGTGCACCGGTAGTTGCTGCCGAAGGCGCCATCGAGGCCGCCGAAGGTGCGGCTGCCGCCACCGCAGGGCTGGCGAACACGGTGACGCCCACCGGCGTTGGCGCGGCTTTGGGCGAGGCGACCCTGGTCGGCAAGCTGGCCGTACCCACCAGCTGGTCGAGCGCCCTTCCGGAGACAGCTGCGACCACTGGTGCGCTGGGCGGAAGCGGCTGGACGGTTCCCGAGGAAGCTGCCCCGGTTTCCGGAGTGGCCGGGGTGCCGGGCATGGCCGCAGCCGCCAAGGGCGCCGGTGCGTATGCGGGACCGCGTTACGGCTTCAAGCCGATCGTCATGCCCAAACAGGTCGTCGTGTGACGCCGGAAAAAAGGGGGAACATGTCACTCGTTTGAGGCCAGCAATTAACCGGCGGGTCGTAATCTATCCGCGATTCGGCTACCACCGAAGCAGTCCAGGTGCTAGAAATCATACAAATGCGGACTTCAACATAAGGAGACAGGAATCATGGCCACACGCTTTATGACCGACCCGCACGCGATGCGGGACATGGCGGGCCGTTTCGAAATGCACGCCCAGACCGTCGAGGACGAGGCCCGAAAGATGTGGGCGTCCTCGCAGAACATCGCCGGCGCAGGCTGGAGCGGTATGGCCTCGGCAACCTCACTGGACACCATGGGCCAGATGAACACCGCTTTCCGCAACATCGTCAACATGCTGCACGGGGTGCGTGACGGGCTCGTTCGCGACGCGAACAACTACGAGCAGCAAGAGCAGGCCTCCCAGCAGATCCTCAGCAGCTAGTACCGGCCCGACACTTTCGATTCAGGAGGACAAAACCAATGACCATCAATTACCAGTTCGGCGATGTCGACGCCCACGGCGCGCTCATCCGCGCCCAGGCCGCCTCCTTGGAGGCCGAGCACCAGGCCATCGTTCGCGATGTGCTGGCCGCCGGTGACTTCTGGGGCGGCGCCGGTTCGGTGGCTTGCCAGGAGTTCATCACCCAGTTGGGTCGCAACTTCCAGGTGATCTACGAGCAGGCCAACTCGCACGGCCAGAAGGTTCAGGCCGCCGGCAACAACATGGCGCAGACCGACAGCGCCGTCGGCTCCAGCTGGGCCTGATACAAGAGCAGGACAACAGTGGCCGCGCACCGCAAGGTGCGCGGCCACTGCGCTTTGCGCCGGTCCGTGCTGTGCACCAATAGCGGGGCGGCGACCTCTGCCCCCTAATCGCTTGCGGACCAAAACAACTCAATCGTGCGCGGTCGGCCCACAGCCCCTAGCAACAAGCGGTCATAGCCGGGGCCGCACTTCACGGTTACATTTGAGGTTGATATGAGGTCCCTGACGACTGCATATGCGCCGGGAGGTGTGTAGGACCATTGAAAGCAATGACCGGATCCACGCGCACTCAACGTCCACGGCAGGCGATTTTGGGGCAGCTGCCCCGAATTCACCGTGCCGACGGATCACCCATTCGGGTGCTCCTTGTCGACGACGAACCTGCGCTGACCAATCTGGTCAAAATGGCCCTGCACTACGAAGGCTGGGACGTCGAGATCGCCCACAACGGGCGCGAGGCCATATCCAAGTTCGACAAGATCAGTCCTGACGTGTTGGTCCTCGACATCATGCTGCCCGACGTCGACGGCCTGCAGATCCTGCAGCGGGTGCGCGACTCCGACGCATACACACCCACGCTGTTCCTCACCGCACGCGATTCGGTGATGGACCGTGTCACCGGACTGACGGCCGGCGCCGACGACTACATGACCAAGCCGTTCAGCCTCGAAGAGCTGGTGGCGCGGCTGCGCGGACTGTTGCGCCGCTCCAGTCATCTGGCGCCGCCCGCCGACGAGTCCCTGAAGGTTGGTGACCTCAAGCTCGACGCGGCCAGCCGGGAAGTCACTCGCGGCGGCACCCCGATCTCGCTTTCCTCGACCGAGTTCGAGCTACTTCGATTCCTGATGCGCAACCCGCGCCGCGCGCTGAGCCGCACCGAGATCCTCGACCGGGTCTGGAACTACGACTTCGCCGGGCGCACCAGCATCGTCGACCTCTACATCTCGTACTTGAGAAAGAAAATCGACGCGGACCGAGAGCCGATGATTCACACGGTCCGCGGGATTGGATACATGCTACGACCAGCGGAATGAGCCCGAAATGACGGGCCACCGGAACACGCCTCGCTGGCTTCCTCGTTCGTTGCGCTGGCAGCTGCTGCTTGGCGTGCTGGCCGTGGTGACGATCGTGCTGGTCGCGGTGGGCGGGGTCTCGGTGCTCAGCCTGCGCGGCTACGTGACCGCGATGAACGACGCCGAAGTCGTCGAGTCCATGCATGCGTTCAGCCACGCCTATGCCCGCTACCGCAACGGCGAACACACCTCGATCCACACCGGCACTCCCCCGGTATCCCAAGCTCTGCTCGAGTTCACCGGCCAGACGCCCGGGAACCTCATCGCGGTGATGCGCGATGGTGTCGTCATCGGCTCGGCGGTCTTTTCCGAAGACGCGCCCCGCCCGGCACCACCGGATGTCATCCACGCCATCGAGACCCAACACTGGACCGACGAACCGTCACGTGTCGAAACGCTGGGCAGCCTGGGTTCCTATCAAGTCGACAGCCGCGCCGCCGGATCCGACCGCCTGATCGTCGGGGTTTCGCTGAGCATCGCGGACCGCATCATCACCCGAAAACAAATCACGACCAGCGTGCTTGTCGCGACCGCACTGGTGATCACGGCGGCCCTGACCGTGTGGGTGGTCGGTATTACCCTGCGCCCGCTGCGGCGGGTCGCCGCAACCGCCGCGACCGTCGCCGCGATGCCACTCGCCGGCGACGACCACCAGATCAGCGTGCGGGTTCGCCCCGAGGACACCGACCCCGACAACGAAGTCGGCATCGTGGGGCACACGCTAAACCGGTTGCTGGACAACGTCGACAGCGCGCTGCAACATCGGGTGGCTTCCGATCTGCGGATGCGGCAATTCATCACCGACGCCAGCCATGAGCTGCGCACCCCGCTTGCGGCCATTCAGGGGTATGCCGAACTCACCCGCCAGGACAGCTCGGACCTACCGCCGACTACCGAATACGCGCTCGCCCGCATCGAGTCAGAAGCGCGGCGGATGGCCTCCCTGGTTGACGAATTGTTGCTGCTGTCACGCCTGGGTGAAGGCGAGGACCTGGAGACCGAACACCTCGACTTGACCGACCTGGTGATGAACGCCGTGAACGACGCCGCCGTGGCAGCGCCCACCCACCGTTGGATCAAGGACTTGCCCGACGAACCGGTGTGGGTCAACGGTGACCACGCCCGTCTGCACCAGCTGGTCAGCAACCTGCTCACCAATGCCTGGGTGCACACGCCGCCCGGCGTCACGGTGAAGACCGGGATCACCAACTACCCCGACGACCCCAACGGTCCCTACACCGAGCTAACGGTCAGCAACGACGGCCCCGACATCGACCCCGAGGTCTTGCCTCATTTGTTCGAGCGGTTTGTCCGTTCCAGCAAGTCGCGATCCAGCGCGCCGGGCCACGGATTGGGCCTGGCCATCGTCAATTCGATCGTGAAAGCTCATGACGGCTCGGTGACCGCCGAATCCGCCGCTGGCCAAACCGTATTCCGGATCAGGCTGCCGCTGATCGACGCGCCGCTCAATGCATCCGCCCCCGGCCGGCCGAGGCAGCCGAGCGACTACTGAACGCACAGCTAGGGCGGCTCGCCCCGATAGGTCCGGGATGCGCATCACCCCTATCCGGTGCCTTGGTGCAAGATTGGCTGTGCTCCGTATCTGGGTGATCAACCCGAACACCACCGAATCAATGACCACCGCGATCGGCCGCTGCGCGCGGGCGGTGGCCGGCCCCGGCACCGAAATCACGGCGGTGACCTCCCCGATTGGTCCGCCGTCGATTGAAAGTCACTACGACGAGGCCATGAGCGTCCCCGGCCTACTGCAGGCCATCGAGCAAGGTGAGCATTCGGGAGCTGAGGGCTACGTGATCGCCTGCTTCGGCGACCCCGGCCTCGACGCCGCTCGGGAGCTGGCTCGGGGGCCTGTGATTGGGATCGCCGAAGCGGCCATGCATACCGCCAGCCATCTCGGCCGGGGATTCTCGGTGGTCACCACCCTGGCTCGCACCACGGGACGCGCCGCGGAGCTCGCCGAGCGCTACGGCATGGACCGGTTCTGCCTGGGCGTCCACGCCTGCGAAATCCCGGTGCTCGACCTCGAGACGGACTCACGGGCGCGCGCGATCGTCACCGACGCGTGTCGCACCGCCATCAAGGTGGATCGCTCCGACAGCATCGTGCTGGGCTGCGCGGGAATGGCCGACATGTGCCACTCGATCTCCGAGGAGATCGGCGTTCCCGTGGTGGACGGGGTCAGCGCCGCCACGGTGCTGGTGCAGTCACTCGTGACATTGGGTTTGCGTACGGCCAAGCACGGTGAATACGCAAGCCCGCCAAAGAAATAACCCGAGCCGGCGTGGCTACCGCCTGCAGGCGTACGCCACTTCTGCCACAGGAGTCACCGCTTGAGGCAACACAGTTTTTGCCCGCCTCACAGCGACAGCCTGGCTGCCGCGCGCAAAGCAAGCACCCGCCGGTGGATCCGGTGTTCGGTCCCCCGCGGAATTTCGGCCGGCCCATAGCGACCGCGTCCGAGACGGCGCACCCTGCCGCGTCCGATTTCCCAGCGCAACGCATCTGACAGCGCCTTGGATGCCCTGCCGCGGACCGAAAAGTGGTGCCAGTCCAGCGCGTCGATCATTTCGGCGATGGTCGCTGGCCCGTGTTGGGACAACTGCATAGTCAGCACGTATCGAAGCTCTATGCCGGCAAGTAGGTAGCTCATTGCCGAACGGTCGCACGCGGGTATGACATCGACCGAACTTGTCGCTGCGAGGCGGGCAAAAAGAGTGCCACTCGCCTGCCGGGGCCGGTGTGGCAGATGTGACCTAGTCGCAGAGCGCCAGGGCGATGCCGTCGAGGATGTCGTGCTCGCTGACGGTCAGCTCGTCGATGCCGGCGCGGCTGCGCAACTCGCGAGCCAGTTCTTCGACCACGATCGCACCGCCGCCGATCACGTCGACCCGGCCCTCATGCATCGGTGGGAGTGCGGCACGCTGCTCGCGCGTCATCGCTATCAGCCGGTCACACACCGCGTGCAGATCAGCACCGGCGACTCGCGAAAGATGAATGGCCGCAGCATCATAGGTAGTCATGTTGTGGGCCAGGGCGGACAACGTGGTCATCGTTCCGGCCAGGCCGACCCAAGTCCGAGCCTCCTCGAGGGGGACCGAACGCAACGCGGGTTCCAGCTCTTCGCGCACCACCAGGCGGGCGGCGGCCACCTGATCGGGCGTCGGCGGATCGGAGTGCAGGCAGCGTTCGGTCAGCCGAACACAGCCGATGTTGGCCGAGTAACTCGCGGTGACTTCGTTGCCCGCCTTGCCGAGCACGATCTCGGTGGATCCGCCGCCGAGATCGACGACCACGAAAGGCGCTCCGGCACTGTCCAGTTCGCCGACCGCGCCGGAGAACGACAGCTCCGCTTCTTCGGCCCCGGTGATCACCTCGGCTATCGCGCCGGGCAGCACCGCACCGAGCACCTCCGCGGTCATGGCAAAGAAGCTGTCCCGGTTGGCGGCGTCGCGGGTGGCCGACGTGGCGACCATCCGTACCCGTTCGACGCCGTGCACCTTCAGCAGGGCCGCGTAATCAGTCAACGCGGCCCGGGTCCGGGCAATCGCTTCCGGCGCAAACTGACCGGTCGCGTCGACACCCTGGCCCAACCTGACTATCCGCGTTTCCCGATGCACGTCATTGAGCTGCCCACCGCCGGCGTCGGCGATGAGCAACCGAATCGAATTGGTACCGCAGTCGATCGCGGCGACCCGGCTCATCACGTCCCCATCGTCCCCTTCAAAGCCACTGTCCCGCCACCAGGTTCGCCGCCGCGCCCGGCTCGGCGGCCAGCAACGCCACCGCCTCATCGCCAAACGGGTTCACCCCGGGCCCCTTTGCCAACGAATGCGCGATCAACACATGCAGGCACTTGACCCGATCGGGCATGCCGCCGGCCGAAACCTTGGTTCCCAGTGGATCGATCGCGTCACGCTCGGCCAGATAGGACTCGTGCGCCCGCCGATACGCCGCGGCCAGTTCGGGATCGTCGCCCAGCCGCTCGGTCATCTCGCGCATCAGACCGGTGGTCTCGAGCCTGCTGGCGGCCGCCGTGAGCTCCGGATGCGTCAGGTAGTAGAGCGTGGGAAACGGTGTGCCGTCGGGCAGTCTGGGCGCGGTCTTGACCACGCCGGGTTCGCCGTTGGGGCATCGGTAGGCGATCTCCAGCACCCCACGCGGCTCGCGACCGAGCTGACGCGCCACCGCCTCCAGGTCCGCGGGATCAACCACCGGGGGCCGTCGGCTCGGGCGGTACGGGTGCGGGCAGTCCGGGCTCAGGTTCGGGCTCCGGGGCGGGAGGCTCAGCGGCGGCGGGCGGAAGGTGCGGCGCGTCGGCAATGGTGTGCCAAAGCGACGTATACCAAGGGTCGCCCTTCGTGGGCATGGCGGCATCGGTGCCCGGTTGCGGGGCCACCACCGCCCCGGGCGGCAGCTGGACCTGAAATGGAATGTCCCCCGGCATCACAAAGCCAAGGCGCTCACGGGCCTGCGCCGCAATGTAGGCCGGGTCGGCCAGTTGGCCCTTGCGCTGCTCGAGATCGGCGATCTGGCGGCGCAGCGCCGCTTCGGTTGCGGACAATTGCTCCATTTCGGTGCGCTGGGCGAAGTAGGTCCGAACCGGCCCGGCGATGGTCAGGGTCAACACGCAGACGACCGCGGCCAGCACCGCCGCACGCCGGGCGGTGAAACCCAAACGTTGGTCGGATCGCTGCTCCACCGATTCGGTGAATGAGCGCTTGATGGGTTCGACGACATGTTCACGCAGCGTTCGGGCGGTGTTGCGACTGGCGGCCGGCCCGGTGTTGGCCGCTTGTGTGGGCCTGGACACCGAAGTGGTGCGACGCCCGCGCGCCGACTCGCCGGCTTTACCCGGGCGCGATGCCGGGGATCGGCGCTTCGGATCGGGACGTTTCGCGTCGGCCATGAAGCTTCAGCCACGTTTCCGTCGGCCGGTCGGCCTATTTCGGGTCCGCAACGAATCGGGGGAAGGCCAGATCGCCGGCGTAGCGGGCCGCGTCACCGAGAGCCTCTTCGATCCGAAGCAGCTGGTTGTACTTGGCCACACGCTCGCTGCGGGCGGGTGCGCCCGTCTTGATCTGGCCGCTGCCGACGGCCACCGCCAGGTCGGCAATGATGGTGTCCTCCGTCTCACCGCTGCGGTGGCTGATCATCGTGCGGTAGCCGCTGTGGTGTGCCAGCGCGACCGCGTCGAGCGTCTCGGTCAGCGTCCCGATCTGATTCACCTTGACCAGCAGCGCATTGGCCACGCCCCGGTCGATGCCCTCTTCGAGCCGCTCGGGATTGGTGACGAACACGTCGTCGCCGACGATCTGTACCCGGTCACCGATCTCGGCCGTCAGTGCGGCCCACCCGTCCCAATCGTTCTCGTAGAGCGGATCTTCGATGGAGACCAGCGGATAGGAGCCGAGCAGCCCGGAGTAGAACTCCGTCATCTGCGCGGCGGTGCGGGGCGTGCCCTCGAAGGTGTAGCTGCCGTCGGCGTGGAACTCGTTGGCGGCCGCGTCGAGCGCCAAAGCCACGTCCACACCGGGCTTGAAGCCCGCCGCCTCGATGGCCTGGCTGATCAGATCGAGTGCCGCGGTGGTGCTGGCCACATCGGGAGCAAAACCACCCTCGTCGCCCAAACCGGTGGACAGCCCGGCCTTCTTGAGCACCGCCTTGAGCGCGTGGTACACCTCGGCGCCCCAGCGCAATGCCTCACTGAAGCTGGGCGCACCGATCGGGGCCACCATGAACTCCTGAATGTCCACGCCCGTGTCCGCGTGTGCGCCGCCGTTGAGGATGTTCATCATCGGCACCGGAAGGATGTGGGCGTTGGGCCCGCCGATGTAGCGGAACAGCGGCAGTTCGGCCGATTCCGAGGCCGCCTTGGCCACCGCCAGCGAGACGCCGAGGATCGAGTTGCCCCCCAACCGGGACTTGTCGGGCGTGCCATCGAGATCAACCAGGGCCTGATCGACCAAGCGCTGGTCGTCGGCGTTGAGTCCGATGACCGCCGGGCCGATCTCATCGAGCACGGCTTCCACCGCCTTCTTGACGCCCTTGCCGCCGTAGCGATCGCCGCCGTCGCGCAGTTCGACGGCCTCATGCTCACCGGTCGACGCGCCCGACGGCACCGCGGCCCGGGCAAAGGTTCCGTCGATCAGAGCCACCTCGACCTCGACGGTCGGGTTGCCGCGGGAATCGAGGATCTCGCGGGCCCCGACCTGCTCGATTATCGGCACTGGGTTCTCCTTTGTGTCCTGGCGTTCGTTGAGGTCCCCGGCAGCCTTTAGCGTAAAGCCTGGGTCATCGTTCCATCTTTCTACAGCGGGTGGCCCGCCGCGTAAGCGGTCGCCCAGTCGCGCACCGCCCGAGCGTAGACGCCGGAGTTGTTGTAGGCGCGCAAAGCGGTGATCCATCCCCGCGCAGTCGCGAGATCTTTACCGCGCCAGCATAAATACCCGGCCGCCGAAAGCGCGGCGTCGTCGATGTTGTCCGGACTGACGATGCCGTCATTGTTGGCATCCACCCCGTAGAGCCGCCAGGTTTCGGAGATGAACTGCATCGGCCCCATCGCACGCTCCACGCCGTCGTCACCGTCGAGGTTGGCACGCTCGCTATCGACGATGCGCAGGGTGCCGCCGGTTCCGTCCAGGCGCACGCCGCGAATGGGAGGCCGCACGTCCCCGTTGGGCGCTATGGTCGCGCCCCGATAGGTGCCGTTGTGACTTTCCACCTGCCCGATGCCCGCCAGCGTGGTCCACGCGATATGGCACTTCGGGTTCTCGACCTCCGCAACCCGAGCGGCGTAGGCGTAGGCCTCCAGCGCAATCACCGGCATCTCCAGCGCCGGGGCGCGTTGCTCGGCCCATTCCCGCAGCTGATCGGCGGGCCGACCGCTGGCGTAGGTGTCCACCGGCGGCACCGGATCACCCGGTGGCGGCGGCACCCCTTCGGGGATGAACAAGCTGAGCTGCCAGGTGCAACTTGACGCCAAGAGCATCGCGGTCGCGCCAATAACGGCGGCCGCGCGCAACCAACGTCTTGGCGACACAATCCTCCCTTTGGCTACTGCTGGCGCTCTACGCGTCCGTTGGGCCACTTCGCCGTCCGCGCGCTCACGTTCCGACTTGGCGGCCGCTACGACCTAAATCATCGTCCCATGGGTTTGAGAGTTACCCCGTCGCAGTTCTCATCCAGCACACGGCCAGGAGTGCATCCTGGTACGGGAATTGGTTAGCCGACGACCAGGCCAGCAAGCGCAATTTTCAGCTTCTATCTGGAAAACAGCTATTTCAGCAAACCTCATAAAGGTCGCTTGATATGGAGCGGCTCTGAGTCCCCGCAAAGTTGGCGAGAACCGGCTCAAGCGCCTCCGAAGTCCCCGCTAGTGCGCGGACGACTCGTCCTAGCGCCTGCCCTTCCGCTTCTTGCTGCCGCCGCGGGATTCCCGGGATTCTTTGGGGGTCTCGCCTTCGGCAGGCGCCTCGACTTGTTCTTCGGGCTCTGCTGGTTCTTGCGGCGGTTCTTCGTCGACCACGGGCTCCGGCGCCACATCGGCCCCCGCGCTGCCAGACGGCCAGTGCACCAGCCACTCCTGCTCGGTGATCGTCCCGACCGGCGCCATGTCGAGTTCCTCTGCCACGGCGTCGCCGCGCCGGGCGGCCACAATCGCCCGCTCGGCGCGGCGGACGTTATCCGAGAAGTCCAAAACCGCGGCGCGCAAGCAGTTTTCCGCGTCGATATCCGCCGACACGGCAATCGAGGTGATTTCGGCGGGGATCAGCTGCACCGGCAGGCCGGCATTGCAGACCCGCGTAATCACCTTCTGCGCCAACGCCAACGCGGGCTGACCGGTGGGAACGTCGTCCAATACCGACTCGCGTGGATTGCGCGCCTTTTCCGCCGCCTTGCCTTCCTCCCACTGGGCCATCTGCTCTTGCAGCGAAATCGATTCGCCGGCAAGTACTCCCGGCGCCCGGTTGCCGAGCTTGCGCATCAGCGTGTCGGCGACGTCATCGATGGTGAACGGAAGCAATGCCGCATCTTCAGCGATGCGGGCATGGAAAAGCACCTGCAGCAGCAGGTCCCCAAGCTCCTCGCGCAACTGGTCGACGCTGCCACTGTGTACCGCGTCGAGCAGCTCGTAGGTCTCTTCGAGCAGGTAGCGCCGCAACGAGTCGTGGGTCTGCTCACTTTCCCACGGCCCGTCGGTGCGCAGTTTGTCCATCATCGCCACGGCATCGAGCAGGCGTTCCCCGCGCCGGCGATCCGGCGCCGCGATCAGCCTGGCCCCTGCCGCCAGCCTCGCCACCACCGCGGGGTGGTTCGGGTCGGACGACAACAGCACCGGCGCCTCCTCGCCCACGTGCACCGGATGCGCGTCGGGCAGTGACCAGGGCACCGCGATCGGCATCTCCTCGGTGTATTGCACGGTGCCCCCGAGCAGCTCGATGGCTTCGACAGGCACCAGCGACGGACGGCGGGGGTCGACCAGGACGACAATCATCGCGCTTGCCGCTCCTTACCCGACGCGGTGGCGCCCGCATCGTCTTCGGACAAACTGGTTCTACCAATATCTTGTTGCGGCTTGCCTGCCAATGCCGTCACCAGATTGGCCACCATCTGCACCAATTCCACATCCCGGATGCGCGGCGCACCGACGCCACCGTCACGCGGGATGGGTACCTGCACGGTGGACGTCGTAGCCCGGTAGTGGCCTCCCGGATACATCCGCTTGAGCCGCACCTGGGCGGAATCGGGCAGATCCATCGGTGCCAGCCGAACTGTCGCCGAAGACGGCGCCGACACGTCGGTGATGCCCGAGGCCCGGCACAGCAGCCGCAACCGCGCCACCGCGACCAGCCGCAGCGCCGGCTCCGGCAAAGCCCCGTAGCGGTCGATGAGTTCGTCCACCACGGCCGCGACGCCACTGTCGGAGGTGGCGGTGGCGAGCCGCCGGTAGGCCTCCAACCGCAGGCGATCGCTGCCGATGTAGTCCGGTGGCAGGTGGGCGTCGACCGGCAGGTCGATCCGCACATCCTTGGGCTCCTCGGGAGTGGTCACCATCTTGCCGTCGGCGGCGGCCCGATACGCCTCGACGGCCTCGCCCACCAACCGCACATAGAGGTCGAAGCCGACTCCGGCGACGTGCCCCGACTGCTCGACGCCGAGCACGTTGCCCGCGCCGCGGATCTCCAGGTCCTTGAGCGCGACCGCCATGCCCGCGCCAAGCTCGTTGTTTTGCGCGATGGTCGCCAACCGGTCGTAGGCGGTCTCGGTCAGCGGCGCCTGCGGCGGGTACAAGAAGTAGGCGTAACCGCGCTCACGGCTACGGCCCACTCGGCCGCGCAGCTGGTGCAGCTGAGACAACCCGAAGGTGTCGGCCCGTTCGACGATCAGCGTGTTGGCGTTGGAGATGTCCAAGCCGGTCTCCACGATCGTGGTGCAGACCAAGATGTCGAATTCACGCTGCCAGAATCCCTGGACGGTGCGTTCCAGCAGATCCTCGGGCATCTGCCCATGCGCGACGACCACCCGCGCCTCGGGCACGAGTTTGCGAATCCGCGCGGCGGTGTCGTCGATGGAACTGACCCGGTTGTGCACATAGAACGCCTGCCCGTCGCGCAGCAGCTCGCGGCGCAGCGCCGCGGCGATCTGTTTGTCGTCATGGGGTCCCACGTAGGTCAGCACCGGGTAGCGCTCCTCGGGGGGCGTCAGGATGGTCGACATCTCCCGAATACCGGCCAGGCTCATCTCCAGCGTGCGCGGAATGGGGGTGGCGCTCATCGTCAAGACGTCGACGTGGCTGCGCAACGACTTGATGTGCTCCTTGTGCTCGACACCGAACCGCTGTTCCTCGTCGACCACGACCAAGCCCAGGTCTTTCCAGCGCACGCCGGTCTGCAGCAGCCGGTGCGTGCCGATCACCACGTCGACCGATCCGTCGGCCATGCCCTCGATCACCGTGCGTGACTCGGCGGGGTCGGTGAAGCGGGACAGACCCTTGACCGTGACCGGGAACCCGGCCATCCGGTCGGTGAAGGTTTGCAGATGCTGGTCGGCCAACAGCGTGGTGGGCACCAGCACGGCAACCTGTTTGCCGTCCTGAACGGCCTTGAACGCCGCCCGCACCGCGATTTCGGTCTTGCCGTAGCCGACATCACCGCAGATCACCCGGTCCATCGGGATGGACTTTTCCATGTCGCCCTTGACCTCGGTGATCGCGGTGAGCTGGTCGACGGTTTCGGTGAAACCGAACGCGTCCTCCATCTCGGCCTGCCACGGTGTGTCAGGGGCGAACGCATGCCCGGGGCTGGCCTGCCGCTTGGCGTAGAGCGCCACCAGTTCGCCGGCGATTTCCCGCACCGCCTTGCGCGCCTTGGTCTTGGTGTTGGTCCAGTCACTGCCGCCGAGCCGGCTCAGTGCTGGTGCCTGCCCACCGACATATCGCGACAACTGGTCTAGCGAATCCATCGGGACATACAGCTTGTCGGAACCACCGCCCCGCTTGGCGGAGGCGTATTCGAGCACCAGGTACTCGCGTCGGGCACCCCCGACGGTGCGCTCGACCATCTCCACGAACCGGCCGATGCCGTGCTGATCGTGCACCACCAGATCGCCGGCCGTCAGGGCCAGTGGATCGACGGTGTTTCGCCGCTTGGCCGCCAGGCGCTTGCCCTCGACCGCCGTGGCCCGGTTGCCGGTCAGATTCGTCTCGGTGACCACGACCAGGTTGGCTCCGGGGACGATGACGCCGTCGCGCAGCGGCCCCTTGAGCACGCCCACCACGCCCAACTTGGGTGCGGCGCCGGGTTCCAGCATGGCGGCGGGAATGTCGGATTCGGCCAGCCGCTCCACCATGCGATGGGCGGTGCCGGTCCCGGGCTCCACCATCACCGCGTACCCGCCGGTCGAGACGTGCGCGCGCAGCATCGCAAAGATGTCGTCGATATCCTTCTGGTGCCCACGCGCCGAGGGTGCCGCGCGGACCTCCAGCTCCGTCGCCGATTCCTCGGACAGCTGGCTCAGCGTCCACCACGGGTGTCCGGAACTGCTCGCCGCGGTCTGCACCTGGTCCAGCTCGGCAAAGCCGGACCCGCCCAGGGCTTCGACGTCGACGGGCGCGTCGGTTCCCATCGCCGCGACCGACCATGAGGCCTCGAGGAATTCGCGGCCCGTCTTGATCAAATCGGCGGCCCGGGTGCGCACCTTCTCCGGGTCGCACACCAGCACCGGAGTGTCCTCGGCAAGCTGATCGGTCAACAGCGCATGGTCATCGGGGCGCAACACCGGCAGCAGCGCTTCCATCCCATCGGTCGGGATGCCCTCGGCCAGTTTTGCCAGCATGTCGATGACGCTGCCGGTCACGGTGTTCTCCGAAGCCGGGTGCTGGGCGGCCAGCGCCGCGGCTCGCCCCCGTACGTCTTCGGTCAGAAGCAGCTCCCGGCAGGCCACCGCGACCAGCGTGCTGACCTCGATCTCGGGAATGGAGCGCTGGTCGGCGACCGAGAACATGCGCATTTCGGTGATCTCGTCGCCCCAGAATTCGACCCGCACCGGGTGCTCGGCGGTCGGCGCGAAGAGGTCCAGAATGCCCCCGCGGACGGCGAACTCGCCCCGCCGGCCCACCATGTCGACCCGGGTGTAGGCCAGCTCGACCAGCCGAGCGATGACTTCATCGAAGCCGATTTCTTGTCCGACACTCAAACTAACCGGTTCCTGCCGGCCCAGTTGCGGCGTCATCGGCTGCAACAGCGAGCGCACCGCGGTCACCACCACGCGCAACGGCGGGCCCAGCCGGGTGTCGTCGGGATGAGCCAGCCGGCGCAGCAGCAGCAGCCGGGCGCCGACCGTGTCGACACCGGGTGAGAGCCGCTCGTGCGGAAGGGTCTCCCAGGACGGGAACAACGCCACGGCTTCGCCGAAGACTCCCCGCAGTTCCGCGGTTACGTCGTCGGCCTCACGCCCGGTGGCGGTGACCACGAGCAGCGGTCCCTGTTGGGCCAGTGCGCTGGCGACGAAGGAGCGCGCGCTGGCCGGGCCGACCAACGTCAATTCATCAGGGCGATCGGAGGCACGCGCGATGAGTTGCTGGAAAGTAGGCGCGGTAAGCGCCAAGTCGACGAGCCCCGCGATCGGGGTATCTGGGCTAGCAGCCCCCGGTGCGGTCATGATGCGGCCATTCTAGGGCGCGGTCGTTTCTCGATATCGAGCCCGGCGGCCCATCCGCGGATCGGACTACTCGTCTTGCAGCTGCGGATCGGCTTCCAAGTGGGTCAGCCCATTCCAGACCAGGTTGACCAGGTGCGCGGCGACGACTTCCTTTTTGGGTTCGCGGGCGTCGAGCCACCACTGCGCGGTCATCGACACCGAACCCACCAAGGCCTGGGCATACAGCGGAGCCAACTCGGAGTCCAGGCCCCTGCGGGCGAAGTCGCCGGCCAAGATCGAGCTGACCTGGCTGACGGCGTCGTTGAGCAGGCTGGAATAGGTTCCGGAGCTGATCGACGCCGGTGAGTCGCGGATCATGATGCGAAAGCCGTCGGTGCGTTCTTCGACATAGGTGAGCAACGCCAAGGCAACCCGCTCGACGCGCACTCGCGATCGGTTGTTGGTCAACGACGAGGTGATGCCGTCCAGCAGGGCCGACATTTCGCGGTCGACCACCACCGCGTACAGGCCCTCTTTGCCGCCAAAATGCTCGTAGACCACCGGCTTGGAGACGTTGGCACGCTGGGCGATCTCCTCGATCGAGGTCCCGTCGTAGCCGCGTTCGGCGAACAACGATCGCGCGATGCCGATCAGCTGATGCCGGCGTTCGCTGCCCGTCATCCGGGCGCGCGGCGCCTTTGCCTCTTTTTCCGGCATTTTCTCCGGCCCTGCCACGCCAACAGGGTATCTGTTTTCCGGCCCGCGGCGCCCAGCGTGCGGGCTGGGCGCCGACTGTGTCTCCAGTGCGCTTCGGTGGCGATATTCGCGCCCCACACGCACGCTGGGCGCCCGGATTGCACCGTGGATGGGGCGCCGACGATGTCGGCGGGATATGGCGGGCTCGGGAATCGGCCCACCCACCCGTTAGAGTTTCATGGTGGCGAGCGGGCGAAATGCTCGCCGTCGACCGGCAGTCCGTCGTGGTGTAATCGGCAGCACCTCTGATTTTGGTTCAGATAGTTCAGGTTCGAGTCCTGGCGACGGAGCTTGTTTGGGTGGCACCATCTAGCCCACCTCCACGTGAAATGACACCCTGGAGGGCGTGTCATCACGCCGACCCCTAGCTTGCGTGAGAAAAAGCCAATAAAGGAGAGTCGATGACGTTTCGTGGTGACACTGCGGTCGTGGTCTTGGCGGCTGGGGCTGGCACCCGGATGCGATCAGACACCCCCAAGGTGCTGCACACCCTGGCCGGGCGCAGCATGCTGTCCCACTCACTGCACGCGATGGCCAAGCTCGCACCGCAACACCTGGTGGTGGTGCTCGGCCACTGCCACGAACGTATCTCCCCGCTGGTCGACGAGCTGGCCGAATCCCTCGGTCGCACCATCAACGTGACGTTGCAGGATCGGCCGCTGGGCACCGGGGACGCGGTGCGCTGCGGCCTGTCGGCCCTTCCCGCCGACTACTCCGGCATCGTGGTCGTCACCGCGGGCGACACCCCGCTATTGGACGCCGAAACGCTGGCCGACCTGATCGAGACCCACAGCGCGACGTCGTCCGCCGTCACGGTGCTGACCACCACGTTGAGCGACCCGCACGGCTACGGCCGCATCCTGCGCACCCAGGACAACGCCGTGATGGCCATTGTCGAACAGACCGATGCGACGCCCTCACAGCGCGAAATCCGCGAGGTCAACGCCGGCGTCTACGCCTTCGAAATCACCGCACTGCAATCCGCGTTGAGCAGGCTGAGCTCGGACAACGCCCAGCAGGAGCTCTACTTGCCCGACGTCATCGCCATCCTGCGCCGCGACGGGCAAACCGTCAGCGCCCGCCACATCGACGACAGCGCGCTGGTGGCCGGCGTCAACGATCGGGTCCAGCTGGCCCAGCTGGGCGCCGAGCTGAACCGCCGGATAGTGGCCGCCCACCAGATGGCCGGCGTCACCGTGATCGACCCGGCAACCACCTGGATCGACGTGGACGTGGCGATCGGACGCGACACCGTTATCCAGCCGGGGACCCAGTTGCTGGGCCATACCCAGATCGGCGACCGCTGCGAAATCGGGCCCGACACGACGCTGACCGACGTCACCGTCGGGGACAACGCCTCGGTGGTACGCACCCACGGCAGCTCGTCATCGATCGGCGCAGCGGCCGCGGTCGGCCCCTTCACCTACTTGCGGCCCGGCACGGTGCTGGGCACCGGCGGCAAGCTGGGCGCCTTCGTGGAGACCAAGAACTCGACCATTGGCGCCGGCACCAAGGTGCCGCACCTGACCTACGTCGGCGACGCCGACATCGGCGACGACAGCAACATCGGTGCGGGCAGCGTGTTCGTCAACTACGACGGCATGACCAAGAACCGCGCCACCATCGGCTCGCACGTGCGCAGCGGCGCCGGCACCAGGTTCGTGGCACCGGTGAATGTCGGCGACGGGGCATACACCGGGGCCGGCACCGTGATCCGCGACGATGTTCCACCGGGCGCGCTCGCGGTGTCCGGCGGGCCGCAGCGCAATATCGAAGACTGGGTGCAGCAGAAGCGTCCAGGAACCCCGTCCGCCGAGGCCGCCCGCAAGGCCTCGGCCGAACAATCCACACCGCCGCCCGACGCCGATCAGACACCGTGAATTCGCTTCTCGGCTACCCGGCGACATGTGCAGGCCCTTCGCTACGTACGATGAGGCGTTCGATTTCCCATTCAGATCCCACTTTTGATCCCGAAACGGCGAGGGCAGCGCGTTGAGCCACGACTGGACCGATAACCGCAAGAACCTGATGCTCTTCAGCGGGCGCGCCCATCCGGAGCTGGCCGAACAGGTGGCCAAAGAACTCGACGTTCACGTGACCGCGCAGACCGCGCGTGAGTTTGCCAACGGCGAGATCTTCGTGCGCTTCCAGGAGTCGGTGCGTGGATGCGACGCCTTTGTTCTGCAGTCCTGCCCGGCACCGGTGAACACCTGGCTGATGGAACAGCTGATCATGATCGACGCGCTCAAGCGCGGCAGCGCCAAGCGGATCACCGCGGTCATGCCGTTCTACCCCTATGCCCGGCAGGACAAGAAGCACCGCGGCCGCGAACCGATCTCGGCGCGGCTGGTGGCCGATCTACTCAAGACCGCCGGCGCCGACCGAATCGTGACCGTCGACCTGCACACCGATCAGATCCAGGGCTTCTTCGACGGACCCGTCGACCACATGCGCGGGCAGAACCTGCTGACCGGCTACATCAGGGACAACTACTCCGACAACAACATGGTCGTGGTCTCCCCCGACTCGGGCCGAGTGCGCATCGCCGAAAAATGGGCCGACGCGCTGGGCGGCGTTCCGCTGGCCTTCATTCACAAGACCCGCGACCCGCGAGTGCCCAACCAGGTGGTCTCCAACCGGGTGGTGGGCGACGTCGCCGGCCGGACCTGCGTGCTGATCGACGACATGATTGACACCGGCGGCACGATTGCGGGTGCGGTGCAGTTGCTGCGCAACGACGGCGCCGGCGACGTGATCATCGCGGCGACCCACGGTGTGTTGTCTGACCCCGCCGCCGAGCGGCTGGCCGCATGCGGCGCCCGCGAGGTGATCGTCACCAACACCCTCCCGATCACCGAGGCCAAGCGTTTTCCGCAGCTCACGGTCTTGTCCATCGCTCCGCTGCTGGCCAGCACCATCCGCGCCGTATTCGAAAACGGCTCAGTCACAGGACTATTCGACGGAGACGCGTAGATGGCCGCCGGAACCGCGGGGACCACACCCGAGGCCGTCATCTACCACAATCCCAAGTGCAGCACGTCGCGCAAGACCCTGGAATTGCTGCGTGAGCAGGGCCTGGAGCCGACCGTCGTCCAGTATCTGAAGACACCACCGACGCGGGACGAGTTGGTGCGCATGATCGGCGATGCCGGCATCGAGGTGCGCACCGCCGTGCGCAAACGCGACCGGCTGTACGAGGAGCTGAACCTCGCTGACGCGACCGATGCGCAACTGCTCGACGCGATGGCCGAGCACCCCGTGCTCATCGAACGGCCGTTTGTGGTCACCCCGAAGGGCACCCGGCTGGCTCGTCCGGTCGAGGCCGTTCGCGAGATCCTGTGACAGCTCGCCGGATCGCAGCGGCCGTCGTTTCACTCGCGGTCACGATGCCGGCGGTTGCCTGCAGCACACCCGAGCCCCCTGACTACAAATCCATCTGGACCACGAGCGCAACAACTAGCACCACCGCCACCACCGCCCCGCCCGTGCCGCTGTCGCAGTACCTGGAAAGCATCGGGGTGAGCGGAAAGCAGATCGCGCCGAGTGACCTCAAAGGCCTTACCGTGTCGATCCCGACACCACCGGGCTGGTCCCCCTACGAGGGCCCGAAGATCAACCCGGAAACGGTGATCATCTCCAAGGGCGGCCACTACCCCACGGCCAGACTGGTCGTGTTCTTGCTGCGCGGGAACTTCGACCCCGCCGACGTCGCCAGGCGCGGCAACGACGACGCGCAACTGTTCGAGAACTTCAAACAGCTGGACGCCTCGTCGGCAGACTTTCACGGTTTTCCCTCGTCGATGATGCAGGGCAGCTACGACCTCGAGGGTGCCCGCATGCACAGCTGGAATCGGATCGTCATTCCCACCGGGCCGCCGCCGGACAACCAGCGGTATCTGGTCCAACTGACCATCACCAGCCTGGCCAGTCAGGCCGCCGGCAGCGCATCCGACATCGAGTCGATCATCAACGGATTCGTGGTTGCGGTGAAGTGATGGCCGACTGGACCGCCGCGGATCTACCGTCGTTCACCGGGCGCACGGTCATCGTGACCGGCGCAAACAGCGGGCTGGGCGCCGTCACCGCGCGCGAGCTGGCCCGCCATGGCGCCAGGGTCATCCTGGCCGTGCGCAACACGAGCAAGGGCGAGGCCGCCGCACAACAGATGACCGGCTCCAATGCCGGCCCGGTCGAGGTCCGCCGCCTCGATCTGCAAGATCTGTCATCGGTTCGCGAATTCGCGGCCGGCGTCGACAAGTCCGACCTGCTGATCAACAACGCCGGCATCATGGCCACGCCCTACGCGCTGACCGCGGACGGCTTCGAGAGCCAGATCGGCACCAACCACCTCGGCCATTTCGCGCTCACCAACCTGTTGCTGCCCAAACTCACCGACCGGGTGGTCACGGTGTCGTCCATGGCGCACTGGACGGGCCGGATCAACTTGGCCGACCTGAACTACCAGTCCCGGCGGTACTCCCCCTGGCTGGCCTACGGCCAGTCCAAACTCGCCAACCTGCTGTTCACCAGCGAGCTGCAAAAGCGCCTGGACGCGGCCGGCTCGCCGCTGCGCGCGCTGGCCGCCCATCCGGGGTTCTCCCACACCAACCTGCAGGGGGCCTCGGGCCGCAAGCTCGGCGATGCGGTCGTGTCGTTCGGCACCAGGCTGATCGCCACCGACGCCGATTTCGGGGCCCGCCAGACTTTGTACGCCGCCTCTCAGGATCTGCCGGGCAACACCTATGTCGGGCCCAGATTCGGCTACGTCGGTCCCACCCGATCGGTGGGCCGCAGCCGGCGCGCCAAGAACGCAGTCGCGGCCGCCGCGCTGTGGGAGCTGTCCGAGCAGCTCACGGGAGCCGAATTTCCGTTCTGAGCGCCACCGCGCCGGCCCAGCCACACCGGTCACGTGGGCCCCACCAGTCGCTGGGGTAGCCGGCGGGCACCCCCGCCCGCCGCGAATTTCCGCTCCGAGGTGCGGATGCGCTAACCTTGCCGGGCGTCACGGCGAGGGTGGCTGACGGGTGTGTGCCGATCAGAGCACCGTTATCGACGGAGACCGACGGTTGTCGCGATCCTCGCCCGTGCCATGAACCAGGCACCAAGCCCAGAGGAGCGACACAATGGCCAAAGCTGCAGTCAACCAACTAGTGGTTACCGTACGCACCGAGACCGGCAAGGGCGCCTCCCGGCGAGCCCGCCGTGAGGGCAAGGTTCCGGCCGTGATGTACGGCCACGGCGCCGAGCCGCAGCACTTGGAGCTACCCGCCCACGACTACGCGGCGGTCCTTCGAAACTCCGGCACCAATGCGGTGCTCACCCTGGACATCGCGGGCGAGGAGCAGCTGGCGCTGACCAAGGCGCTGGACATCCACCCGATCCGCCGCACCATCCAGCACGCCGACTTGGTGGTGGTGCGCCGCGGCGAGAAGGTCGTCGTCGAGGTCTCGGTTGCCGTCGAAGGCGACGCCGCGCCCGGCACCCTGGTTACCCAGGAGGCCAACACCATCGAAATCGAGGCCGAGGCCATGTCGATTCCCGAGCAGCTGACGGTGTCGATCGAAGGCGCGGAGCCTGGCACCCAGTTCACCGCGGGGCAGATCGAGCTGCCGGCGGGCGTCGGTCTGATTTCTGACCCCGAGATGCTGGTCGTCAACGTGGTGACCGCACCGACCGCCGAGGACCTCGAGCAAGCGGGTGGCGAAGAAGGCGCCGAGTCCGCGGCAGCCGAGGGAGAGGGCGGTCAAGCCGAAGCCGAGTCCGAGTAAGCGGTTCGCAGTATGGCCGAGCCGTTATTGGTCGTCGGCCTGGGCAACCCGGGGGAAAACTACGCCCGGACCCGGCACAACCTCGGGTTCATGGTTGCCGACCTCCTTGCTGCCAGGCTGGGCGCAAAGTTCAAGGTGCACAAGCGCTCCGGCGCCGAAGTGGTGACGGGTCGATTGGCGCAGCGCTCGGTGGTCCTGGCCAAACCGCGCTGCTACATGAACGAGTCGGGCCGCCAGGTGGCACCTCTGGCGAAGTTTTACTCGGTGCCACCGGCGGACCTCATCGTCATTCACGACGAGCTCGACCTCGATTTCGGCCGCATCAGGCTCAAATTCGGGGGCGGCGAAGGCGGGCACAACGGATTGCGCTCGGTGGCAGCGGCGCTGGGCACCAAGGACTTCCAGCGGGTGCGCATCGGCATCGGCCGCCCGCCCGGCCGCAAGGATCCGGCGACATTCGTGCTGGAGAATTTCAGCTCACCGGAGCGTCCGGAAGTACCCACGATCTGCGAACAGGCCGCTGACGCCACCGAGTTGCTCGTCGAAATTGGCCTGGAGCCGGCCCAAAACCGGGTCCACGCCTGGTGAGGCCGGTGTGGGTTTAGCGCTTGGCCGCCGCGGCTTCGGCGATGGCGTGGATGGCCTGCGATAGCTGCTGTCCCACGTCGGCGCGACCGGGGTCGATGGCGGTGAGCAGCGGAGCTGGATCGAAGTAGCTGATGTGCGCCGGACCGCGGGCGTCCGCCCAAACATGGACCCGCACCGGAACCACCGCACCGATCGCTTGAGTGGTACCGAAGAGCGTCTTGCCAATCTGTGGATCACCCACGAAGAAGCTGTGTGAACGCTGTAGCTGCATTCCGATCGCTTCCAGCCTGGAAGCTTGATTCACATCACCGAGAATCACCATCCCGTTCTGGTCGGCCGCCCAGTGCAACGCAGCAATGCTCGCCTCGAAAGCGGTCGATGTGTCGACCGTGACGAACTTGGTCTCCACCTTGGTTTCCTGAGGTGTGCCGCCGCCCGCGGCCGCGGCCGCGGCGATGGTGCGGATTGCTTGCGAGATCTTCTGACCGGCGTCGGCCAGGCCCGGATCGACGGCGGTGAACTCCGGCGCCGGGTCGATGTAGCTGATATGCGCCGGGCCATCGCCATCCACCCAGACGTGCACCCGTACCGGAACCACCGTGCCGATCGCTTGAGTCGCATCGAAAAACGTCTTACCGATCTGCGGGTTACCAACAAAGAAGCTATGCGCGCCCGGCAACCGCAGGCCGTTGGCCGCCAGCTCAGCATCCTGGTTGATGTCACCGACGATGAGCATCCCGTTGTCGGCGGCGGCGGCGCGCAGCGCATCGGCGGTGGCTTCGAACGGCTGGCTCGAGGTGTAGGTGATGTAGGTCGTCGAAACGGTTCGCTGCCCGTTTGCTGCACCGGTGGTCACCGAAGCGCTGGGCGATTCGGTAGCGATCTTGTTGCCGCCGCTACAGCCGGTCACGGAAAAGGCCACGACAGCGGCAACGACAGAAAGGCGTGCGGCGACTCGCGCCGCTAGGGATCGTGATCCGCGAAACATCAGGTACTGCTCCCTTCGACACCGCGATGGGGCCGGCTGTTCGGCTGGCAAAGCCGTGGCAGCGGTCACTTTGGCAAGAACATTCCACCATTGCTTCGCTGCCCAGAGAACACCGTGATCGGTCGGCCAGGCGTGCATGTCCTGGCCGCAGCCAACGCGCCAGCACAAGCGCGCGCGCCAGTAGGGGCCGGATGCCCTTGTGGTACCGACGATGTCGCCCGGCGCGGCAGTCCGACGGGTCTCCACAATGCGGCTCTGTACAAGAGAGGGAATCGCCATGTCGTTTGTGCTCGTAACGCCCGAAGCATTGTCCGCGGCGGCCGCGGACACGGCCCGAATTGGGTCGGCCATCAACGCGGCCACCACGGCAGCGGCGGCCCAGACCACATCCGTGGTGGCGGCCGCGGGCGATGAGGTATCGGCGGCGGTCGCGACGTTGTTCGGCACCTATGGTCAGACATATCAGGCGCTGGCGGCTCAGGCCTCGACGCTTCACCAGCAGTTCGAAAGCGCCCTGAAGGCGGCCGGCAGCTCATATGCGGGCGCGGAGGCCGCCGGCGCCGCACCCCTGCAACAGACGCAGGCCGCGTTCAGCGCCGTCGAGCGGGACGTGTTGTCCGTGGTCAACGCGCCCTCTCTCGCGCTCACCGGGCGCCCGCTCATCGGCAACGGGGCTGACGGCGGACCGGGCCAAGCCGGCGGTGCCGGCGGGTGGCTCTACGGCAACGGCGGCAACGGCGGCAACGGCGGGGCGGGCCAGGCCGGCGGTGGCGGCGGGAGCGCTGGGCTGTTGGGCAACGGCGGCAACGGCGGTAACGGCGGTCCCGGCATCCCCGGTGGGCCCGGGCCAGCCGGCGGCAACGGCGGCAACGGCGGGCTGCTGTTTGGCAATGGTGGAGCCGGCGGCAACGGCGGAGACGCCTACGTGTTCGGCAATGGCCAACCCGGTGGTAGTGGCGGCGCCGGCGGCGACGCCTACCTGTTGGGTACCGGCGGCGCCGGCGGACACGGGGGTCTCGGCTCTGTCGGCGCGGCCGGTACCAACCCCTCCCCGCCATACCTTCAGGCCGCGAGCGGCACCGATGGTCTCAGCGGCCCCGCAGCCCAGACCGGTGGAGCTGGTGCCGACGGCAACCCCGGCCAACAAGGGGGCACGGGCGGCACCGGCGGCGCCAGCAGCATCGCCGCAGCCGCCGGCGGCACCGGCGGTACTGGCGGCGTCGGCGCCCCGGGCGGCACCGGCGGCACCGGCGGCATCAGCACCTCCTCCTCCCAGGCCGGCGGCGGCGGCACCGGCGGCACCGGCGGCATCGGTGCCCCAGGCGGCGCTGGTGGCCACGGCGGCGATGGCGGCGCCGGTGGTCGGGGTGGGCTGCTGTTCGGGGTCGGCGGGGTCGGCGGGGCCGGCGGCGACGGCCTCGATGGCGGCCCCGGCGCGATGGGCCTTACCGGCGGCACCGGCGGCCATGGCGGCGATAACACCAGTTCCGTGACCAGGCCGGGGGTCGGCGGTGCCGGCGGCAACGGCGGCACCGGCGGCACCGGCGGGACCGGCGGCACCGGCGGCAACGGCGGCAACGGCGGCGCCGGGGGCGCCGGGGGCCTGTTTGGTCAGTCCGGGGCCGCGGGCGCCGGGGGCACCGCGGGGGCGGGAGGTGCCGGCGGCACCGGCGGCACCGGCGGGGTTGGTGGCACCGGCGGTACGGGTGCTGGTGGAGGGGGCAGGACCGGAGGGGTCGGTGGCGACGGCGTAACCGGTGCTACCGGTGCGTCCGGGCAACCCGGCGCATCCGGCTGATCTGACTACGCGCGCAACAGTAGAGGCCCCCGCCAGCGGCGGGGGCCTCTACTGTTTCTTGCCTTTATCCGTCTCTTCGCGGCGGCTACGTGACCAGAGTCAGTGAGTTGGACCGACGCAGCTTGCCCGACGGGGTCTTCGGGATGGTGCCCGGACCCAGCACCACAACATTGCGCGGACGCACATCGACCTCGGCGACCACCTCATGGGCCACCTGGTGCTCGATGCGGCGCACTTCGGCGGGATCCTCGAAGGCATTCGACTCGACGGCCACGGCGAAGGTCTCGCGCGAGTGCCCGGCGTCGAGGCGCACCGCTACCGCGCAACCCGGACGCACCCCTTCGACGCGGCCCGCGGCCCGTTCGATGTCGGTGGGATAGATGTTGCGACCCGCCATGATGATGACGTCCTTGACCCGCCCGCACACGACGACGTGGCCGTTTTCCATCTGGTAGCCCAGGTCGCCGGTGTCATACCAGCCGAGCTGGTCCTGAGCCGGGATGAATCCGCCCATGGTGAGGTAACCGGGCGTGACGGACTCGCCGCGCAACTCGATCACTCCGACACCCCGGGAGGGCAACACGTTGCCGTCCGCATCGACGATGCGGGCCTCGATGCCCTGCAATAGCGGGCCCAGCGAGGCCAGCCGGCGGGTGTTGCCCTTGGCGGCAGGAACCGCCCGGCGCAACGCAGCCATCAGGTCGGCGTCAACCTCGTCGACCACCAGACCGGCGCCGCACTCGGAGAAGGCCACCGCGAGGGTGATTTCGGCCATCCCGTAGGCCGGCAGGATCGCCTGCGGCCGCAGACCGAACGGTGCGCCGGCTTCACACAGGTCTTCCACGTCGGACGGCTCTACCGGCTCGGCACCGGAGAGCGCGAAGCGCAGACTGGACAGGTCGAACTGGCCCGGCTTGGCTTGTTTGCGCAGCCGCTTGGCGAACAGCGAGTAGGCGAAGTTGGGGGCGGCCGTCATCGTGCCCTTGTACTTGTCGATCAGCTTGGCCCACAGCAGGGTGTCCCGCATGAAGTCCATCGGGGTGACCTTGACCAGCTCACCGGCGAAGTACATCGGCACGGTCAGGAACCCGATCATGCCCATGTCATGGAACAGCGGCAGCCAGCTGACCATCACGTCGGTTTCCGCGTCGTACTCGGCGCTGATATACATCGCCTCGAGGTTTGCGAACAGGTTGCGGTGGGTGATCTGCACGGCTTTGGGCGAACCCGTGGATCCCGATGTCAGCTGCATCAGCGCCAGCTCGTCCTCGCCGACTTCGACGGGGTCGATGGGCTCGGATGCCAGCAGCTGCTCGAAGGTGAGCACCCTGATGCCGCGCTCCTCGAGCACCGGAGCCGCGGCCATGAACGGGTCGGAGATGACGACGGCCTTGGCCTCGATCATGTCGACGACGGTCGTGGTGTCCTCGGCCCACAGCGCCAGGTCGGTGCGCGGGGTGGGCTGGTGCAGCATGGTCAGGCTGGCGCCGCGGATCCACAGCCCCTGGGCGGTGGGAGCGATCTCCACCGGGGCTCCGGCCAGCACGCCGACCGCGTCGCCGGGGCCGACGCCCGCGGCGGCGAGCCCTCCGGCGATCTGACGGGCCCGCTCGTGCACCTCACCCCAGGTGTGCCGAACCGGGGTGTGCGGCTCACCGGTCACCATGCCCTTGGTGGTCTCGCGAGCGTTGCGGAACATCTTGTCGGTAAACCTGCTCAAAGCAACCTCCTCGGTTCGGGCCCCAGGGTCCGGGTTTTCATGTTCCGCCTGCTTGATGTCACATTGCGACAGGCGCGCGCACACAATTGGGGAGCGGTTAGGTCTCGAATCAGTGATGAATCCTCGACCCGATACCGGGTCGCGTGATGGGCAAGGGCAAGGCTCGGCGAGCCGAGCCGGCGGTGACTAGGCGTCCGCCCAGCGCTGCGCTGGGCGGACAAAAATCTCGCGCCATCTTGCTCATCACTACTCGTCACCGCGGATTATCTTAAGCAGTTCTTAAAGAACTGCCAAACCCTCACGCGTATTGAGGCAGATTTCACAATCCGCTTCTCAGACGGTGCTCTGCGAACTATCGTGCCCGGCTACTCCGGGGTTCCCGGCGTCGGCACCACCCGGGCTCCCGGCACCGGTCCGGTGGCGATTCGAACGGTACGACAGACGCCCGCTCCCGACAGCTGCGCGCTGACATCCAGCGCGGACTCGGCCGTGCGGCACAGGAAGGCACACGTCGGACCGGAGCCCGAGACGATGCCGGCGAGGGCGCCGGCCTCCACCCCGGCACGCAGCGCCCGGCGCAGCGCCGGGTCCAGGCTCACCGCCGCGGCCTGCATCTCGTTACCCAGCAGGGGCGCCAGCTGCTCGGGATCGCCGGCCGCCAGAGCCGCCAGCACCGGCCCGGGCTCGGCGAGCCGAGGTGGACTCCCCACGTCCCTGAGCCGGTCCAGCTCGGTGAACACCGCCGGGGTGGACAGGCCGCTGCGTGCGAACGCCAGCACCCAGTGGAAGGTATTCCGGGACAAGACCGTCGCCAGTTCCTCGCCGCGGCCCGTGCCCAGCGCGGTACCGCCGTGCAGCGCAAAGGGCACATCGCTGCCCAGCTGCGCGGCCAGCATGCGCAGGTCGCGCCGGGGCAGGTTGAGCTCCCACAGCGAATTCATCGCCACCAGTACCGCGGCCGCGTCGGCGCTGCCCCCGGCCATGCCGCCGGCCACCGGAATCGACTTGTCGATGAAGATCGACACGTCCGGTGCGCGGCCGACGTGTTCGGCCATCAGCTCGGCCGCCTGCCAGGCGAGGTTGCGTTTGTCGGTGGGCAGTTTGTCGGCGCCCTCGCCGACGACCTCCAGCGACAGCAGGTCGGCGTTGCGCACCGTCACCTCGTCGACCAGGGAGACCGCGTGAAACACCGTGGTCAGCTCGTGATAGCCGTCATCGCGGCGATCGCCGACCGCCAGGTACAGGTTGACCTTGCCGGGGACCCTTACGGTCGCCGACCCGGTAGGCACCCACAACTCAGCGGTGTTTCCGTCCGACGTCCTCGACACCGCAGCAGACTATCGCTGCAACCTGCGAACACACCTACCGGCGTGCGTCCACCACCGATCAGGTCGCCGAAACCGGCCCCGGCACCTGCCCCTCATCGCCTGCCACACCGGCGTCGGGCGGCCCACCGGAGGTGTCGGCAGAGCGGGTGAGCAATCGCACGAAGTCCTCGATGGACAGCGTCTCACCACGACGAGCTGGGTCGATGCTGGCCGCGAGCAACCGATTGGCCGATTCGTTGCCCGAGCCCGCCCACTCCAGGAACGCGTTTCGCGATGTCTTGCGCCGTTGCGCGAAGGCGATGTCCACCAATTCGAACACCTGCCGGCGGAAGTTCTCGTCGGTGGGCCAGGGCGTGGTCTCGTGGCGGTCAATGCGGACCAAGCCGGAGTAGACGCGCGGGATCGGCCAGAACACCGTGGGCGACACCATGCCGCAGCGGCGCACCCGTCCGTAGAAGCCGACCTTGACGCTGGGCACGCCGTATTCCTTGCCACCTGGTTCGGCGGCAAGCCGTTCGGCGACCTCAGCCTGGACCATCACCGTCACGACCCGGATGGACGGGAACTCGGCGAGTAGATGCAGCAACGCGGGAACCGCGACGTTGTAGGGCAGATTGGCGACCACCGCGGTCGGCTGGTCGGCCACGTCCTGCCTGCGCAGCGTCAAGATGTCGTGATGGACGACGGTCAAGCGCCCGATCTCGCTATCGGAGTGCTCGGCCACGGTTTGGGGTAGCCGAGCCGCAAGCACCGGGTCGATCTCGACGGCCGTCACGGCGGCGCCGCGCTCCAGCAGGGCCAGCGTCAGCGAGCCCAGCCCGGGACCAACTTCGAGCACCTGGTCAGACCGGGTGATACCGGAGACGGCAACGACCTTGCGCACGGTGTTGGCGTCGTGGACGAAGTTCTGTCCAAGGGATTTGCGTGGCCGGATATCGAGTTCTTTGGCCAGCCGCCGGATCTCGGTACGCCCGAGCAGCCGGATGGTCAGTGTGCCCCCGCTCGCCCACTACACACGGGCCAGGCGCCCCAGCCCTGCCGTTGGCGGGTCACCTCGGCCACCGCGATCTGTTCTTCGCGGGTGGCCAGGTCAGCCCGCTCGGCGTACCGCAGCCCGCCGTTAGCCACCCAGGTGCCCTGATCGAACTGCACGCCGCCGTAGTAGCCGTTCCCGGTGTTGATCGCCCAGTTGCCGCCGGCCTCACAACCCGCGATGGCATCCCAGACGGATCCGTCGATCACCACAGGCACTTCGGTGCCCGGCTTGGTGCCCACCCGGACCACCGCTTCGCGCGCCGGAGTGATCACCACGTTGGCGACCGGCAGCTTGCCGGTCACCACGCCGTTGACCTCGGCGACCGCGAAGGTCACGTCCTGGGTTCCCGGCGCACCCGGGTCCTCCACCACTTCCCGGCTGATGTTCATCTCGGGGTCCTCGATGCGCCGCGCCGGCGGGGGCAGCTCCACCCGCTCGGTGACCCGCTCGATGCGGTTACGCGTCACCTCGATCTGCATGCCGTCAACGATCGGAGTCGCCGCACTGGGCACCACCTGGTCGTTGCCCTGCAACGGGGCGCCGGCCGCGCTCAGCAACGCCGCGACATTGGCGGCCGGCAAGTGCACGCTGCGCACCACACCGCCGTCGTTGATCTGCACGTTCTTGGCGCTGACGACGGGCAAAGCCATCCCCGCCAGCGGCACCCGGCTGCCACGAGAGGCCGTGGCCGGAGCCGTGTCGGTCATCGCGAGTTGGGCCAGTGCCTCATCCACGGTGGAGGCCGTGGTCCACACCTTCTTGACCTGGTGGCCGTCCAGCGAGATCTCCAGCGGGCGGCTGCGCCGCAGCACGATGGTGTCCGCGTTGTGCACCGCCACTTCCGCGGCCGGATACAGGTCGTCACGGTCTCCGACGGAGTAGCCGTTCTCCTGGACGATGTCGATCACCCGCGACTTCATCGTCGTCACCCGCATCGCGGTTCCATCGACGGTCAATGTCACGGTCTTGGACGCAGAAACTGCGTAGCCGCCGGCCAGGGCCAGTCCCACCAGCAGAGCGCCAACCACAGCGCGCAACATGGGCGATTCAGTTTGATGAAGTTTCGTAATCAGATTCAACGTCCGTCTATCCCCGACCTCAGCAACAACCCAACGACCTTTTCAGCTGAAAATGACAAAATGGGCCCAGAGGCCCACCTGTTCGATAACAAGACGGTAACGAACCGTCCAATGTTGAGCAACTCCGGCGGCGGGGTGCTACAACCGCGGACCGGGAATCGCCTGTTGGCCTAGCCTAGTCCATACACTCGCCGAGCATTGCTGGCCGTTACCTGGGCCAATTCCTCAGCACTACCATTGAGCAGCTCAGCGAGCGCCCGAACGGTGTAGGGCAGGCAATACGGTTCGTTCGCTGCACCGCGGTAGGGGTGCGGGGTCAAAAAAGGTGCATCGGTTTCGACCAGAAGCTGGTCCAGCGGTATCAGCGGGACCGCTTCGCGCAGCTCGCGGGCGTTGCGGAAGCTCACCGTCCCGGACAGGCTCAGCAACCATCCGGCCGCCACACACTCGCGGGCCATCGCAGCGTCCGACGAGAAGCAGTGGAAGATCACGGTGTCGGGAGCGCCCTCGGCGCGCAGCACGTCGAGCACCTCGCGATCGGCCTGCCGGTTGTGGATCATCAGCGGCTTGCCGGCCCGCTTGGCCAGGTCGATGTGCCAGGCAAAAGCCTCCCGCTGCACGTCGGGGTCCGCGCATCCTTCCAGTCGACCCGGCCAATACATGTCCATACCGGTCTCCCCCACCGCCACTACCCGCCGATGAGCTACCAGTTCTTCGATTTCACGGCGCGCGGCCTCGGTCAGCGCGTCGGCCCGGGTCGGGTGCAGCGCGACCGCGGCGTAGACCCGCGGATCCCACTCGGCCGCACGGGTCACCCATCGCGCCGATTCCAGATCGTCAGCGATGGTCACCACCGCCTCCACCCCGACCGCCGCGGCACGGTCGACGATGGCGATCACTCCCGCGGCATCGGCGGCGCCGCAGGCATCGAGATGGGTATGCGCGTCGATCAACGGTGCCAGGGGCTGCGGGGCGGGCGGTGCTTCTCGTTTGGCGGCGCGGTTGGAGCTCACGCGCACACAATAGGACTAACCAATAGGGTGGGTTCTGAGATGAAGCCCTATTACGTCACCACTGCGATCGCGTATCCCAACGCCGCACCGCACGTGGGTCATGCATACGAATACATCGCCACCGACGCGATTGCCCGGTTCAAGCGGCTCGACGGCTTCGACGTCCGCTTCTTGACCGGGACCGACGAGCACGGGCTGAAGGTGGCGCAAGCCGCCGCGGCCGCGGACATCCCGACCGCGCAGCTGGCCCGGCGCAATTCGGATGTGTTCCAGCGCATGCAGGAAGCGTTGAACATCTCCTTCGACCGGTTCATTCGCACCACCGATTCCGACCACTACGAGGCCTCCCAGGAGATCTGGCGGCGCATGGATGCGGCCGGCGACATCTATCTGGACAGCTATTCCGGCTGGTACTCGGTGCGCGATGAAAGGTTCTTCGTCGAGTCGGAGACCCAAGTTGTCGACGGCACCCGGATAGCCACCGAAACCGGAACCCCGGTGACCTGGACCGAGGAGCAGACCTACTTCTTCCGGCTGTCGGCCTACGCCGACAAACTGCTGGCGCACTACGAAGCCAACCCGGATTTCATCGCGCCCGAGGTGCGGCGCAACGAGGTGGTCAGCTTCGTCTCCGGTGGGCTCAAAGACCTATCGGTCTCCCGCACGTCGTTCAACTGGGGCGTTCCGGTACCCGGACATCCCGACCACGTCATGTACGTGTGGGTCGACGCGCTGACCAACTATCTGACCGGGGCCGGCTACCCGGATACCGGCTCGGAGGCCTTCCTGCGCTACTGGCCGGCCGATCTGCACATGATCGGCAAGGACATCATCCGGTTCCACGCCGTCTACTGGCCGGCATTCTTGATGTCGGCCGGAATCGAGCTGCCGCGCCGGGTTTTCGCGCACGGGTTCTTACACAACCGCGGCGAAAAGATGAGCAAGTCGCTGGGCAACACCATCGACCCGATGGGCCTGATCGAAACGTATGGAGTGGACCAGGTTCGCTACTTCTTACTGCGCGAGGTCCCATTCGGGCAGGACGGCAGCTACAGCGAAGAAGCCATCATCAACCGGATCAATACCGATCTGGCCAACGAGCTGGGAAACCTGGCCCAGCGGTCGTTGTCGATGATCGCCAAGAACCTGGGCGGGGCGGTACCCGAGCCCGGCGAATTCTCCGCCGCCGACAGGGAGCTGCTGGCGATCGCCGACGGGCTGCTGGAACGGGTGCGCGAACACTTCGACAATCAGTCGATGCACCTTGCCCTGGAAGCGATTTGGCTGATGCTCGGCCATGCGAACAAATACTTTTCCGACCAGCAGCCGTGGGTGCTACGCAAGAGCGAGTCCGAGGCCGACCAAGCCCGGTTCCGCTCGACGCTCTACACCACATGTGAGGCCGTGCGCATCGCGGCGTTACTGGTTGCGCCCGTCATGCCGGAGTCGGCCGCCAAGTTGTTGGACCTGCTGGGCCAGCGGCCAGATCAGCGGTCGTTCAACGCCATCGGCGCACGCTTGGTCCCGGGCACCGCGATGCCGTCGCCCACCGGTGTATTCCCGCGCTACCAGCCGCCGCCTTCCGAAACCGGGTAAGCGTTACCGGCGCGGCCGACTGCCCTACTTTCAATTTGGCCGGTCGACGCCGTGGCCCCAAGGACGCTTCCCGCGCAACGGTTTTGCCGGGCATGCTCTGGTAGAGTCTTGCTCGAGGCTGGCCCATCACGTTAGCGGAATGTTCTTGCGCCGCAGTCGGCTTGCCGAGGGCTTGGGCCGCGTTGCGCGGCCGAATCCGCTTCAGCGCCAATGGCGGCAGTTCGAGTGGATCTTATTACCGGGCGTCGGCGCCAGCCGAGAATAGGTGTATGAGATGTCCAGCGATGTCGTGGGATACGGCGTTAGTGCGCAGGCAAACGATGGCACTTTGGTTGAGCTATTGCGGCGCCTACCCGCAACCACCGAGGTGGAGTTGGTCCAGCGCGAGATCGATCCGGGAAGTTCGGTGCTTGACCTCGGTGCTGGCGTCGGGCGGATCGCCAACCCACTGGCGAAGCTCGGCTATCGGGTCACCGCCGTCGACGATTCAGCGGCGTTGTTAGGTGAAGTTCGGGGCGCCCGGACGGTCTGCGCCCGGATCGAGGAGCTGGAACTGGGGCAGCGATTCGACGCCGTGCTACTGGCCAGCAGCCTGATCAACTATCCGGGGACCGAACTTCGGCGTGCCGTATTAGCCACCGTTGCAGGCCATCTCGAGCCAGCCGGCAAGGCTCTCATTCAGTGGAGGTCACCGAGCTGGTTCGCGTCGATGCAGCAAGGCGGTAGCCACCGGTTCGTTGATGGTCCGCTGACTCGGACGATGGATGTCAAGTCCGACCGTGATGGAGTGCTCGAAGGCACGGTCAGTTTTGAATTGGACGGCCAGTTGTGGCGCCAGCCCGTTCGCGCGCAGCGCCTTACCTGCGCGCAGATCCAAGATGAACTCCACAGTGCCGGAATGCAATTGGAAACCAACGAGCCGGAAAAGGCCGAATGGCTGGTCGCGAGTCCGCATCGTTGATTCGGGTCGGGCTGGCCGGGCCAACCCACAAACGCGTGTTCACCTGCTAGTCCGGCGCCGGGACTCCCCTCATCGCCCGGACCAAAATGCGCCCCCCGCGATGCGGCACCAGGATGACGTTTTTCAGCTTCTGCCGTTCGTCGACCGCCGTCGTGGGGCATAGTTCGACCCGACGCAAGATCTCCCGCAACACAACGCGCATCTCGACCATGGCGAAGGCCGCGCCGAGGCAGCGACGACTACCGCCGCCGAATGGCAGCCAGCCGGTCGGGCCCAAAGTCACGCCGAGCATTCGATCCGGGTCGAACCGTTCTGGCCCCGGGTAAAGCGCCGCGCTTCCGTGCACCAGCCCGATTGACGGGACGACCATAACCCCCTCTGGCAGTAGATAACCCGCCAACTCGATCGGCTTGCGCAGCACTCGGCCCAAATCAAAGACCACCGGACGGGCCCGGAGGGTCTCCTTGACCACTGCGTCGAGGTACTCGTTGCCGACGGGGTCGCCGGCCGCGCTCGCATCGGCGGCCTGCACTGCCTTGGCCAGCACGGCCGGATGGCGGGTAAGACGTTCTAGCGCCCAGCAGAGCCCCGCCGCGGTGTTGTCGTGCCCGGCTACCAACAGGGTCATCAGCTGGTCGCGCAGCTCGCCGTCAGCCATCGTGCGTCCGTCGTTGTAGGCCGCTTGGATCAGCATGGCCAGGGTGTCAGCGCGCCCGGATAGGCCTGGGTCGGTTCGGTGTTCGGCAATCTCGGCGTAGAGCAGTTCGTCGGCCTCGGCTATGCGTCGATGCAGACCTCGCCAGGGGCCGCGCTGCAGGAGATTTGGTTTGGCCAGGGCCAGTGTCTCCCACGGGCGCAGATCGAGTAGCCGTGGCATGACTGCGCGTAGTGCCGCCAGCCGGGCTGCGTCGCTGGTACCGATGACCGTTCGAAGTATCACCTCCAGGGTGATCTCGGACATCTTGGTTGCGGCCGCGAATGGGGTGCCCACGGGCCAGCCGGTGACGTTTTCCGCGGCGATCTCGGCGATCAGCCCGGCTTGTCTTTCGATCACGTCGCGGTGAAATGGTGCCAGCATCAGGCGCCGCCGGTCTCGATGGACTCGGTCGTCAACCACCAGCAGGGAGCTGTCACCGAGCAAGCCTCGAAGCATGCTTGCCGCACCGCCGTGAAGGGTGTTCGGGTCACCGGCGAACACGGACTTGATGACGGCCGGATCGGCGACATAGACCATCGTGCCGATTGATGCGACTCGAAGCGTGAAGACATCCCCGTAGCGCCGCCGACACGCAGCCAGAAAGCGCGGTCCGTGGCGGATTAGTAGTGCGTCCTGCACTGATCGGGGCAGCCGCGGTCCGGGGGGAAGCGCGGTTCTGGTCCGCGCGATCATCGTCGTGACATCGTAGGCGTTACCCTTCATCGACGCCCTTCTCGAGAAAATTCGTTGCGCGACAGAACGTTCTACTGAAGTCCAGCACCAGTAGCGATTGTGCCGACCTACGCCGGCGCCTGACGTAGGTCGGCACATCGACAATCCGGCTAAATCACTCGGCGAGATCAGCCGCCGTGAAGTACGGGTACGAGTAAGCGACATCGCACTCGCTGAAAAGACAATCGTAAGACATGAATTCACCTCCTCTGCGCTAAATACCAAGTTAACCAAAGGGTTTCAATGCAAAGACACCGGATCCATCCAGACACCCGGGCTCGCAGAGCTAGCGTATAGGCGCCAAGCCAGATCCCGGCATCAAGCGTCCGCACAGATTGCTTCAAACCATCAGATAAGGCCTTGCCGCGAAGCCTTTTTCGCAGACGACGCACAGCGGCCCGCCACACAGTATACAGATACCTGGTACCCGTATCACGGTCCGACGAAGCCAAGCTCCAGGGCATTGAGCCCCAGTAGAGCCATCGAGACGGCGCCCGGCATGGGGCGAACGTTGGATTTGGCGCCGCCCCCCAGATCTTGAGCTGCGAGTCATGTTGCCCACATGACCTTTTGGCGTCGTTCGACGGGTGCTACAGCGACTTGATCATGCGGCGATGGCGGTGTGCGGTTGCAGCCCCGGAAACGACAGGCCCCGAGCGGCCGTTGCTCGATGCCCCGCGCCAACACCGGCAATGTCGCACCGCAACTTCTACGCGGCAAGATTCAAAACAGCAAAACCCACCACACCACGGCGCCTGCCGCGCAACACTCAGCTTCGCGACGGAGCTCGTCAAGTAGGGCTCGAACACAACGCCGTCCTTGCGGGCCGACTCCTCGTCAAGCGATTTCGGATGCCACAAATCCAATGGTCAACCCCACTCCACTGGGCCAGCGGATCGGGCTCGGGCCGCCTCTGGAGCCCGACCCATTCTCCATGCGCTCATGGATGCTGGATAGCGGCATTCGCCTCGGCGGCAAACATCATACGCGCCACCAGTGACTGTATGTTCTTTGGCGAGTCGCTGTGTGTCGTCTGCGAAAAAGGCTTCGTGGCAAGGCCTTATCTGCTGGTTTGAAGCAATCTGTGCGGACGCCTGATGGCGGGGACTCACGCCGTCCGCGCCTACATCACCCGCTGGAACAAGACGCGCCCACTAACTTCGGATGCGGACCAATAGGATGTTTCCGCAGTGATCGAGAATCGCAAGGACCTGGAGTCATACCTGGCCGCGGATCTACACGCCTACGGCCTGGATCGCTGGCGACTCCGGCACCGGATCTTGCAGCGCCCCGCGCATTTTCAGCGTTTGCTACGCAAGTCCGAGTATTGGACGAATTCGGCTCGGACGCCGGCCGGGCGACTCGTTGCCGCGTATCTTCGGCTACGAACCAAGTTCCTCGGCGAACGCCTCGGCTTCGACATCCCGCGCAACGTATTCGGCCCGGGCCTCTCGATCGCCCATATCGGCTCGATTGTCGTGAACTGCAACGCCAAAGTCGGCTCGAATTGCCGACTCCACCATGGCGTGACAATAGGTGAGGGACGCGCGGGCGAATACCCGACGATCGGCGATGACGTTTTCATCTCGGTCGGAGCCACGGTGCTCGGCGCCGATGTCGGCAGCCGTGTGGTCATCTACGCGAGCGCGGTCGTCATCAAGCCGGTACCTGACGATGTCGAGGTCGCCGGCATTCCCGCCCGAGTCGTCAGGGACCGTCGTCCGGGCGGCCTGCGCCCCCAGAGGCCGGGCTCCTAGGCCCGGCACCCAGATCGCCGACCGGCACAGGAAACTCGTTCAGCACAACGTCAGCAAACCTACGGTGTCATTGATCGCTGACCGAGGTCTGCGCGTCGCGGGGCACATCGAGTGCCGCAATGGCGTAAAAGCCGGAATCGTCGCGGCCGTCCCGAGCCAGCAGCATGGGCGGATAATCCACCAGGTGCGAACCATTCGGTTTGTGCTGTTGCCAATCGATCGCAGCCCGTAGCGTGTAGTGACCGGCCGGCAGGCCAGTCAGATCGATACGTACCGTCTCGGTTGCCGACGCCGGTATCGGCGCAATGGCATTGCGATCACCGGGCGCCTCGGGAACCAGAGATTTGAGGTCCACGCTCGATGGCAGCGTGCGAATCGTCTGTCCGGTGAAGTCCACCAACCGGAAGCCGGGTACCCATTTCTCGGTCGCAGCGGCGGAGCCGGAATTGGTCCAGACCACCGAGATGGTCGCCGCCTTGCCGTCCATCCCCTGGGATCCGGGTTTGGCTTCGACCGAATAGCGATATCCCGCGGTCGCATTGGCCTGGGCCCACAGCAAGTACAGCTTGGGATCCATCGGTGAGCGCGAGTCCTCGTCGGGGAAGTTGATGCTCGATGTCATCGAGACGTGGTATCTCATGACGTCGCGCAGGCCCTTCTCGTAGTAGGCCTGCCGCGTGGTGCCCTCGGGCAATTGGCACCATTCGGTGATCACCGGCGCCGTGGCCAGCCGTTGACGCAGCTGCCCGACCACGGGATCTTGGGTCTGCACGTAGTGAGCGCCATTGCCGTCCGCCCAGGCCGGCATTGGCGCATAGACCCCAAGGCAGTCCGACCGGATACCGACCGGCGCGGAAAGCTTCTTGGTGACGTCGTCGGCAAGGAGTTCGCGAACGATCTCCGGGTTGGCCGGACTGGTCACCAATTGGGTTCGGGGGAAGGCGCTGACGTTCGCCCCGACCAGCTGCCGAATGGAATCGGTGGTGATGTTCTGGTCGCGGAACTGGCTGTAGTAACCAAGGGCGGCGGCGCTGGCATCGGGGGCCGGACCGGGCGCACCTAGCGAGTCACGCAGATAGGCGATGTGGTTTTCGCTGAAGTCTCCGTATCCGGAGAACTCGAACACGCTGAGCCGTTCGTCGCCGTCGTAGCGGCGGCCCAGCGCTGCCAGCAACTCGCTGAAGCTGCGCAGATAGGTGGGATCGTTGAAGTTCGGCACCACCTGCGTCACTCCGGCACCCACGCCGTGAGCCGGCCCCGGATAGCTGGTGGTGGTTCCCGGAATCGCGCGCAACCAGTCGGGCACGGCGATGTTGGTGTTGTTCGGGTAGGAGTCGTTGCAGCAGGAGTTGTAGGCGTAGATGCGCAGGGTCAAGCGCATGCGACGATCGGCCAGCTTGCTCAGCGCGTCGTCGATCAGGCCGAAGTCGTACTTGAGTTCATCGGGAGGGTTGGGCCCCAGCGTGGCCGGATCCACCGGCTGCAGCTGGCGCCACGGGAGCCGCAAGCTGGCGTCGAACGACGCCGGCCAGGCCGGGTACCGCTGCTGGGCGGGATCGCGTTGCGGGAACAGCGGTTCCAAGAGGTCTTCGTACTGGCCGCGCAGCGGGTTGGGGAGCTCCTGGGAAGCCGCCGGAATCGCGGGACTGACTATCGCGGCCAGTGGGCTGTTGTTTTCGTGGCTTCTGCTGCAGCCGTCGAGTGCCCCGCCCAGTAGAAGAACCACGCACGCAACAACGATCGATGTGTGTTTCTTAATTGTCCGAACCATTCTCACATTCGAGCCAGATCGCGCCGAGCATCGACGCCTCGCGGTCGGCGAGCAACGGCATCGACATCCAACGAGCGGATAACAACGCCGCCAACGCGTTGCTGACTACCTTCAGTTGACGAGCGGCCTGTTCGAGCCCAGATTTTCGAATGCACGCCAGTGCGCATTGATAAACCCCAGTTCGCCTGGTTTTCCGCCGGGTCTACCGGGAAAGTCACGGCTCGATTCTAGTTAAGCGAGCCTAACACGCACGCCCGGTCCAGCCGGGCTGCCGAGCCGGCGCGCGACGGCCCAATGCGGTGACGATACGCCCGGTCAGCTAACCGGAGGTGGTTGGCGCAAGCAGGCCCGGCCGTGGGACCGGGCGCGCCGAAAGTGAGACAGCTCACAATCGGGGCCCTTACTGTCACGGCAGGCCGGTCTGCGGTGTCTTGAGGGCACAAGTCCGTTGCGTTCCCCAAGCGTCCGCAACAACGGCAACAACACGGAGGCAGCAGATGAGCGAGATGACCGACCACCGTAACCATGTCGTCGTGATCGGCGGCGGCTACGCCGGAATCATGGCCGCCAACCACTTGAGGTCACGTGCGGACCTGGAGATCACCGTGGTGAATCCGCGTCCCGTCTTTGTCGAGCGGATTCGGTTGCACCAGTTGGCCGCGGGCAGCGGCACCGCCACCGTCGACTACGACTCGATGCTCGGCGACGGCATTCACCTGGTGGTCGACGCCGTCGACCGTATCGACGCCGATGAACACCGGTTGCTACTGGCATCGGGATCCGAGCTGCGCTACGACTACCTGATCTACGCCGTCGGCAGCACCGCGGCGATGCCCGCCGTGGCAGGCGCCGCCGAGTTCGCATTTTCGGTGGCCGACCTCGACGGCGCGACACGGCTGCGGCACGCGATGGCCGATCTGCCCGCCGACGCCGCCATCACCGTGGTCGGCGGCGGATTGACCGGCATCGAGGCCGCGGCCGAACTTGCCGAGCGTGGCCGCCGCGTCACGTTGGTCTGCGGCGGCAGGCTGGGGCCGTCATTGAGCAACCGCGGCCGTCACTCGGTGGCCAGGCAACTGGGCAAACTCGGGGTGAACGTGCTGGAATCGGCGGCCGTCAGCGAAGTCCGGTGGAATGCGGTGGTGCTGGCCGATGACACGGTGCTCACCAGCGCCGCCACCGTGTGGACGGCGGGATTCGGCGTCCCGGATCTGGCCGCCCGCAGCGGGCTCCGCACCGACGATCTGGGCCGATTGCTCACCGATGAGACGCTGACCAGCGTCAGCGATGACCGCATCGTTGCCGCCGGCGACGCCGTCGCACCGTCGGGCCAGCCCTTGCGGATGAGCTGCCAAGCCGCCGGGCCGCTGGGGGCCCAAGCGGCAAACACGGTGCTGAGCCGGATCGCTGGAGGTCAACCCGTCGCGCTGAACCAGGCGTTCGTCGGACAATGCATCAGCGTGGGCCGCAGCTACGGCACGATTCAACTCGCGCACACCGACGACACCCCGGTGAACGTGATCATCGGCGGCCGTGCCGGCGCGGCAGTCAAGGAAGCCATCTGCAAGGGCACGCTGTGGGCGCTGCGGCGCGAGGCCGCCAAACCCGGCTCGTACTTCTGGCTGAAGGGCGGCAGCCGACCCGTCCAACCGTCGGCCGAGCAACCGGTTGTGCTCCCGTGACACCGCCGTCGCACAGTGACGAGCATGCCGAACGGTTCACCCTGCTGCGCCCGCTGTTGTTCACCATTGCCTACGAAATCCTGGGCTCAGCAACCGAATCCGACGACGTGCTGCAGGAGAGCTATTTGCGGTGGGCGGCGGTCGACTTGTCGGCCGTCCGCGACACCAAGTCCTACCTGGCCCAACTGGTAACTCGCCAGTCGCTTAACGCATTGCGGGCCGGCGCTCGCCGCCGCGAGGAGTACGTGGGGCCGTGGCTCCCCGAGCCGCTGCTGCTCGACGAGAGCGACCCGTCTGCTGATCTGGTACTCGCGGAATCGGTGTCGATGGCCATGCTGGTCCTGCTGGAGACCCTGACCCCCGACGAGCGCGCGGTGTTCGTACTGCGCGAGGTGTTCGGGTTCGACTATGACGAGATCGCCGACGCGGTGGGAAAGCCCGCTCCGACGGTGCGCCAGGTCGCTCACCGGGCCCGCGCGCACATCCAGGCGCGGCGCAAGAAGTATGGCGATGTCGACCCGCAACGCAATGCGCAGCTCACCGCCCAGTTTCTGCAGACCGCTGCCAGCGGCGACGTGGAAGCGTTGATGGCGATGCTGGCACCGGATGCGACCTGGCTGGCCGACAGTGGCGGCAAGGTGTCTGCGGCCCGCAAGCCGGTGGTCGGCGCCGAACGGGTGGCCAGGGCCATCACCGGGCTCATCCGCAAAGCAGCAACCGAACTGCAGGTCGAGCTGGTGACGTGCAACAGTGCTCCCGCGGTCCTGTTCTATCTCGGCGGGCAGTTGGAGGGAGTGATCACGCTGGAAATCGTCGGCGACAAGATCACCAACTTCTATGTGATGCGTAATCCGGACAAGCTGACGGCGGTGGCGCGGGCCCACGAAATCAGCCGCGGCTAGGCGTCGCGGCCCTGCCGCTCACCAGCGCCGCTGCACCGCCTGCCGTCCCCGGGCTGGACTCGTGGCGTGCGAAAACCCATCGTTCTGTCAAGCTAAAGCGGTGTTAATCGACCGGCTCGGCGATCTTGGCAGCGCCCCCCAGGTGCTGCGCGCCGTCGGCCATGCCACCCGGCAACTGGATCTGCCGCCGCCGGCCGCCCTCACCGGCGAATGGTTCGGCGCGCTGGCAGTCATCGCCCCCAGTGTGTCGGTGCGGCCGGTGACCAGCACAGATACCTTCCCGATCCGGCGCGGCGCCGATACCGCGGCGGCGTCGGTGCCGGGCGCGGTCGGTGGCGGCTGGGTGGGCTACCTGTCCTATCCAGACCCTGGCGCCGACGGGCACGGTGGCCGAATCCCGGAAGCGGCCGGCGGCTGGACCGACAGCGTGCTGCGCCGGGACCGCGACGGGCAGTGGTGGTACGAAAGCCTGTCCGGTGCGCCCATGCCGGACTGGCTGGGCAACGCGCTGTCAGCAACCCCGGGGCTATCCGCCCGCCCGGCAGCGACCTGCCTGATCGACTGGGGAACGGCCGACCGGCACGCACACCGCGAAGGCGTGCTGGCCTGCTTGGATGCGATCGCGGCCGGCGAGGTCTACCAGGCGTGCGTATGCACCCAGTTCACCGGAACGGTGGCCGGGGACCCACTGGATTTCTTCATCGACGGAGTCGCCCGCACTTCCCCGGCCCGGGCCGCCTATGTCGCCGGCGATTGGGGCGCGATCGCATCGCTGTCCCCCGAGCTTTTCCTGCAGCGCCGCGGCGACACGGTGGCATCCAGCCCGATCAAGGGGACCCTGCCCCTGGACGCCTGGCCGTCGGCGTTGCGGGCATCGCCCAAAGAGGTGGCCGAAAACATCATGATCGTGGACTTGGTCCGCAACGACCTTGGCCGGGTTGCGATTACCGGCACCGTGACGGTGCCCGAACTGCTGGTGGTGCGGCGCGCCCCGGGCGTGTGGCACCTGGTGTCCACGGTGTCGGCCCAGGTCCCGGTCGAGTTGCCGACCTCGGCGCTACTGGACGCCACCTTCCCACCCGCCTCGGTCACCGGCACACCCAAACTCCGTGCCCGCCAATTGATTTCGCAATGGGAACAGCGCCGTCGTGGAATTTACTGCGGCACAGTTGGTTTGGCCTCTCCAATCGCCGGTTGCGAGCTCAACGTCGCCATCCGCACCGTGGAATTCGACACGATAGGCAACGCGGTACTGGGCGTGGGAGGCGGCATCACCGCCGACTCCGATCCCGGCGCCGAATGGGAAGAATGCCTGCATAAGGCCGCGCCCGTCGTTGGCTTGCCGGCGCCCACAACCGCCACCAGGGTGGGCTAGTCAGCAAACCGGGCCCCGATAACCAACGAATTTCGGCCAACGCCCACGCAATGGGCCGCTGACGCCTAAGCTCCTAAGCATCGACCCGTGTGCGCGCCGCGGTCGAATGCGAGAGGGGACCTTCATGAGAGTCGGTGTCGTTGGCGTTGCCGCCGCGGCCATGGTGGGCGGGACGGTGGCGGTTTCGCCACTGACCATGTCCGGGCCGATGCACGCGCCCAACCAGGGGACATGCACCGCGGGGCAGCAATGCGACCGGCTGGCATCGGTCCTGATCCCGAAGCCGCCCGGAGAGCCAGCACAGCCCGCCGGACCGGCGGAGATAACCCCCGCCGAGGCACCGCAGGCCATGCTGCCGGGCTTGGAGCAGCCACCCGCGGTCCCAGCAGCAGCGCGCATTCCCGGCGGATCGGGCCTACCGGGCGGCCTGGACGCGGGCGGCTCGGCCCTGACCGCGTTGCCGCCCCCTGCTGGCGTCCCTGACGTCGGCATTCCCGGCGTTGGCATCCCCGGTGTCGGTCTTCCCAGCGTGGGTGTTCCGACGGTTGGTTTCCCCACGATCGGTGTGCCCTCGGTGCCGAACGTGGTCGGCTCGGTGCTGGGCATCACCGGCTCAGTGACGAGCGCCGTGACTTCCGGCGCACTGGCAGTCACCTACGTCATGCTCGCCTACAACACCCTGCGCTCGGCAGGAATCCTGCCGGACCTCAGCGTACCGATCAGCTCCGTGACCAATATGCTGCTGCCCTCCACGGCGACGGCATCATCGCTGCTGCCCACCTTGGCCGCGCCGGGACTGGCCGCCCTGCCCGGCCTGACCCCCGCAGGTCTGGTCACGCTGGCGTCAATGGGCGGAATACCGGGTCTTAGCCTCCCTGCCCTGTCGGGAGTGTCTCCGGCAACTCTGCTGACCGAGGCGGCCAATGCCTTGCCGGGTCTGGCGAGCGTGTCAACCACCGACCTGCTGGCGGTGGCCGTGATGGGCGGAGCGCCGCAGCTGGCCTCCATGCTGCCCATGCTTCAGGCCGCGCTGCCGGGCATGTCGGCCACCGATGTGATGGCGATGGTGACGGGCGGACTGCCGCAGCTGCCGGGCGGCCTGCCAAACCTTCAGGCCATTCTGCCCGGGGGCGATCCGACGATGCTGGCAGCGGCGCTGCCGGCACTGGCAGCGGGCGGTCTGCCGGCCCTGCCGGCCGCGGGCCTACCCGCACTGCCGGCCGCGGGCCTACCCGCACTGCCGGCCGCGGGCCTACCCGCACTGCCGGCCGCGGGCTTGCCCTCCCTGCCGGCCGGTTTGCCCGCGCCCAAGGTCGGTCTACCGTCATTGGGCGGTCCACCGGCGCCGCCACAGCTGCCGGCGCTGCCGGCACCGGCGCCTCCGAAGATCTCGCCTCCGAAGATCTCGCCCCCGCGCCTGTGCACGCCGACAATCGGCCCCATCGGGAGCACCTGCACACCCAACTGATCGGCAGCTACGGCGCCGCATCCGTTTCGCGGCGCGCCAGCTGGACCGCATCGTAGAGTTCGCGCGTACGGATGCCCTGGTGCCCCGTAGCCACCTCACTGCAGGCGTCTTTGACCCGAATGCCGCCCGCGACGAGGTTCTCCACCTCCGCCACCAGCGACTGCAGGTCGACGTGCAACGGGGCAGCACCGGCCAGTACCACGGTGATTTCGCCGAGCACGCCGTCGGCCGCCCAGTCGGCAAGTTCGCCGAGCGATCCGCGTCGCACCTCCTCGTGCACCTTCGTCAGTTCCCGGCAGACCGCGGCGGGACGCGAACCCCCGAGCTGCTCGACGGCATCGCGCAGGCACGCCGCCAGCCTGCGCGGTGACTCGAAGAACACGCAGGTCCGCGGCTCTTCGGCCAGCGAGGCCAGCCAGGCCCGGCGAGCCCCGCTCTTGCGTGGCGCAAACCCCTCGAAGCAGAACTTGTCCGACGCCAAACCCGATACCACCAGTGCCGTCGTTACCGCGGACGGCCCGGGCAGGCAAGTCACCGAGATCCCGGCCTCGATACACGCCGCCACCAATCGATAGCCGGGGTCGTTGATGATCGGCATTCCGGCGTCGCTGACCACCAACACCGTCGCGCCGGCTTCGATCGCCTCGACCAGGGCGCCCACCCGCAAGGCCTCAACCCGATCGAACAGGCTGACCACGCGGCCGCCAATCGAGATGTCGAGCGCCTTGGCCAGGGTTCGCACGCGGCGCGTGTCCTCGGCCGCCACCACATCGGCACTGGTGAGCGCATCGATCAGGCGCGCGGACGCATCCGAGGGCTGGCCCAATGGGGTTGCCCCGAGCAGCAGACGACCAACGGTCATGACCGACAGCCTACGATCGACACCGATGACCGCACCGCCTCAACAAACCTCCGTCGTCGCCGGGGAACGTGCGGTACCCGTTGTCAGTCCCGGACCGCTGGTGCCGATCGCGGATTTCGGGCCGGTCGACCGGTTGCGCGGCTGGGTGGTGACCGGCGTAATCACCCTGCTCGCCGCGGTGACCCGGTTCCTGAACCTGGGTTCGCCGACCGATGCCGGCACGCCGATCTTCGACGAGAAACACTACGCACCGCAAGCCTGGCAGGTGCTCAACAACCACGGCATCGAAGACAACCCAGGGTTCGGCCTGGTCGTTCATCCTCCCGTCGGCAAACAGATGATTGCGATCGGTGAGGCCCTGTTCGGGTACACCGGATTGGGGTGGCGATTCAGCGGCGCGCTGCTGGGCGTGGTCATGGTGGCGCTGGTGGTGCGGATAGTGCGCCGCATCTCCCGGTCAACCCTGGTCGGAGCCATTGCCGGACTACTGCTCATCTGTGACGGCGTCAGCTTCGTGGCCGCCCGCACCGCGCTGCTCGACGGATTCCTGACGTTTTTCGTGGTGGCGGCCTTCGGCGCGCTCATCGTCGATCGCGATCAGGTGCGGGCGCGCATGCACATCGCCATGCTGCAGGGACGTATCGGCGAGACGGCCTGGGGCCCGCGGCTGGGGGTGCGGTGGTGGCGCTTCGGTGCCGGGGTGCTGCTGGGCCTGGCCTTCGCCACCAAGTGGTCTGGTCTGTATTTCATCGCGTTCTTCGGCGCCATGTCGCTGGCGTTCGACGTGGCGGCGCGGCGTCAGTACCGGGTGCCCCGGCCATGGCTGGGGATGTTGCGTCGCGACCTCATCCCCACGGGATATGCGCTGGCGCTCATCCCGTTCGGGGTCTACCTGGCCTCCTATGCGGGGTGGTTCGCGTCGGAGACCGCGATTGACCGCCACCAGGTGGGCCTGACCATCGGTCCCGACAGCGTGGTTCCGCTGCCCGACGCCATTCGGTCGCTCTGGTACTACACCGCCAAGGCGTTTCACTTCCACGCCACCCTGACGAATTCCGCCGGCAATCACCACCCATGGGAGTCCAAGCCGTGGAGCTGGCCGATGTCGTTGCGCCCGGTGCTTTATGCCATCGATCAGCAGAACGTTCCCGGCTGCGGTCCGCAGTCCTGTGTCAAGGCCGAGATGCTGGTCGGCACACCCGCAATGTGGTGGCTGGCCGTGCCGGTGTTGCTCTACGCGGCGTGGCGGATGTTTGTGCGCCGGGACTGGCGTTACGCGGCCGTCCTGGTTGGCTACTGCGCCGGGTGGTTGCCCTGGTTCGCCGACATCGATCGACAGATGTACTTCTTCTATGCGGCGACCATGGCCCCATTTTTGGTGATGGCCATCGCGTTGATTCTTGGTGACATCCTCCACCAGCCCGGCCAGGGCAAAGAGCGGCACACCTTGGGGCTGATCTTCGTGTGCTGCTACATCGCGTTGGTGGCGACAAACTTCGCGTGGTTGTTTCCGGTGCTCACCGGCCTGCCGATCTCACAGCAGACCTGGGACATGCAGATGTGGCTCCCCAGCTGGCGCTAGGGCAAGGGGTCTCGGGCGACCGGGCATGACATGCACCGCGGCCCGCCCCGGCCGGTACCCAACTCGGATCCGCCGATGGTGAGCACTTCGATGCCCGCCGCCTCGAGGCGCGCGTTGGTCTGGGCATTGCGCTCGTAGGCGACGACGACACCCGGCGCCAACGCCAGTGTGTTGTTTCCGTCGTCCCACTGCTCACGTTCGGCGACAACGGGATCGATACCGGTTCCGATGACCTGCAGCTTTTCGATGCCCATCGCACGGGCGGCCGCCTCCACGAACGGAGCCGCATCACTGATGGTGACGCCATCGGGCTGGCGCTCGATGGTGAAGGCCGTGAGCTCATCGACGACGTTCGCGTACATCACCACCTTGTCGACGTCGACCATCGTGCACACGGTATCCAAATGCATTTGGGCACGCCGCTGAGCGATCGGCACGGCCAGCACCGTGTGGGCGAGGTCGTCATCAAAAAGGCTCCGCGCCAATGCTTCCGCACCGGCCGGCGTGGTGCGCTCCCCCACCCCGACGGCAACCACGCCGGGAGCCAGTAGCAGCACGTCACCGCCCTCGACGGGAGCGGTGCGCGACTCGTAGGCGCGGCGTATTCCGGTAAAGCGCGGGTGATGGGCGTAGATGATGTCGGTCAGCGACGCCTCGCGTACGCGCGCCCGCATCGCCAGCGACGGGATGACAAACCGCGGCCCGATCCATATCGACGAGTCGCGGGTGAACAGCAGATTCGGCAGCGGCTCGATGACAAAGTCCGCGTCGTGGTGCATCCGAACCACCAGCGACACGTCGGTGCGGGCATCGGCCGGAAGCTCGTTGAACGTCATCCCGGCGGTCAGGACATGCGACAGCCGAACCGGGTCCAGACCACGCAGGTAAGCGGAAAGCTCTTGCGCCAAGGGTATTCCAAGCCGACGCGAATCCACGGCGGCCGCGACCCCCTGCATGCGGGCGGCGCCGCTGTGGAGCGCCTCGGTCAGCAGCTCGGAAAGCAACAGCACTTCCACACCACGAGAGCGCAGCAGCTCGGCGAATTGGTCATGCTCCTCCTGCGCCCGCGATACCCACGGCAGCCCATCAAAGAGCAGCTGGTCGCTGTTGCGCGGGGTGAGCCTGCGCAGTTCGGTTCCCGGGCGGTGCAGGATGACGACCTTCAGCGTTCCCACTTCGGAATTGGAGCCCAACTCATCAACCACAACTCAAACCGTAGCGGTGCCGGCTCCACCGGTCGCGCCGTACGTCGCCATCGAACTGATGTGCGATAAGCTCGGTGCCGTGGCGTTCGCGGTACAGGGCTCGCTATTCGAGCACAACGAGCGAAGACAACTCGGCGACGGCGCCTTCATCGATATCCGCGCGAACTGGCTCAGAGCCGGCGATGACCTGCTGGAGGCGTTGATCTCGCGCGTCCCTTGGCGATCCGAGCGGCGCCAGATGTATGACCGGGTGGTGGAGGTGCCCCGGCTGGTCAGTTTTCATGACCTGATGATCGAAAAGCCGCCGCACCCCGAGCTTGCCCGGATGCGGCGGCGGCTCAACGACATCTACGGTGGCGAACTGGGCGAGCCCTTCACCACCGTCGGACTGTGTTGCTATCGAGACGGTTCCGACAGCGTCGCCTGGCACGGCGACACGATCGGCCGCAGCAGCACCGAGGACACCATGGTCGCGATCGTCAGCCTTGGCGCCACCCGCATCTTCGCGATGCGCCCGCGCGGCGGTGGAGCGTCGTTGCGGCTTCCACTGGCGCATGGGGATCTGCTGGTGATGGGCGGATCATGTCAGCGCACCTGGGAGCATTCGGTGCCCAAGACATCAACCCCGGCGGGCCCGCGGGTCAGCATCCAGTTTCGGCCGCGCGGCGTGCGCTAGCGGTGCCGGCGAACCTCAGCAACCTCAATGACGCACCGCTTGCACCGCTTTGACGAGTAGGTCGCGGGCGCGGTGGGTGTCTACCGGCGCCACGTTCTGGCCCGGGACGACGAGCGGATTGGCGATGACGTTGAGCTGATAGTCACCGAATTGCGCGGAGAAATCGTAAAGCTCGCCGGTGTGCGCCGATCCGTCCACCAGGGCCTGAAGCACGCGATGCACACCGAGTGTGTGCACCCCCTCGATGTGCGGGGCTTCGACCACCTCAATGCCGCCGCGTACCCCGGCACCGGAGAAAGCGATCTTGGCGCACTCCTTACCCGGGTCATTGGTCGGCAGGGTCTGCGAGGTCTCCACCGCGATGACGACGAATCGATTGCCATTGCCTTCGGCGGTGACAGCGGCCATATTGCCCTGCAAACCGGGTGGCAGCGGTGGCCCCACGGCCGCTGTCGCGCAGATGGCCGGATCGAAGGTCAGTCCGTCGGGCAATTTGCGGGCGGCAAAGAACTGTGGATCGATAGCCCGGGGCGGGATCTCGCTGACTTTGAAGTCCGGTCCGAAACTCGACTTGAGCTCCGTGACTCGGGAGATGTCGGCCGTCATCGAAGGCGCGGCTCCGTGCGAACACCCGACAAGCAAGCACACCAATCCGAGCGCCAGCGCCACCTTCGACATCGTGGCTACCCTACCCAACACGAAGGGTCAGCTTCGTAACATTGCCACCGTTTTGACCAGCAGATCCGCGGCGAACTGCGGCGGCAGCGGCGGCAGCACCGAACCCGGGTCGGTGGTCACTGCGGTGAACGCATAGTAGTCGCCCAGATAGGCGGTGAACGTGTATGTCTGCGAGTCGATTTCGGTGCCGGCTTCCACCGGTGTCCGAACCCTGGCAACCATGCCCAGCGTTCGGGCGCCCTCGATGCGGGGAGCTTCGACCAGCTCGACGTTGGCCCGGGTGCTCCCGTCGGACATGGTCCATTGCGCACACTCAGCGACCACGCTGTCGTCCACGATCACCGGGCCCAACGGCACCGAGACCACCACCGCATTGACGATGCCGCCGGCGCCCGAACCGGACACCCCCTGGGCGAACTGGTCGCGCCCATCGCCCGGATCGGCAAGCGTCGCGCATCGCGCCGGCGTGGCGGTCGCACCGGCCCCCAGATGCCAGAGCGCGCGCGGTGGCGCGCCTTCGGGGACATCACTGCCCACTTCGTAGCCGGGCGGCAGTTCGCGGGCGACCCGCTTGATGTTGGCGGGGTTGATGACGGCGGAGCGCGCCGCCGGGGAGGATCGCACCGGCACGATCACCGGCGCCGGGGACCGCGCGCATGAGCCCACCAGCAGGATGGCCAGCAGACCGATCCAGAGCGGGCGCATGACCGTTCATATCACGCCGCGTGGGCCCCGTCAGGGGGTTCGCCGGTGCTTGAGTCCGCACCGGCCCCCGATCAGCTCACCGCCTCGATCACCTGGCGCGCGACGCGCCTGATCTGGCCGGCCATCTCGCGCCCGAAGCCCAGATCGCGCGGGCCGGGCACATCGATGACCGTGGTGATGACCCCGACGTCCTCGCGCTGCCAGACCGCGCCGTGGCGGTCCATGATGGTTCGCATCGGCAGGTTGTCGGCGAGCATCCGCGCGGAAAACCTGGCCACACCGTCGACGCGGGCGGCGACGGCTAGGGCGCCGATCAGAAAGCTGCCGATGCCCTTGCCCTGGTAGGCGTCGGCGACGGTGAAGGCGATCTCGGCAACGGCCGGATCGACGCTGTCGCGGATGAAGCGTGCGTCGGCCACCGGATCACTGCCGTCGACCATCACCCAGACGAAGTGGTCCACGTAGTCGACCTCGGATAGGTAGTGCATCATCGCCAAATCGGGCACCCGGGCCGACATGAATCGCCGGTAGATCGTCTCGCTGGAGAAATGAACGTGCCCGTGCACGGTGCGTTCACTGTCGCCGGGCAGGACTGGGCGCAACATCAGCTGCGTGCCATCGCGCAATGGCACCGGGATCGGGGTGATGAAGGCGGCCAATCGCTGGCGGACGGTGCGCACCAACCGATCCATGATGCCGGGTATGTGAACCATCAGGTCAAAGGCGTCGGTGCCGCCGATCCAGCCGGTCAGCGGCTCGACCGTGGTGACGGTCGCGGTGCGCGGGACGTTACGCAACAGCGCGATTTCGCCGACGATCATGCCTGGCAACGCCTGCTCGACGATCACCACGCCGTCGTCGCCAACGTGGATGACCTCGGCGCTGCCCGACGAGATGAGCAGGAATGAGACCGCCTGCTCACCCTGGCGCATCAGGATCTGCCCGGCCACCGCCCGCAGCGGCGCAAGGCGGGCCGCCAAGGGCATGAGGTCCTGCGCCGCGCATCCGGCAAAGATGTCCATGCCCGCGAGTTCTCCTACCCACGCGCCGGTCACTTCGGCCATCCCGTCCAATCCGCCACAGCGCCAAGCAGGGCTCGCCGTCCGCTCCGACCCAGGTTATGGCGTTGCGTGCCACCGCGGCAATACGCCACCGGCGCCCTTTGGCCCGGCACCGGCGAGTCGGGCCGGACTCGGCATCAGAATGGGCAGATGGACCAGACACCAGGGCACCGGCTATGAGTGCCACCCCAGATCCGCGCGAGGTGACCCGCGGCCTGCTCACCGAGCCCTGCGATCTACGGCACGGCTTCCTCGACGTGCTGGGTGAATCCACCAGTTCACCCGTTCCCACGGTTGCCCAACGGGCCATGAACAGTCGCTTCGTCGCGACCGTGTACGAGCGGTTATGGCGTCCGACGGCCTTCTACCTCGCCAGCGGCGTCACCACACGAGCCGAGCAACACCGGGCGGCGGCGGCGTTGCATCTGTCGACCGCCCACCGCCTACTCGACGTCGCCTGCGGCCCAGGAAATTTCACCGCCCCGTTGGTCAAGCAGCTGCCGGCCGGAAGCCTGGCGGTGGGGCTCGATATTTCCGAGCCGATGTTGACTCGGGCGGTGCTGGACAACAGCGGACCGCAGACCTGTTATGTGCGCGGCGACGCCCGCATGTTGCCGTTCGACGACGAAACGTTTGACGCTGTTTGCTGTTTCGGCGCGCTGTACCTGATGCCCGAGCCGTTCCGGATCGCCCGCGAGATGGTCCGGGTGCTAGGCCCCGGCGGCCGCATCGCGATTCTCACCACCTACTCCGGGCAGCGGGCACCGATCCGCCACGCGCTCGATGCCGCGGCCGGCGCTATCGGGCTCACCATGTTCGACCAGGACAGCTTCGTCGACATGTTCTCCTCAGCCGGTCTGGTCGACATCGACCAGCAGACCCAACGTGGGCTGCAGTTCGTGGTCGCCGCAAAGCCGAAGTAGGCCCGACGCACGGTGGCGAACCAGGCCGGCCCGCACTACGAGGCGACCTGGCAAACACCGAGCAGCCGCGCCACCGGGGCGCCGGCCTCGTATTCCAGAATCCAGGGATCGCTGCCACCGGGCCGCTCGGAGGTGAGCTTGATCATCACGGGCTGCCCGGTGCGCCGGGACATCTGGGTGCAATCGACCTGGAACAAGCGGTAGTCGCCGCGGTGCTCGACGGCCAGCGAAAAACCCGGCTCCACGGATTCAACGGGCACCATCTGCAGGTAGTACTTCGTGCTCATGCCAGCGACCCTAGGACCGATGCGATCCTGAGCCGCCCGGCAAAACACCGTCTTAGCAAATGCTCAGCTGAATTTTGGATCATCATCAGACTTGGCGCCCGGGCCGTGTCGTGACTACGACGAGGGCGGCGACAGCACGTGGATGACGTCGCGCAGCGGCTCAGGGGAAGTCGCCAACGCGCCGGTGAACGGATGGCCGAGCTCCAGTAACAAGAACAGGTTCACCGCCACCAGGACCCCCACGGTAGCGACCAAGGTGTAGTGAATGCGGGGCTGTTCGACGCCGAAGACGATCGAGCAGCCCAACACCAGCCCACTGGTCAGCAGGATGACCGACCACAACAGCCAGGACGGCCCCTCCTCGGTGCGAGCTTGAATCACCCGTTCCACCCGAGCCTGGTACATCTTTTCCAGGTTTCTGAAAGATGCGGCGAGAAAAATCTTTTGGGTGTCATCGCGCGGTTGCACCTGCTGGTAGGCGGCATAGAGGTCCTGCAGAGTGGAGTCCGCCTGCGGGTAGTCGGATCCGCTTGCGGCGATGGGCCATTCCGTCACGGCGGCGCGCTCGTACTGCAGCAGGGCGAGCCGGATCCGGTCGCGGTCGGCGGTGTCGAAAACGGTGGGGTCTCGCGCCAGCTGGATCGCCGCCGCACCCTCGCTGCGGGCCTGACCATCCTCGTTGTTGATCTGACTCCAGAGCGCCGACACCATGAATCCCACAAAGAAGGCATAGACGAATCCGATTACGCCGTAAGCGAATCGGGTGGCATCGTTGTGTGCGTCCTGGGTTAGTTTCGGGAACCGGCGCCGCACGATCATCTGGATCAGCACCGCCCCGCCCGCCACCAGGATGACCAGGGCGACCAGCAGCAGCCATGCCGGGATGTTGATCACTACCCAACGACTCACCATCGCGGGCCTCCGAGAACGACACAGGGTGGACACGCAGGCAGGCATTTCGACTTCATGCGCGGATCACCAGTAGCGTTCATCATCATGCTCGACATCTTGGACATTCGGTGACAGTCGCCGCGTTTATCCTCGGCATCGTCGCGACCGTACTGGCGGTGGCGTCGATTACCTGGCAGGCGATGTTGCTACGGGGCGCACGGCCGAGGTTGACGCCGATAGTCGGTCTGCTGACACCCGACGGTTTGGTGACCAACGACGCCGGCTGCGACGTCCGCGAGTCCTTGGCGTCCGCCGCGGAGAAACTGCACTCCGGCCCGTTTTTCATCGGCGTCAAGGTGGTCAACAGCGCGCGAACACCGTGCCTGGTAACCGGCTGGGCGATACGCGCCGATCCTAGCGGCACATCATTGGTGCCGGTCGATCCACCGATCGGCGGTACCGAAGTGCCGCACGAGATTCCACCCGGCGCGAGCGCCATCTTCCTCACCGAGTTGCACCGCGCACACCGCTTCGCGGCGGCCACCGAACGTGTCGAGGATCAACCCCCGCGCATCGCGCTTACCGTGTCGGCCGGTGGACGTACCTATGCGACCCGGCCGGTCGCGCCCGCCTTGTTCTCGCTCAGCGCGCAGACAACGGCTTGACCGCCCTGAGGCCCGCTCCCGCGCCGGCAGTTCGAACAGCCTGGCGATGACGTGGCACGCACAGCGGGTTTTGCAAAAACTAGTTAAGTTTTTGGTTGATCCGATATTCTGAACGCAGAAATTTACGGGCGCGACTAATAGATCGTATCTGGACGCCGACGGCCAGACTGGATCATACACCTCGCCCGCCTCGCGTCGGAAGGGATGGGCAGGGGGTCATGCCATCACGACCATCACAAAACCGGCTGCTCCGACAGCGTCAGTGCTAGCAGCCTCGCGCTTCGGGTCGAGCCTAGCGACCACGAGCTGAGGCATGAAGTGATTGATTTTGGCGCCCTGCCGCCGGAGATCAACTCCGCGCGGATCTACGCCGGGCCCGGCCCCGGATCGCTGTCGGCGGCCGCGGTGAGCTGGGCGAGCCTGGCCGCCGAATTGCAGACCGCCGCGAGTTATTACCAATCGGTGGTCTCGGGACTAACCAGTGGCGGCTGGTTGGGACCGGCATCGCTATCCATGGCGTCTGCGTTCTGGCCGTATGTGACGTGGACGTCCATGGTTGCCACCCAGGCCGGCGAGGCCGCCAACCAGGCCGCGCTGGCCGTGACAGCCTACGAAACCGCCCTGGCAATGACCGTGCCACCACCAGTGGTGGCCGCCAACCGGGTCCAGCTGGCAACACTGACCGCCACCAACTTCTTCGGCCAGAATTCGCCGGCAATCGCGGCCACCGAGGCCGCATACAGCGAGATGTGGGCGCAAGACGCGTTGGCGATGTATGACTACGCGGCAAACTCGGCAAGCGCGTGCGCGCTGACGGTGCTGAACTCGCCGCCGGAGGTCGTCAATCCGGCTGGGGCGGCCACCCAAACCACCGCGGTCACCCAGGCAACCGCCGCCTCGGGAGCCCAGGCCGCCGCGGTCGCGGGAACAGATCAATTGTCGCTGGCCGGATTGGTTTCCGCGGTTCCCACCATGCTCGGCGGGCTCGCATCACCCACCTCCGCGCTTACCGCGGCGACGTCGTCGCTACTCCCCGAACTCGGCACCACCCCGATCTACGCCCTGCCGAGCTATTTCATGGCGGCCGGCACCCCGCTTTATGCGATGTCGTCCATCCTGGGAATGGCACAGACCGCACAGGGCTTGGCGAACGGAGCTGCCGCGGCCGTGCAGGGGGCGGCGGCGGGGGCGGCCAGCTCGGGGGCGAGCGCGCTCGGATCGTTGGGATCGGGCGTGGTGGGCGGCCTGGGCAACGCCGCCTCACTGGGCCCGTTGTCGGTACCGGCCAGCTGGACCAGCGTCATCCCAACGCTGAACGGGGGCGCGATTTCCGGGCTACCCAACGCCGGGCTCGACGCCGCCAACGCGGCGCCAACAGTCCTTGGCGCGGCGCCGCGGGGCGCGTTGGCCGGCGCGCCCAGATCACCCGGGCCCCGATACGGCGTGGTCCCCACGATCATGTCGCGGCCGCCCTCTGGCGGGTACGCGTAAGCCCCGCCATGAGCAGCGGGCGGCTGACTTCCCGGATTACGTCGGGGATGGTGCACGCGGTGACCGCAATCGCACGGTGCCGGTCGCCGCACCCTGTTCCGGAAGGAGCGGCGAGTGACACTCGAGGCCACCGCGGGCGCGGTCGCGATAGCCGCACCCCTGCCGGGCGAGACGGGAAGCGCGAGAACATGAACCAGGGCATCCGGTCTGCGCCCGCTGTGCGAATGGCCGTCAGCGGCACCATCGTCGAGCGCCGCGAGTTCGATGAGGTGCTGTCGATCATCGCGTCACGCCTGCAATCCACCTCCCGGGGGTGCCTCTCGGTGGGCTCGGTGAATCTCGACCACCTGTTCCATTTCCGCAAAATCGCGGCCGCGCCCCGCGGTCGGCTGGAATGGCTGCTGCTGGCCGACGGCATGCCGATCGCATGGCGGGGCAAGCTGCTCACGGGCGAGCCATGGCCCCGGATCACCGGGGCCGACCTACTCCCCAGCCTGTTGGAGTTGGCCGAGCGCTCGGGTCAGCGCGTCGGCTTTTTTGGCGGCAGCGCCGGGACCCATCGGCTGCTCGCCGAGTCCTTGGCGACGCGGCACCCGGCGCTGGCAATTGCGGGCATGTGGGCGCCGACCGCCGAGGACATCGAATCATCGTCAGAACACCTGGCGGCCGCTATCCGCAACGCGCGCACCGACATCCTGATCGTCAGCTTGGGCAAACCTCGCCAGGAACGGTGGGTCGACCAGTACGGCTGCGCGACCGGGGCCCGGGTTTTCCTGCCGTGCGGCGGTGCCATTGATTTCCTGGCCGGCGCCACCAACCGAGCCCCCGGTTGGATGCAGAAAGCCGGCCTGGAATGGCTATACCGGTTGGCCAGCGAGCCCCGCCGGTTGGCCCGCCGTTATCTGTTGCAGGGCCCCATTGCCTTGCTCCGCGCGGCGCGCGCGCAGTTGATCTACTACCCCCACACCTACTGCGGGGGCCCGCCATCGAGTGATCATGTCGACATCCCAGCCTCCGTCCGCGACACCACCCAGCCCGAACCAGCGACTGCATAAGGGAAAGCGGGCCAGCGTGACCTCGTTGCTGCACGGGCGAACCGGTGATTGTCCGGCAACTCCGGATCCCATGGGCTCGCCCAATCGCGACACGGTGCGGCGCTGGCGGCTGCAGTATTCACGCCGTCTGCGCATCACCGACTCGGCGATCGTCTTCGCGGCGGTCATGCTCGCGCAATACGTGCGATTCGGCGATTCACCGAACAGATCGGGCTACCCGGGCCCGGTCATGACGCTGTTCTCGGTTCTGTTCGCGGCACTGTGGCTGTCGTGTCTGGCGATCTTCAACACGAGATCACAGCACGTCATCGGGGTGGGAATCGACGAATACCGCCGAATCAGCAGCGCATCATTCTGGACATTCGGGGCCATCGCAATGGTCACCCTGCTCGCCAAGATCGACCTGGCCCGCGGCTATCTGGCGGTCGCCCTGCCGGTCGGCACCATCGCATTGCTGGCGAGTCGCAACGGGTGGCGCAAGTATGTCGGCCGCAAACGCGCTCGGGGCCAATGCCAGACGATCGCACTGGCTATCGGTGACCGGCCAGGGGTTTCGCGCCTCATCCATGAACTGGTCCGCAATCCGCGCGACGGCTACTCCGTTGTCGGGGTCTGCATACCGGGTTCGGGGGCGCCGCGCGGCGACGTGCTGCAGGTCGAAGGCCGCAAAGTCCCGATCCTTGGTGACGAATCCCACGCCGTGGCGGCGATCGACGAATGCGGCGCAGACACGGTGGTGGTGACCCAGACCGAGCAGTTCGGCGTGCACGCGATCAGGAACCTGATCTGGCAGCTGGAGACACTGGACGTGGACCTGGTGGTGTCGCCGGGGGTGATGGACATCGCGCAGGCCCGGCTGACCCTGCGCCCCGTGGCCGGCTTCCCGCTGCTGCATGTCGAAAAACCGCAATACTCAGGGGCGCAACGGTTTCAGAAACGAGCCTTCGACTTCTGCTTCGCACTGACAGCTCTGATCGCCGCATCGCCACTGCTCATCGCCGCCGCCGTCGCTATCAAGCTGACCAGCAAGGGGCCGGTCTGCTACCGCGCCGAACGCATAGGCATCAATGGCCAGCCCTTCACCATGCTTAAACTTCGAACGATGGTGGTGGGTGCCGACAGCCAAATCGACGGCCTGGTTTCGCTGAATGAGGGCGCCGGCGGCATTCTGTTCAAGATGCGCGACGATCCGCGGGTCACACGGATCGGCCGAATCCTTCGCAGATTCAGCATCGATGAGATTCCGCAGTTCATCAACGTGGTCAAGCGGGACATGAGCGTGGTCGGGCCCCGGCCGCCGCTGAGTCGAGAAGTCGACAGCTACGACGGTGATGTCCGGCGGCGGCTGTTGGTGAAGCCGGGCGTTACCGGAATATGGCAGGTCAGCGGCCGGTCCCAACTCTCCTGGGAAGAATCGGTCCGGTTGGATCTGTCCTATGTCGACAACTGGTCGATGGCAGGTGATCTCATGATCATCGCCAAAACGGTGAAGGCCGTTCTGGCCAGCCGCGGCGCCTACTAGGTGGCCCGCGAACCATGACCGAACCGACGGTGCCCAGCCCGGTTGTGCCGTCCGTGCCGGTAGCACGTTTGGCGCAGGCGTTCTCGATCCAGCTCATCTGCCGGATACTCGGGATGCTGGCCTCGGTGGTCTCGGTGATGCTGACCGCGCGCTATCTCGGGCCCGGCCGTTACGGCCAGCTCACCATTGCGGTGGCGTTCATCGGAATGTGGGCGAGCCTGGTGGATCTCGGTATCGGCCGGGTCATCGTGCGCCGCGTCACCTCGTCCCCCGACGATCTGGAACGCCTGGTCCGGATCTACAACGGCCTGTCCCTGGTCTATTGCATTCCGCTGACCCTGGTGGCGGCGGGATCTGGATTGCTGGTGTATCACGACCACGAGGTGCGAGCCATGCTCGTGGTGCTCTCGTGCCAGCTGCTCATCGTGACGATGCTGACGCGACTGGAACCGGTGTTCCTGGTCACCGTGCGGTTCACCGCCGTGGCCGTCTCCGACGTCGTCGGCCGGTTGGCGACGCTGGGCGTGATCAGCTTTCTGGTGGCCAGCCGAGCCGATGTCATCTGGTTCGCGGTACCGCAACTCATTCAGACGGCGCTGCAGTTGCTGATCCAGAGCCGCGCCGCGTCCCAGCGGGTCCGGCTGCGCCCCATCCTCGCGCTGCGAGAGGCCGCAGATCTCTTGCGGGAGAGCCTTTTTCCAATGGGCGTCACGGTCATCACCGTGCTGTACTGGCGCGTTGACGGGGTGATCCTGTCCCTGCTGAACACCCATTCCGAGGTCGGCGTTTACGGGTTGGCCTCCTCGATCGCACTCAACACCCTGGTTTTGTCGGTGTTCTTCCTCAAGTCCACGCTCTCCACCGCGACCGAACTGTATTCCCGCGACCTGGCGGCATTCGCCGGCTTTATGCGCCGCAGCGTCGAGCTGATGTATTTCCTTGCCGTGCCGATCGCCGTGGTCGGCGTGCTGGTGGCGCAACCCCTGATCAGGCTGCTGGGCAGCCAGGCGTTCGTCAGCCGCGGTACGCCCACGCTGGCCTTGCTGTTCATCGCGGTGGGGCTACGCTTCATCGCTACCACCCTCGGCGAGGGTCTGTTCGCCAGCCATAGTCAGCGGTTCTGGTTCTGGCTGTCGGTCGCCACCCTCACACTCAACATCGTCCTCAATCTCGCCCTGGATGGGCGCTTGGGCGCCGTGGGAGCCGGCATCGCGCTGGTGTGTACCGAGTTGTTCAACATGACGATCGCCAGTTGGTGGCTGCATCGTCAGTGCGGCTACCACACACCGGTGCTGTTCTTGCTGCGGTTATCGGTCCCGACGGCGGCCAGCGTCGCGGTGGTCCTACTCCTGGCCGGTCATCACGTCATCGTCGTGCTGGCCGCCGCCGCAGTCGCCTATCTGGCCATCAACGCGGCCATCGGCCCGCTCACCTGGTCGACCATGGCCTCGTTACGGCCCAATGCGCAGCCCGAGCAGCTCACGCCATGACCGACGAGATGGACCGCGCGTATCTGCAGCGCCCGGTCGGCGACCCGGCCCCGCTACCCGCCGAGCGCTCGCTGGCGGTCCTGATCGTGATCGAGAACGGCCACGACCCGGTGCAGAGCTGCCTGCACAGCGTCGCGGAGCAGCTGCCCGGGCTCCCGGTCTACGTGTACGACAACAGTGCTCAGGGATATCCCGGCCGGCAAGAACTAGCCGCCGGCCACCCAGCGGTGCACTGGATCTCGGGTCCGGCCGACGTCGGCTTCGCCGCGGCCTGCAACGCGTTGGCGCGGCAGTCGCCCGGCGATAGCGATCTCCTGCTACTCAAGGCCGATGCCCGGCTGCGGGGGCCGTTGACCCGCACCAGACAGTTGCTGCGCCAACCGGGAGTGGCAGCGGTCTCGCCGCTGGTGCGCGACGAGGCGGCACCGGATCAGCCGCCATGGGACATCGCGACCCAGCGGTTGACACTGGTCCGGGGCGTGGTCGAAGCGACCGGATTGTCCAGCTCACTGCGGGCCACCCCCATCTCGCCCCTCTACCCCCAACGGCCCCGCGAATCACAAAGCGTCAGCGGCTATTTGAAGGCGACCTGCCTGGCCATCAGCCGTGCCGCGTGGAACGCCGTCGGCGGCTTCGACGAGGAGTACTTCAGCCACGGCGCCCCGGCCGATTGGCAAGCGCGTGCCCGCGCGGCGGGCTGGCGGGTGCTGCTGGCCGACGAACTCGGCGCCCAGCAGGGCGGCGCGCCGCCGACCGGCGCCGAAACCGGCCCGACCGTGACGGCCGGCGAACGCCGCCGCACTCGAGACGTGATCCGCGCCAACGACGCGCTACTGCTCGAGCATCAGTGCAGCGTGCATCACGCGGACGCGTACTTGGCCACCACCAAGGTGCTGCAGCGACTGCGCCGGGCCCAGCGCCGCGCGATCCGCAATACGGGTGCCGGCAAGCGCCGCCCGGCGATCGTGATCGCCACCAACCGATTGGTCTACGGCGGCGCCGAGCGGCAAAAGGCATTGCTGGCAGCGGAATTGGACCGCCGCGGCTACCCCGTCACCATCGTGTGCGTGCAGCGGTTCGGCCCGCTGATCAAGGAGATCCCGGACACCGTCCGCGTGGTGCGCCAACCCTGGTGGGCACCGATCGTCGACGTTGGGCCGGGTCCGGCCGTGCTGATCAGCGGTGACACCAACACCGAGACCGGCTTCGCCACGCTGTGGCGCGCGGCCGGCCGCCGGCGGCGCTGGCTGGTCGCGGCCCACATCCCGCCACTCGAGGATGGGCCCATCTATTCCCGGCCGCTGACCGCCGCGATGCGCCGTGCGGACGGTTTCATCGTGCTGGCACAACGCCATTGGGACATGTTGACCCCCTACCATCGCCTTGGCGGACCACGGTTCGTCGCACCCAACGGCGTTGCGGTGACCGACCGCCCGGCCGGTCGCAGCAGGCCGGCCGGCGCACCGCCGCATCTGGTCATGCTTTCGCGCATCGTCGAGCACAAGAACCCGCATCTGCTGATCGAAGCGCTCAGCGGGATTACCGAACTACCTTGGACTCTTTCCATTTTCGGTGACGGACCGGACCGCGAGCGGTTGCAGGCCCGCACTCCCGAACGGCTGCGTGATCGCGTCCATTGGCGCGGCTGGTCACCCGGGCCCGGGCCGGCTCTTGCCGATGCCGACCTGCTCTGCGTACCGAGCCGCTCAGAGGCGTTCCCACTGGTGATTCTCGAAGCGATGGCACGGGCGGTACCGGTCGCGGCGTCCGCGATTTGCGCCGTCCCGGAGATGCTGGATTTCGGCGGGGCGGGCTTTGTCGTCGAACCGGTGACGGTGTCGGCCTGGCAAGAGCGGCTGGCCCAGATCCTGGCTGACCCAGGCGGGCTGCCCGCCGTCGGACAACGCGGTTTCGCGCGCATGCGCAAGCACTACACGGTGGCCGCGATGACCGACGCCTACCTGGACGCCATCCACGCGGTGCTATGAACTCGCTTCGTCTGCTTTGGCTTTCACCGTGGATGCGGCCGCTGGCACGAATCCAGGCGGAGGCGCTGCGCAGCCGCGGGATCGACGTACTGCTGGTGACCACCGACCAACATCCCGAGTCGGACGCGGCCCGCGACTACGAGGTGGTGCTTGATCCGCGGTTGCGTGCGGCCGCCAGCTGGCCCGCGGGCGTCGCGGCCGGGCGCCGAGTGCGCGGGTACCGCCCGCACGTGGTGATCGCCGAGTTGGTTCGCGATCCGCGCTGGATCGCACTGGCCGGGCCGGCTCCTCGCATTCAGCTGGTGCACGACGACCGCCCGCACGACACGGCCGAACACCGGCGCGCCTACGAAAGTGCGATATTCGACCGCTGGAGCGCCCGTTCGGCGGCGACCATCACCTACAGCGACTATGTTGCCGGAGCGGTCGCCACCCGCCGTGATGTCGCCGGCACACCGGTGCACGTGGTGCCCCTCACCAGTGACCTGGACCCCACACTGGTTCCGCCACTCGTGGGCCCCGAGGACCGTCACGACTTCGTCATGATCGGCCGGCTGCACCCCTACAAGAACGCCGATGTGGTGCTCGAGGCTTGGCAACGCCATGTCGGCGGAAACGGCTGGCGCGGCGACGATCTGCTACTCATCGGTGGACCATTCGATGCCCGCGCCCTGCCCGAGCACACCCGCTGGCTGCCCGGCGACTACCGCTACTGCGACGTTGTCGCGACCCTGGCCGCCGCGAAGGCCTCGGTTGCCCACTACCGTCGCGCGTCACAAAGCGGCGTACAGGTGCTTTCAATGCAGCTGGGCGTCACACCCATCGTGTCGAACGCCGGCGGCCTGCCCGAATACCAGCCGCCCGGCTGCCCGCCGGTCGGCATCGACGATGTCCGCGGCCTCGCCGCCGCCTTCGACACGCTCGCCGAGCCGCTCACCGCGGCGCGCCACGGTGCCACCGCGGCGCGCTACTACCAGCAGCGCTTCGCCGTCGACCGGGCCGCGCAAGCGTTGCTGGCCGTCATCGAGGAAGTGGCCACCCGGCGGCCCTAGAGCGGGCCGCGATCTCATTTCTCGGCCACCACCGAAATGGTGCCCGAGAAAACACCCAGCTTGCAGAGCATGTTTGCACAAAGACGGCGCAGCCAGTGGGCGCGCAACCCGCACAACACCTTCTCCACGAATAGCACCATCCGCAGAAACAGGACTCCCACCCGCTCGGGTTCGGCGAGCTTCCTTGCCCCCACAGCGACGAGCAGAAGCCGGAACCTTCGTGGCACAAATCCGTAGCGCACCGAGCTGAAGCCGGCCCGCTTCGTGACCGCAACGATTTCGCGGCAGTCATATTCTTTGAGGTGCATTCCCTCCGGCGCGGCGCGTTTGAACACGCGCGAGACGTCGTGCGGCCCGGTGTATTTACTGGGCGTGTTGAATATGTAGCGCCCACCCGTCTTCAATATGCGATGGACGCTGCGCAGGTGGGTCTGCAGGTCATCGGGATGTAGGTGCTCGATCACCTGGTCCGAGACCACCACCTCGTAGGTCTGCGCGGGCTCGAACCGATCCAGATGGACTCCGTCGGATACTCCCCAGGACAGGTTCTCGTGCGAGTCCGAGAGCAGCGCGGGTCCACGTTCGCGGGTGATCTCCGTGGCCTTGCAGTCATAGCCGCTGAGGGCCAGGAACGAGATGAGACCGGCTTTGCCCGAACCGATTTCGTATATCGACTGCGGCGGTGGCCCGATGAGTTCCAGCCATCGTCCGAATCGCTCTTGTGCAGATGCAGATGCAGATGACGCGGTGTCGGAGAACTCGTTGAGCCACGTCAACTCGGTGTACAGACGCGTGTAGCACCGGTCGAACGTTTCCCATCGGGTTTCGGGATCCGATTGCAGCAGCTCGCGCGTGAGCCGCTTCTCCAAGTTCCAATGCTCCAGGATCATGCGTTCGGTGATATCCGCCTCGGCCGCAATGCCGTACGTTTGCTTGTAGCGCGCGATTAACTTGTCGCCCCGCGGTTCCACAAAAGCTATTCCCTTGCTATCCGGGCTATGTGAGCTATCTGCGCCGCAGGGGGCCGAGCCGGCTACGGAACAGGATCACCCCGGCGCCGACGACGGCCGCAACAAGCCAGGCGCCACCAAACCACCAAATCCATCCCGAGCCGGAACGCTGCTCGGATGTCGCGTCGTCCACCGAACCCGCGTTCGGACGTTCCACCACAACCGGGTCTTGCCCGGGCATGGCCACCAGCGCCACGCCCCTGATCCCGGGCCAGCGGGCGCTGTCGCCATCGAGCCACCCTAGAAGCCCGTCGAGCTGTTCGGGGGCGCCATTGGACGTCGCCACCAGCAGCGACCGGCCGTGCTGGAAAACCGTTTGCAGAGAAGCAAATCGCAGTGCGGGGTCCAGGGTCAAGGTGGCCGGTTTGCCGTCCGACTTGACCGCGTTGATGGTGATCGGCCCGCCGGGTCCGGCCGAGACCGGAAGCACGATATCGGCGTGGTTCCATCCGTCGGCCGCAATCAATATCGCCGACTTCGACGAATCGATCGCTTGCTGCACGCTGGTCACGGTGGTCTGCAGCGGCACCGAACTGGTTCGCTGCAGACCAACCACAATCCTGACGGCACGAGCGGTGTCGTCAAAGGAGTGCTCTTCGATGCCCACCTGGATCTGCGGCATCAGCGCTTGGGGCACCGATCGCAGTCCGTCGGGCACCGGCGGCGCCGCCGGGCTGCTCTGCACGGCGGTGTCGCCGTCGATGGCCAGGGTAAGTACGTGATCTCCCGCCCCGGCGGTGTAGAAATCTCCGCAGCGCCCAACGTTGCCCGACACATCCAGCGTCAGGTCAACGCCGGTCCACCGTTGCAGGAGCCGATCCGGAACGTCCACCCAGCGGTCGATGACACCACTGCTTTCGGTTGGCCAGCGGTCGATGGTCTCCGCGCCGATCGTTGCGACGATCTGACCGGCCATACTCGGCGGTATCGGCGAGTATGAGCCTTGTAGATGCACCCGCATCGAGTGCACCGATCTCGCGAACCGAGTCTGGTCCAGCCCGATGGTCACCCGCGGCTGCAGTCCAACGGAGTTCAGGCCGGGCTGCCCGAGTTCGCGCAGCGTGGTGGTGTCACCGGGCAGGTGCAGGCTGGGCTTGAACGATCCCACCACGGCCTTGGAAGCCAGGGCCAGCTGGGACAGGCTGCTGAACAGCAACGTTATCGATGATTCCGCGGCCGAACCCAGCGGCCCGGAGATCAGCAGCCAGGGCACACCGGTGGCCCCCCGAAGGGAAAGCCCCTCGTCCTGACCCTCTTTGATGACGACTTGGCGTTCCAGCGGTCGCGGCGGCGCCGGCGGGGCGAGCTCCCCCTCGGGCAACCGGACCACCGCGATTTCCGGGGCTTGTTTGCCGTAGTGGGCCGCCGCGGCGGCGGCCAACTGGACCACCGCGTCGGACTCGGCCACCGACGGCGATGGCGGCACGAAGATGCTCAGCCGCCGCAGCACCGGCGGCAGGAAATGGGCCACCGTGACGGGCGGCCGCTCCACGCCGACGAAGCTGACCGAGCCGTTGACCAGGCTAAACGGGCTCCACGGGTAGACGCACAAGTCCTCCAATGGCACCAGGTAGGCCCGCAAGATCACGGTCACCGCGTCATCGACCACCGTTGCGTCGGCCAGCGGAATGACAATGGGCGATTGGTCCGCCGCGGGCAGGTTCACCCTCGCGATTTCGCGGTCGTTTTGGGTGACCGTGATCAAGCCGGAGCGCAGATTGACCGGCAGTACGGCGGTCGCGTTCAACGCGGTCGGTTTGAGCCCGTGCGGGGCGGGAATGGTCAGCTGCTGGGTGCCCTGCAGACCATAGAACGACAAGACGGAGTTGTATCCGAGACTGCTCAACGTCATGGTCGGCGCGTCCACGAGCGTGGTATCGGTCTCCTCGGGCGCACCCCAGGACGCCGGCGCGCTCAAGGCCAGGAATCCGACCACGCTGGCCAGCGCCAGAGCCATGCGAGCTATGCGCACAGAATTGCGGTACATCAATATGCCTCAATACGTTCCAGGAAATCCGGCCTGATCAACTTCCGCAGACACGAAAGATGTTCTGCCTCAAGGAAAATCGACGTCGCACAGCAGGCCGAAATGGTAATAGAGCACCCCTCACAGGTGCACACTACTACAGATCGGCGCCGAACCTGTGGGTAACGTTCGACCTGGTCACGCGGCCGGCGAGGCACTCACGCGGTGTCGTTGACCCGCCTGAGCCAACCAACAAGCCGCGCCGCTGTTTGGTTGGCGCCACCGCAGATGGTTAAGGTGACGGCGTGGCCAAGCGCAGCGATCAACGGCCAACGCCGCGCGGCCACCGCCGTCGCTGCCAATACCGTCGCGACAAGCCCCAATTCACGGGGGCGCAGCAAACATACAGACATTCGGCGGTGCTCGATTGACCGGCGGGTTGCGAGACATCCTGTCCCCGTCGCGGCTCACCCACATCGTTGATGTTGGGGCCAGCCGAAGCTGCGGCGACTGGCCGTACACGGCCATGCTCAACGCGGGCCTGTGCCACCTCACCGGCTTCGAGCCGGGGCCCGAAGCGTTGCTCGAGTTGCAGCGCACGCGCGGCCCCAACGAGTCCTACCTGCCCTACGCCCTCGGCGACGGCACGCCACAGACTTTGCAGGTCTGCCCGCCACCGGGGGGAATGACCAGCCTGCTTGAACCCGACCCGACAACGCAGGGGTTGTTCACGCTCTTCGATCCGTTCGGCAAGGTGATCGAGCGCCTCCCGATCCAGACTCATCGCCTCGACGACATCGGTGAAATCGAACATCTCGATCTCTTGAAAATCGATATCCAAGGCGGCGAACTGGCTGTTTTTCGGAACGGCCGGGAAAAACTGGCCGAAGCGGTGGCAGTTCAGACCGAAGTCTCATTCATCACCTTGTATCGGGATCAGCCGCGCTTCGGGGATGTCGACCTGGAACTACGCAGTCAGGGGTTTGTCCCGCACTGCATCCCCAACGCTGTGAAGAGATGGGTGATCGGCGACTTTGTCGTCGGTGGGAGTCCAAGCCGCCCACTGAACCAGATCCTGGAAACCGACATCGTCTACGTCCGGGACTTCTTTGACCCCGACGCGATGACCGCCGAACAGCTCAAGCACCTGGCAATGATTTCGCATCATTGCTATGGCTCGTTCGACCTGGCCTTCCGGTGCGTGCAGCTGCTGCAGGCCAGGGGGGCGGTGGGCCCCGCAAGCGCGCAACGCTACCTGGATATTTACCGGCGCGCGGTTCGCCACAAATCAGCGCTCTGGCGCGCGCAAAACGGCGCTAGCCGGCTAAAGCATCGACTGCGGGCGAGCGCCGCGAAGTGGACCCGTTCACCCGGTCGGGGTCGTTGAACTCTGGCCGAACCCGGCGGCGCGGTGCACGGCGTTGGCGGACTTGACCGGCTCCGCCTTGCGGATCACGTAGGTGAGGTTATTGTGCCGCCAGGCCAGAACACCAAAGGACAAGGCCCACAGCGCTTTTGCGTATGCCCGAACGATCCGGACCCGTAAGCCTTTGCCCCGGACGTAATAGGTGTGCCCGCGCTCTTCGACAATCGTGCACTCGTTGTTGTCGCAGAACGCCCGTATGCCGGGCCGGGAGATGACCGGCGCATGGTAGGTGCGAAACGGCGGATGGCCGGGCTTCCCGGCGTCGGGGTAACCCACGAAGTAGCGGTAGTAGGCCAGATGAGCCGAAAACGGTGTGTGCCGCGTGGTCCAGCCGTAGACCGCGTCGCGGTCCGGGATACGCAGCAGCAGCAGCCCGCCAGGTTTGAGCCCGTCGAGCATCAACGCGAGCGCGGCCTCGGCGTCGTGGATGTGCTCGAGCACGAACGAGCTGTAGATGACGTCGTAGCGCCCGGGCGGGATCGTTCCCTTGACGGTCAAATCACCCAGGATCGCCTCGTCGAGGTCTCCGACCTTCTCAACACGCCTTTGCAGCGCATCAGCATTGAGGTCGATACCGGTCAACCGATAATCGATGCCATCCAGATTGATTGGCCATTCGAGCCCACATCCGGCTTCGAGTATCTCCAGCGGACCGCCGAGACTTTTGATGACCGAGGAACACAGCGCCACTTCGTCGCTCCAGCTGTCGACGGTCTTCAAGTCCGTTCGACTGCTCATCTAGTCCCCTTAACGCTGGCCCGGTGCGACGGTAAACGCACAATTTCAGTATGTCGGCTCCGCCCGGTTGGGGCCCCGCCGGTGCCGCGGCCGCCGTTACCTATCCGTCGTGGTCGGTTTTGATGGCGACCAGCGATTTGATCAGCCCGGCGAATCGTTCGTACCAAATCAACGATGACGGGAAGTATCGGCGCATCTGTGCAATACCGATCAAGTCGATCTCATCGACCTGCTCTTGTGCCTCTTCGCGAGTATGCGTCCGAATGTAACCGCGATTCCAGCGCATCGATATCTGCACCCGCGCCTCGTACGGCAACCACTGGATGCCCGGGAACAACCAGTGCGGCTCGATCGGAAAATAGCGGTAGGGGGTTTGCACCCAGTGCCGGTCGGCCAGCCGGTGCACATTGTCGGCCAAGCGTTGCCGCCGCACATGGCCGCCGACATGTTCCAGTAGCGAATTGGAGAACACCAGGTCGAAGTGGTCGTTCGCGATCGTGCCGGGCAGCTCACATGCGTCGCCTTGGATCGCGGTGATGCCCGTGATCTGCGATTCGATGGGCAGCAGGTTGACCGTGGTGACCGCGGTGGGCCGCACTGGGGCCAACCGCCACGACTCCGGTGTTCCGCCCAGATCGAGCACTCGCATTTCGGCGAACGACGGAAAAACCTCGATGAGGTGCCGCCATCGTCTCGCGCGGGCGCGTCCCGAAAGGGATCGCCGCGAATTGATGTCCGTGGCGGTGTCGCGCAACCAGTTCGACATTTATCCCTAGTCTTTGACGTCGGCCCGATGACATCGGAATCTCCGGTGTGGCGTTTCGAGCCGGATCCTGCCAGCGACCGCCGCATAACGAAACTAATGGCTGCCGGTGAGCACCGCAAGAAAACGCCCCGCTGCGGAAAGCGCGGCGTTCGGCGAGAATGCACCAGGTGGAGACGGAGTTGGTGGTTGCCGTCGCACAACCACGAACCGTGATGGGCGCGGTGGCCGCGAATGTCGATGCCCACGCGGCCCTGATCCGACGGGCCAACGCACGCCTGGTGGTGTTTCCGGAGCTTTCGCTCACGGGCTACCAACTAGAGGTGGCACCGGTCGATGTTGCCGGCCCAGTCGTTGATCGGTTGGTATTGGCATGTGCGGCAACGGGTTGCAGTGTCTTGGTCGGTGCACCCGTCGAAGACCGCGGGCGGCGCTACATCGCGATGGTGCTGGTCGACTCCTCGGGCGCTGAGGTCGTCTACCGCAAGACGCACCTGGGCGCCGCCGAAAAGGCGCGGTTCCGGCCAGGTCCCGGCCCCCGAACTATCGACCTTGACGGGTGGCGCATCGGGTTGGGGATATGTCGTGACACCGGTGTGCCCGAGCACGTGCGGGGCACCGCGCGGCTCGGCGTGGACCTGTATGCCTGCGGTGTCGTTCATCATGACTGGGAACTCGGCGAGCAACGGCACCGTGCTCGCACCATTGCCGCGACGTGCGACGCGCCGGTTGCCATGGCAAGCTTCGCCGGGCCCACCGGAGGTGGCTACCTACACACAGCGGGCCACTCGGCTATCTGGTCGGCGACGTCGACGCTGGTAGCCGAGGCCGGCGCCGGACCGGACCAGATCGCGCACGCCACGATCGGCCGGACCCCGCCGGGTCGGGCCCGCGACGATCACACCCCGAAGACGGCATAGATGCTGACGGTGGTGAACCTGTCGAAGCGCCGCCAGTGCCGGCGCGCCCTCTCCAATGCGGGCAACAACCGCTTGGCGCCCCGGTTGTAGCCGATGTCGAGTTGTCGCAGTCCGCTGTTGTCGAACGCCGCCCGGAACTGATCGGGGGTGTTGCCGTTGAGGCCGATGTCCAACAGCGAGCCCACCGGATGGCCGTATTTGCGTGCTGCGGCCGCAAACACCAGCCGTTTCGGCAGGATCGCGTGCGCCCAGGGCACCTTCAAGCCGGTGCGCCCATGGTCGCCGAAGGGGCTGTAATACAGCGGGCTGAATCCCGCGTAGATGCGCCCGCCGGGCCGGGTCAACCGTTCGCCGAGGGCCCGAAGCAACGACGCCACGTCGGCAACATGCTCGAAGGTGTCCTTGGAAACGATCACGTCGAACGGTTCGTCCACCGGAAGCGACCGCACATCGACCGCCCGAAACTTCACCCGATCGGCCAGCTCGGGAAATCGCTGCGCCAGGTTGCGATTGGCGAACGCGACGCGCCCTTCATCCAGATCCACGCCGAGCACGCTGGCGCCGGCCTGGGCGATGTCGATCGACAACGCGCCATGGCCGCAGCCGACGTCGAGGACCCGCTTGCCCGCCCAGTCGGGGACAACCCCGAACCGACGCCAATACTCTTTGTTGGACTCCGCCTGCTCATCGAAGTACTGCCGGGCGTACTCTTCGCTCTCGGTCAACGCCACCCGACCCATCCGTGTGTCGGCATGGCACCGCCGCCGGCCACCGTGCCTGTCGTCATCGTCGTACCTTATGAGAACACCGTCGCGGATGGTTGGTTGACATCGTCATCGCCGGGACGGGTGCGGATCGCCAGCCAGGCTGGCCCACAACCGCGTCAGCTGCTGATACCAGCGGTCGAGCCCGAACTCACCGGCCCGCTCTCGGGCGGCCCCGCCCAGGCGGGCGCGCAGGTTCTCATCGGTCACCAGGGCGCCGAGCGCGTGCGCGAGCTGATCGGCGTGGGCGGGCCCAACGAGCAGGCCGTTGACGCCATCGGTGACCACTTCGCCGATGCTGCCCGCCGTTGTCGTCACCGGGGCCAGCCCGTTCGCCATCGCCTCGAGCAACGCCATGGGCAGGCCCTCGTTGCGGCTGGGCAACACGAAAATTTGTGCACGGCACAGCAACTCGTCGCGCGCCATCGGATCGAGCCAGCCCACCACGTCGATCGTCTCGCCCAGACCGGCCTCGGCGACCGCCGCACGCACCTGGTCGACGTCGCCGTCCCCGGCGAGCGTGGCCAGCAGCCGGTTGCGCACCGTCTCATCGAGTGCCGCTACCGCGTCGATCAGGTCATAGCTGCCCTTGCGCACGCCCAGCCGCCCCAGGGCCACCGCATGCACCCGCTGGACCCCCAGCTGATTCACCGGGGTGTTCGGAATTCGAACCGCGTTGGGTAGCACGCTGATCCGGTTGGTGGGCAACCGCAGCCGGCTGGCGTACTCCTGGACATGACTCTCCCCCAGCACCACCCAGTGATCGGCGGCCAGCATCCGGCGCACCGCCGCCCGAGCGGGCGGCGCGAGCTGATCGAACCAGCCGCCGAAGTCGTAGCTGTGGGCATGCACAATCGCCGGTGTACCGGTCAGTCGCGCCGCTAACAGCGGCAGGGCTTTGCGAATCACGCTGCCGCCGTGGGCCAGATGAACATGCAGGACATCGGTGCGCTTGCGCAGCACCAGCCAGGTGGCGCGCAGCATTCCGCGGACACCGAGCATCAGCCGCGGCCATAGCGGGCCGTCGATGAACGTGGGCACCGCCGTGATGTGGATGCGCGGGTCAGGATGGGCCGCCATCAGCGCGATCACCGTGGCCATGCCGCCCCGGCTGGTCGCCGCGGCCGGGGCCGGGCCGACCACCAGCACGCGCAGCCGGTCCTGCGGCGTCGGCACCCCGACCGAGTTCACTCGGGCGCGCGAGCCGGCGCCGGCGCCGCCTCGGTATCCGCGGCCTGGGCATCGGCGCCGGCGCGTCGCTGCGTGGCAAATCCCATCGTCAATCCCAAGACCAGGCCCAATCCCAGGGCGTCCACCGGCATCTCCGGCAACGGCCAGATGGCGGAGATGGCCAGCATGGCGATGCTGGTGGCCGCACCGATCTTGGCGCGGTCCGACCCGCGGCGCAGCGCACCGAACAGCGGGGGCAGGGCGAAAATCGCAAACAACGCCATGCCCACTGCCCCGGCCTTGGCCAGCCACCAGAGATAGAAGTTGTGGGAGAAGGTCGGGTAGACCTTCATCGTGAAGTCGTCGGGGTCATCTCCGTACGGTTGCTGATAGGCGTAGCCCAGGCCGTGGCCGAACACCGGGGCTTCCGCGATCGCGCGGTCGAGGCTGTCGATTTCACGCAGCCGATCTTGCGTCGATTCGTCGACCGCGAGCGCGCCGCCAGAAAGGCCATGCAGCACACGCTGGTTGAATGCGGTGAACTGATCGGCGAGCCACGCCCCGGCCCTGGACTGCTGCAGCAGAAACAATGAGGTCGGCACCGAAAACGCGACAACCGCGGTGCCGACCAGGAAAAGCGTGGCGGTGCGGCGCAGCGCCGCCCAGCTGAAGGTGGCCAGCAACGCGATGACGGCGGCCACCGCCAGCGAGATCAGCACGTGGCGGGCGAAGGCCAGTAACACGATGATCAACGCGGGCAGGCCCAGCGCGACAAAGAAGGCCGGCTTGACCCGGCCGACGATCACCGCGGCGACCAATGCGCTCAGCACGGCGGTGGCCGGTGTTTGTGCGGACAAGATGATGCGCAGGGCCTGGTCGGCTCCCGTTGTCTCGGCAAGGCTTTCCGCCCGGCCAGCCAGCCGGATCGCATGCACCGAGCCGACAATGGCCATGCCCGCCGAGAACCACAGCGTCACGACCATCGTGACGATCGCCGTCCGCAGGTAATTGCCGTACACGACCACCAGCGCCAAGACGAACCCGCCGGCCATCTCCAACAGGTTTTGCGCTGACCGCATCACCACCCAGTCGGGATGTCCAAGCACCAGTCCGACCACCGCATACAGCAGCACCGCCACCGCGAAGATGCCGGGCAGCACGAAATCGGAGACCCGCGGTCGCACCAGTGGAATCAGGTAGCAGATCGCCAGCACCAACGCCACCTGATACGCGTAGATCACGCCCGGGCCGACGACCTTGCCCACGTGCAGGCTTGCCGGCAGCGCCGCGAATGCCAAGAACAGCGCGATCCCTACCATCGCTTCGGGTTTCGCCCAATACACGACCAGGCTGAACATCCCGGCGATCAACATCACGCCTTGGCCAGTGTGACGCACCGACAGCACGCCGAAAACGAAACATCCGAACAAGAACACCGCGAGCAGTGCCGCACCCATCGCCAAGCGATAGCGGCGCGGCAGGTAGAGGATCACGACAGCCCGCTTATCTTTCCGCGGTAGATCCGGGCCGCGGCGCTGGTGTGGCGCGAAATTCGGGCGTCGGTCAATACGGTGCCGACGACGTTCGCCCCGGCCGCGCGCAGCGCCGACAGCGCGTCGTCAACTTCATCGACGGTGGTGCGTCCCGCGCGCACCACCAGCACCGTGGCTTGAACGGCCCCGGCCAGCAAACCGGTATCGGCGGTGGCCAGCACCGGCGGGCCGTCGATCACCAGGCGGGAAAAACGTGCCGAAAGATCCATCAGCACGCTGTCGATCACTTCCGGCAGGTAGGCGTTGGCCGACGCGGTCTCGCGGCGGACACTTCGCGACGCCAGAATGAACAGCTTCGAGATCCGGGTGGGCTTGACGACTTCCAGCGCGATCTCGGGGTTGGCCAACGCGTTGGCCAACCCTTCTCTCGATTCAACCTTCAGCAAGCCGGCAATCACGGGCCGACGGGTGTCGCCCTCGACCAAAAGTACGTCTTCACCGAGTTCGGCCAAGGACAGTGAGAGATTCAGCGCGGTGGTCGTGGTTCCCTCGCCGGCGAACGGCGCCGCCACCACCAGGCGGCGGGCCTGCGGCCCCATCGCCCGCAGCAGGCGGGTACGCAGCCCGCGCACCGCATCGTCGATGGCGGCGTCGGTACCGAACTGCGGCACGCCGCCGCGCCGGCCGGGAAGCTCGGCCAACGTCGGCAGACCCGAAAGCTGGTCGAGCTGCCGGCGGCTATGCACGGTGCGATCACTGGCCTCACGGGCCAGCGCCACCGCGATCCCGAGCAGCACCCCGGCCGCAAGCCCCATCACCAAGTTGCGCTTGGGCAGCGGCCGGCTGGGACGAACGGGCACCTCGGCCCGCTTGACCACCGTCACCCTGGCCATCGGCGCGGTGGGCGGCGCCTGCTGCTGCGGTTCGGCGCCGAGTGCGCGCGGGCCCGAACCGAGCGTCCCAACCAGCGTGGCGAACGAATCGGCCATGCCCCCGGCGAGCAACGCGGCGCGCTTTGGATCGGTGTCGGAAACCGCGATGGTGAACAGCATTGATTTCGGCGTGTATTTCACCTGGGTCTGCTGCACCAGAGCTTCGGGGCTGATCGGCAGCTGCAGCTGACTGATGGCGCGTTGCGCCACCTCACGGCCCCCGGCGATCTCGGCATATGACGACAACAGGTCTTGTGCGGCCTGCCCGCCCCAGTACACGTCGTTGACGTCGGTCTGCCCGGATACCGAGATGAAGATGGTGGCCGAGGATTGATAGACCTTGGTCTGGAATGCGGTGACGGCTGTCGCGCCGGCCAGACACGCGAGCAGCGCGCCGACCACAAGTTTCCAGCGCTTGGCGAGGGTCTGAACAAAGGTGCGGAAATCCATCCATTACCCCCTCTGAGCCGGCGCCACACAAAGAGGGCCGATCGCGTTCCCTGGGCACCCGCACTGGGAATTCCTCTGGAATTATGCAGCATTCTCGCCGTCGCGCAGGAGATACGGCGGTCCTTGCCCCCAGACCCGGCACCGACATCCGGACCAGCCTCGACCAGCCCCGACACCGCGCGGTGGCCGCCAAGCGCGCAGCGCTGACCACGCCGGTTCGCGTAGCGTGTCACCGACAAGCCGCGGCGCAGACGCGTTCCCGCCCGGCAATGGCTTGGCCGTAGGAGATGCCGATGCGACGCCAGGCTCACGATCGCGAGGGAAGACTGCCGCCGATGACGGCCGCGGCCCGGACCAAACGGTGGCTCGCTCCGGTGGCCCGAACCGTCGCGCCGGGTCTTTTCTGGCAACGCAAGTACCGGGTGCTGCAACGCCTCGGGGAATCCCGCGCCGATGTCCGGCTGGCCGCGTCGCTGTGCGATCCGGATCGCATCTCGGTGGACATCGGGGCCGACGTCGGCGAGTTCGCCATCGCGATGCTGGCCTCGTCACGCTCGGTCGTCGCGTTCGAGCCCCGGCCCGCCCAGGCGCGCGAGCTGGCCTCGATGTTCGACGCGGTCGGCGCCGCGGTGCGGGTGGAAGCGGTGGCGCTATCCGACAAGCCCGGTTGCCTGTCCATGCGCGTCGTGGAGTCCGAACCGGGCCGCAGCACGATAGACACCGACAATGCCCTGGGCGATGTGGCTGGCCGCATCCGAAGCATCGACGTAGCGGTCAAGCGCCTCGACGATCTGCGGTTGAGCGACGTCGGCCTGATCAAGGTCGACGTGGAAGGCCACGAACTGGCGGTGTTGCGGGGCGCCACCGACACTCTCATGCGCAACCGGCCGACGATTCTGGTGGAAGCCGAGGAACGCCATCGCCCCAACGCCGTGGCCGAGATCACCACCCTGTTGGGCGGACTCGGGTACCGGGGCTTCTTCGAACTCGGCGACGAGCGGCGCCCGATCGCCGAGTTCGACGTCGCCCGGCATCAGAACCCGGCGAACATCGGCGGCCCGCGGGATGGCTGGGCGCCCCGGGGCGTCTACGTCAACAATTTCGTCTTCGTCCCCTAGACCGGGCCGTCACCCGGTAACCGCCGGCCGAACGAAAAAACCCCGGCCAACGGCCGGGGCATCCGCCACGCGACTCGGCGCTCACTTGTGAACCGAGTCTGCGAATCTGTGGAGCTAGGGAGAATCGAACTCCCGACCTACTCGATGCGAACGAGTCGCGCTACCAACTGCGCCATAGCCCCTGAACGCTATGCAGGCTACCAGCCGCGGCCGCAACGGCCGAACCGCCTGCCCCTACTGGCCGACGGCGCGCGGCAAGTCCCGCGGCCAGCCGTAGCCGCGCACCGGGCCGGCGTAGTCCAGATGCTCGAAGATCGGGTCCTCGTCGTCGATCTCGAGCACCACCGCGCCGGGACGCCGCAGCCGTGACGGCACCACGTCGTAGTCGCGGTCGTGGGTGTTTTCCACCCCGAGCCGCGCCCGGGCCTGTCGTTGCATCCGGCGCCGGCGCACCTTGGCCTCAATGCGGGTCTGGCGGCGCAAATACGCCAGGTAGAGCATCGTCACCACGGTGGCTGCCGAGCAGAGCCACCACGCGGCAGCCGTCACTTCGAAGGCGGCAATGGCCGAGCCGACCAGCACCACTGCCATCGCCACCAGCATGCGTTTACGGAAGGCGTACTTGCGAGCGCTGACCGCTGCGGCGGTCTTGGTGTCGTATCGGCGCCGCCGCGAGGCACCGGAGGTGTACCTCGGCGTCGGCTCGTAGCCCTCTTCGTCGTCGGCTTGCGCCGCCAAACCGGAAGTGTCGTCCAGGTATTCGTAGTCGTCTTCGGCGTGCTCGTGGTTGGCCGCGCGCGCCGCGAAGAGCTCCGCGGTGTCGAGTTCGGAGTCGTCGGCCAATTCCGGCTCATCAGCTAGCTGCGGCTCGTCAACGGGCTCTTCTTCGCCGTCGAGTTCGGCCTCGGTCACCGCCGTGCCGGCCGCCCGCGCCGTCGGCTGCTCCTGCACCGATCGAGCGCCGGGGCCCAGGCAGAGCACACCCGAGTCTTCCTCGACGACATCGACATCGAGGTAGTCGGGCTCGTCGACCGCGGCGTCGCGGGTGGCCGCCACCTTCATGATGACCGCACCCTGGCTGCCCGTGTCCTGGGCTACCTCGTCATCGCCGTGCGCCAACTCCGGGATTTGGTCGGTTTCCGGCTCGGCGTCGTCCTCGTCCTCGTCGTCGTCATTGGCGTGGGCGTCGTGGTCCCAGTCTCGCTGGTGTTTCCAGTCAGGGTCGCTGCGATGACCGGCGGCCGGACCGCCGCGCTTGACCAGCCGCGAGCTCGCGCCCCCGTTGAGCACCCTGGTAGCCAAGGCGACGTCGCTGGTGCGACGGACCGCTTCGCGTTTGCTGATCAGCATGGGTACCAGCACAAACAGCCACAGCACCACCAGCGATATCCACAACAACGACTGCGGGATGCTTGGCATAGTGACCTGCTCTCTTCGGTTCCGATCCCCGCGAGGCACATCAGTGGCCAACGCGGCCGGGTCAAAAGCGCCCAAGGGCAATTACACACCTGTAATTTGCCTCCCACAAGCACCACACGCCACACGTGTCGCGATAGCCCCAATTTTCCCTAGGGCTCCCGCCAGCGGGATTTCGCCATTCGCACCGGCCGGTTTGCCGCCGGCGCTCAGAGCCGGCTGGCTTGCCCCGCGCGAACCAGCGTCGAGACCACCGACCCTTCGACCTCTTCGACGGTGAGGCCAACCAGCAGGTGATCGCGCCATGCCCGGTCCACCTCGAGGTAGCGGCGCAACAGCCCCTCCTCGCGGAACCCGACCTTCGCCAGCACCGCTCGGCTGGCCGCGTTCTCCGGGCGCACTGTGGCTTCCACCCGGTGCAGCCCCACCGGCCCGAAGCAGTGGTCCAGCCCCAGCGCCACCGCACCGGTGGCTATTCCCCCACCGATCTGCGAGCTGGCGACCCAATAGCCGATCCAGGCCGAACGCAGCGCCCCGTGCACCACGTTGCCGACGGTCAGCTGGCCACAGAACCTGCCGTCCAGCTCGATCACATACGGCAGCATCCGGCCCTTGCGCGCCTCCGAGCGCAGCCCCGAGCACACCGCCGGCCAGGCCGCGACCGAATGCCGGATGGTCCAGTCGCCCTCCGCGCTGGGCTCCCACGGTTCCAGGTGAGCGCGGTCGGCCAGCCGGGTCCGGCTCCACTGCGCGCCGTCGCGCATTCGAACCGGGCGCAGCCGGATCACGCCGGCACGAACCCGCAGCGGACCGACATCCATCGGCCAACCGGGATGGCGCTGCCCAGCGCGCATGAGGTTCACGAAGATCTTGCCGTGGGTCGCTCTACCCGTGCTGCGCCAGGAAGGCGACGTCAACGATCTCGCCGGTACGAATCTGTTCGGCTCCGGTGGGTACCACAACCAGACAGTTTGCCTCGGCCAGCGTGGCCAGCAAGTGCGAGGATGCCCCCGGAGCCCCGCCCAGCGCCTGTACCAGGTATTCGCCGCTCTCCTGATCCCGCATGAGCTGGCCGCGCAGGTAGCCCTTGCGGCCGGCCACCGAGGTGATCGGCGACAGCGTGCGGGCCTGCACGATCCTGCGCATCGGTTGGCGTTTGCCCAGGGAGAGCCGGATGAGCGGACGAACCATCACCTCGAACACCACCAAGGCGCTGACCGGGTTGGCGGGCAGCAGAAACGTCGGGACCCGATCGCGGCCGAGTTGGCCGAACCCCTGAACGGATCCCGGATGCATCGCGATGCGAACCACTTCCATATCGCCGAGCTCGGAAAGCACCGAGCGGACCGCCTCGGCGGCCGCGCCGCCCACCCCGCCGGCGATCACCACCACCTCAGCCCGGTTGATCTGGCCCTCGACGATCTCGCCGAGTTGCTTGGGGTCGTTGCTGACGATGCCGACCCGGTTCACCTCGGCGCCGGCGTCCCGGCCGGCGGCCGCCAGCGCGTAGGAGTTGACGTCGTACACCTGCCCATTGCCCGGCGTGCGGGAGATGTCCACCAGCTCCCCGCCCACCGCCATGACCGACAGCCGCGGCCGCGGGTGCACCAGCACCCGTTCGCGCCCCACCGCGGCCAGCAGCCCCACCTGGGCGGCCCCGATGATGGTGCCGGAGCGCACCGCGACGTCACCGGGCTGCACATCGTCACCGGCATGGCGCACATAGGCGCCCGACGGCGCCCCGCGCAGCACCCGAACCCGATTCATTCCGCCATCGGTCCACCGCAGTGGCAGGACCGCGTCGGCCAGCGTCGGTAACGGGGCCCCGGTCTGCACCCGAACCGCCTGCTTGGGCTGCAACCTGGTGGGTGTGCGAGCACCGGCTTCGATGGTGCCCATCACCGGCAGCGTGACCGCATCACGGCTGGTAGCGCTGCCGTCGTCGACAAAGAACTCGGCGGCGCCGGAGGCGAGGTCTTGCCCGACCCCCACCACGTCGACGCTGCGCACCGCATACCCGTCGATGGCGGCCTGATCAAAACCCGGAAGGGGACGTTCGGTGACCACTTCTTCGGCGCACATCAGGCCCTGCGCCTCGGCGATGGCAACACGGATCGGCCTCGGGGCCACCGCGGCGGCCGATATTCGGGCCTGCTGCTCCTCTACAGAACGCACAGCGCGCCTTTCCGTCGAGCCAAGTGGGCGAGCTGGGCCCAACCCGCTCGGCTACTGCTCGGTCAGGCCCAATCGCGCCACCAACCATCGCCGCAAATCCGGGCCGTAGTCGTCACGATCCAATGCAAAGTCAACCGCAGCCTTGAGGTAGCCGCCGGGATTTCCCAAGTCGTGTCGGGATCCGCGGTGCACCACGACATGGACCGGATGCCCCTCGGCGATCAGCAGCGCGATCGCGTCGGTGAGCTGAACTTCACCCCCGGCGCCGCGCTCGATCCGGCGCAGCGCATCGAAGATGGCGCGGTCGAGCACGTAGCGTCCCGCGGCCGCGAACATCGACGGCGCGTCTTGGGTCTTGGGCTTTTCGACCATCCCCTTGACCTTGAGAACATCGGGATTTGCCGCCCATTCCCCGCCCGGCACCGGCTCGACATCGAACACGCCGTAGGCGCTGATCTCGTCGGGGGATACCTCGATGGCACACAACACCGTGCCGCCCAGCCGGGCCCGCACCTTCGACATCGTCTCCAGCACGCCGGTCGGCAGCACCAGGTCGTCGGGCAAGAGCACCGATACGGCGTCCTCATCATCGGACAGCGTCGGCTCGACACAGCTGATGGCATGCCCCAGTCCGAGCGGCTCGGCCTGCACCACGGACTCGACCTTGATCAGTGCCGGGGCCCGGCGAACCTTGGCCAGCATGGCCGTCTTGCCGCGGGCCTCCAACGTGCCCTCGAGCACCAAGTCCTCGACAAAGTGCGCGACAACCCCGTCCTTGCCCTCCGAAGTGACGATCACCAGCCGCTCGGCACCGGCGGCGGCCGCCTCGGCGGCCACCAGCTCGATACCGGGCGTGTCGACGACCGGCAGCAGCTCCTTGGGCACCGTCTTGGTCGCAGGTAGGAACCGCGTGCCCAGGCCGGCAGCGGGAACGATCGCCGTAAAGGGGATCGCAACTTCTTGTGACATCGTTCAAACGATAACCTCGCCAGGAATCGCCGAGTCGGTCCGGCCGGTAGAAATCGTGACCTGTCATCGTTGAGGCCATGACGTCGGTGAACAAGGCGGCGATGCGGGCGCGGCTGCGGCAGGCCCGGCGCCTGGTCCCCGACGACGTTCACGCCGCCGAAGCCCTGCTCCTCGACGCACACTTGGCGCAGGTCATCGACGGTGGCGCCACCGTCTGCGGATACGTTCCGGTCGGCACCGAGCCGGGCTCGATCACCATGCTCGACGTGTTGTTGCAGCATGGGGCGCGGGTGCTGCTGCCGGTCGCCCGCACCACCGACGGCGACGGCCCACTGCCGCTGATGTGGGGCGAGTATCGGCCCGGTGAGCTGGTGCGCGGCCGCTGGGGACTGCTGGAACCGCCGGCGCCCTGGCTGCCGGACTCGGCCGTGGGCCAGGCCAGCCTGGTGCTGCTGCCCGCCCTGGCCGTCGACCTCGACGGTGTCCGGCTCGGCAAGGGGCTGGGCTTTTACGACCGGTCCCTGACCAACCGCAACCCGCAAGCCCGCCTGCTGGCGATCGTGCGCGACGAGGAGGTGGTCGACCGGTTGCCCTCGGAGCCGCACGACGTGCGGATGACGCACGCGATTACCCCCCAGCGCGGGGTCATTTCCTTTCCACACCGGGAATGATCGAGCTCACGTGGCGGTTCTAGCACTTGAAACGGTAGAGTGCTAACCCAGACTGACCAAATCCGGAGGTTTCTGTGCCGACCTACAGCTACGAGTGCACTGAGTGCAGCAACCGCTTCGACGTTGTGCAGTCGTTCACCGACGACTCGCTCACCACGTGCGAGGAATGCTCCGGTCGGCTGCGCAAGCTGTTCCACGCAGTTGGCGTCGTGTTCAAGGGCAGCGGTTTCTACCGCACCGATAGCCGCGAAGCGACGAAGAAATCGAAGAGCTCCAGCGGCGGGTCGTCGTCGAGCGAATCTTCCAGCAGCTCCGGGTCGAGCGACGCCAAGACGTCGAGCACTTCGTCGAGCTCCAAGGAGAAGTCGACAAGCAGCGCCACCCCGGCCGCAGCCAGCACCTCGAGCTAGCGGGTTATCCACAGGGAGCCGTCTGACCGGCACCCGCCGCCCCGCCACCCGCCTACCGTTTGCACCGTGGCGGATCCCTCGCTGAACCCAACCCTGCTCAGCCGCATAGCGGTGTCGGTGCGTCCCGAGTGGACCCGGACCGTCCTGGCCCGCCGCGTTGTCGCGGGCGTTCTGGTCGTGCTGGCCGCCGTCGCCGCCCTGTGGCCCAGCCCCGACACCAACCTCTCCGAGGTGGTGGTTGCCGCGCGTGACCTATCGCCGGGCACACCGTTGACCACCGCGGACGTCCGCCTGGAAACGCGTTCGGCCGCAACCCTTCCCGACGGATCCCAAACCGATGTGGGCGCATTGGTCGGGGCGACACTGGCCAGCCCCACCCGGCGCGGCGAGGTACTCACCGACGTCCGAATCCTGGGCAGCCGGCTGGCCGAGTCCACCGCCGGCCCCGGCGCCCGGGTCGTGCCGCTACATCTGGCCGACAGTGCGCTGATCGATCTGATCCGGGTCGGCGACGTCGTGGACGTCCTGGCCGCGCCGCCCGCCGACGCGCCGGCGGCCAATCAGCCCTCCCCACCGGCCGCGAAGGTCGTGGCCACCGACGCCGTCGTCGTGCTGGTGTCGGCCAAGCAGGAGCTACAAACGCACGCTGACCGCGTAGTGTTGGTTGCGCTGCCGGCTCGCCTGGCGAACATGGTGGCGGGCTCTGCGCTTGGGCAGACTCTCACCCTGACCCTGCACTGAGCAGCTCGCCGCCGTTGCACAGGTGATCGACAGCAAACGCGGTCCAGTCTCGGTCCATTCCTGAAGGGACATCCCAATGCTCAAAGGGTTCAAGGAGTTTCTCTCGCGGGGCAATATCGTCGACCTGGCCGTCGCCGTGGTCATCGGTACGGCATTCACGGCGCTGGTCACCAGGTTCACCGACAGCATCATCACGCCGCTGATCAACCGGGTGGGCGTCAACGAGCAGTCCGATCTAGGCATCTTGAAGATCGGCATCGGCCGCGGCCAGAGCATCGACTTGAACGTATTGCTGTCGGCCACCATCAACTTCATCCTGGTCGCCGGGGTGGTCTATTTCCTGGTGGTGGTGCCCTACAACACGTTGCGCAAGAAGGGTGAGGTCGAGCAGGCCGACGACGCCCAAATCGTCCTGCTCACCGAAATCCGCGACTTGCTCGCACAGACGAACTCCAACTCGTCCGGCCGGCACGAGGCCCCGGGGACAGCCGGGACGCCCCCGCCGAACTACGGACCCCGCGCGGACACCTGACCCGTCACCGGGCCTGGGCCTAGATCTCCAGACTCGACAGTTGGCCGATGATGTGGGCGGCCAACGGATTCAGCGTCGCCATCCCGTCCCGCACGGCATAGCGGGACCCGGCCAGGTTGACCACCAACGTGCTCCCGGATACCCCGGCCAAGCCACGTGAGAGCCCGGCGTCGGTGATTCCGGCGGACAATCCCGAGGCCCGGATGGCCTCGGCGATGCCCAGAATTTCGCGGTCCAGAATCTCGCGGGTGGCCTCCGGGGTGACGTCACGCGGCGTCACACCGGTGCCGCCCACCGATACCACCAGGTCCACCCCACCAATCACCGCGGTGTTCAACGCGTTTCGGATGTCGACCTCGTCGGCCTCAACCGCAACCACCCCGTCGACGACGAAACCGGCCTCGGTGAGCAGCTCGGTGACCAGCGGCCCGCTGTGATCCTCATCGCCGTGCGCGGTGCGGTCGTCCACGACGACGACGAGTGCCCGGCCGACTACTAACTCCGCACCCTGTTCCATGGGTGCAACGCTATATCCGAGGTCGGACAGCTGTGCATCGGCGTTCACTGTTCCGCCTTGCCGAGGGTGACTTGCACGGTACGAGTACTGCCGTCGGGATCCTGGAAGGTCAGCGACACCTTGTCACCCGGCGCCTTGGACCGCACCGCGGCGACCAGCGCGTCGGCGCTGGTGATCGCCCGATCATCGACCTTGGTGACGACAACGCCCTTGGGCAACCCGGCGGTAGCGGCCGCACCGCCCTGCACCACCTCGACAACCTTGGCGCCGGGGACCCCCTTGTCGGTGGTCACCTGCACGCCCAGCGAGGCGTGTGATGCCTTGCCGGTGCTGATCAACTCGTCGGCGATGCGCTTGGCCTGGTCGACCGGAATCGCGAAGCCCAGGCCGATGGAACCACTTTGGGCATCGCCGGAGTCCGCGCCCAGCGTGGCGATGGCCGAGTTGATGCCCACCAGTTGAGCGTTCATGTTGACCAGCGCGCCACCGGAGTTACCCGGGTTGATCGCGGCGTCGGTCTGGATGGCATCCAGCACGGTGTTCTGGTTACCCGCCTCGCCGGTGGTGGACACCGGACGGTTGAGGGCGCTGACGATTCCCGTGGTCACGGTGCCGGCCAGGCCCAGCGGGGAACCGATCGCCAGCACCGGCTGGCCGACCCGCAGGTCCGCCGACGATCCCAGCGCAATCGGGGTCAGGCCACTGACCCCGGACACCCGGACGACGGCGATATCGCTGGTGGGGTCGGCCCCGACCACGGTGAACGACGCGGTACGCCCGTCATAGAGCGTGACCGTGGTCTTGGGCTCCGGCGCACCGGCGGGCGGCTTGGCGGCGGCGGCCACCACGTGGTTGTTGGTCATGACCAATCCGTCGGCCGACAAGATGATGCCCGAACCCTCTTCGGACTGGCGGCCCACGTCGGTTTCCAGCATCACGACGCTGGGCAGCACTTTGGCGGCCACCTGCTCCACCGAACCCGGCGGCATGTTTGCTGCGGGGACACTCGGAGCCCCGCTGGCGACCATTTCACGACCGCTGCTCGTTGCCGGCGAGCGGTTGAGTTCGATGATCGATGCGGCCGCACCGCCGATACCGGCGGACACCACCGCGATCACGACCGCACCCATGACCAACATTCCGGCCCGGGGCCGACGTTCGCGAATTACGTTGGGAGGGGGCGCCATCGGTGGCAGCATGCCGGGAATCGGCCCCGGCCGCGTGCCGCCAGGGATCGGGCCCGGCCCGGTGTCGGGCGGGATCGGTCCCGGACCGGTGGCGGGCGGCAGCAGGCCCGGCCCGGTACCGCTCACACCCTCGTAGGGCGGGCGCGGCTGCGGGCGGGACTGGTGATAGCGCCAGTCGAACTGCGGGTTGTAATTTTGCTGCGGCCCCTGGGCATAAGCGGGCGGCACTGGCTGGTTAGGCGCGGTACGATATCCCGGCTGCTGCGGCGGTGGCGAATACCTCGGGTGATTCGTCATGTCGCTAAGTCGCTCTTCCTCTGCTCGGGCTTGTTTGGCCCTCGATTTTCCAGCCATGCGCTGCTTGCATGGGCTTGATGGTCAACAGTAACTGCACAACTACCTTGCGCGCGCGGACTGAGAATCCACTGAGATAACGTTCGCCGAACCCCGAGAGTTCGCGCCATTGGCGCCGCGGGTGTCTACGGGCTCGGTCTTTTTGTCATCGGGGGCCGCCGGGTAGGCCGAATCCGGCATCGGGCGCCCAGGCAACAGCATGCAGATTGCTGTTCCGGGCGGCTGACCGCCCGGAACGGTGTCTTCGATGCGCAGCGATCCCCCGTGATTGAGCACCACCTGCTTGACGATGGCCAGTCCCAGGCCCGAGCCCGGCATCGCCCGCGCCGAAGTGGACCGGTAGAACCTCTCGAAGACCAGACGACGCTCTTGCGGGGAAATGCCCGGCCCGTTGTCGGACACCACCAGCTCCGCGTGCGATGGATCAAGCTGGCGCAGCCGGATGCCCACCCGGCCGCCCGGCGGACTCCATTTGGCGGCGTTATCCATCAAATTCAGTGCCGCCCGCGACAACCCGGCCGCATCGCCGTAGACCTGCCAACCGACGACATCGACGTCGAAGTGGATGTCGTTGCGACGGCGCCGGACTCGCTCCAGGCTGCGGTCGACCACCTCGGCCATGTCGACGGGTTCGTGCACCACGACACCGGCATCGCCACGGGTCAGGTCGACCAGGTCGCCCACCAGCGTGGACAATTCCTCGATCTGGGCGACCACATCCTCGCGCAAGCCAACCATCTCCTGCTCCGGCAGGCGTGGCGCGCCGGGCTCCATCGACGCCATCAGCAGCTCGACATTGGTGCGCAGCGAAGTCAGCGGGGTACGCAACTCGTGGCCGGCGTCGGAGACCAGCCGCGCCTGCCGTTCCCGGGACTCGGCCAGCGCTCGCAGCATCAAGTTGAATGCCTCGGTAAGCCTGGCCAACTCGTCGCTGCCGAAAACCGGGATGGGCCGCAGGTCGTCGGTGCGGGCGACCCGCTCGGCCGCTTCGGTGAGCCGACCCACCGGGCGCAACCCGGCCCTGGTCACCATTCCACCGGCCACGGCGGCGACCGCGACGCCAACGCCACCAACGATCAGCAGCACGGCGCGCAGCTTTGTCATGACCGCTTCGGTCGGTTTCAAACTCTTGGAGATCAGCAGCGAGCTGCCGTTGGGCAGATGGATCGCAAGCACGCGCTGATCGGACACGGTGCGCCGGGACAAGAACAGATCCCCGTGGATCACCGCTTTCTCCGGCGCCCCGACCGGCAGGGTCTGCCCCGGCTGGTTGGCCGTGTAGATCGACCGGCCCGGGTTCACCAGCATCGCGTTCACATCCGAGTAGGCGGTGCCCTCGATGGCTTTGCCCGGATCGGCGGCCAGCGAGCCGCTGGCGATCAACAACTGCGCCCGGCTCTGCAGCTGGTTGTCGATGTCGCTGTAAAGGGCGGCCGAGATCACCGCATAGACGGCAAAGGACATCAGCACCACGACCATCGCCACCATGGACATCGCCAGCAGCATCACCCGCCAGCGCAGCGACAGCGAGCTGGTGGCACGCAGCGGTGCGCGCGGTCCGCGACGGAATCCCACCATCAGGGTGGCGTTTCGCGTAGCACGTAACCCACCCCGCGCACGGTGTGGATCAGCCGCGGCTCGCCCTCGGCCTCGGTTTTACGCCGCAGGTAGCCCACGTAGACCTCGAGCGCGTTGCCGGACGTGGGAAAGTCGAAGCCCCACACCTCTTCGAGGATGCGGCTGCGGGTCAGCACCCGTCGCGGGTTGGCGATCAGCATCTCCAGCAGGGCGAACTCGGTTCGGGTGAGGCTGATGCGCCGCGCCCCGCGGGTCACCTCCCGGGTCACCGGATCCAGGCTCAGGTCGGAGAACGTCATGGCTACCGAATCGGCGGCTTCGTCGTCTTCGGGCTTGGTGCGGCGCAGCAACGCGCGCATCCGCGCCAACAGCTCTTCCAGCGCGAACGGCTTCGGCAGGTAGTCATCCGCGCCGGCATCGAGCCCCGCGACCCGTTCGGAGACGGAATCACGGGCGGTCAGCACGAGAATGGGCAGATCATCACCGGTGCTGCGAAGTTGACGGCATACCTCCAAGCCATCCAGTCGCGGCATCATGACGTCCAGCACCAACGCGTCAGGCCGATCACTGGCAATCATCTCGAGAGCTTCCACACCATCGTGTGCCAGCTCAACCGTGTAGCCATTGAAGGAAAGCGACCTGCGCAGCGACTCGCGCACCGCGCGATCGTCGTCGACGACAAGTATCCGCACGGACATTAGTTTCGTCCTAACGCCTGAGAGCGGCCTGAGAGGCGCGCCGAAATGACGACAGCGTCACAATTTGATCGGGATCAATAACCAACGGTTTGCCAGCGCCGCCGGGCAACCGGCATCGATGCACCGCACGGCCGTCATGCCGCGCCGTATCACAACCGCCACATTGGCCCCATTGGGAAGGGGCCGGGTTGCGCCCTCTCAGCAGCGACGGCAGCCGCCGCTAAGAGGACAGAGACACCCAGGCGCGATGGCCCAGGGCAATCGGGCTATCGACGGTCGAGATCGATGAGACCGAGCCGGGCCGCCTTGAGCAGCCGGCGAGGCACCTTGTGCTTCTGACCGGCAACGGTGACGCCGACGAGTTCGGCCTTGGTGGCCTTCCACTGCGAGCGCCGGCTTCGAGTATTCGCGCGCGACATCCTGCGCTTTGGTGTGGCCATGGTCGGACCTAACTCCTCGGTCGGGGTTTCGGGTTCAACATGTCGCACGGCATGGCCAATCGGCACAGCGGCGACGAATGACCTCAACGATAGTCGGTGACCTGCTGGTTGCCAAAACCGGGCACCGCCGGATCCGCCGTGTTCGCGTACCGAGTGAGGCGGGTATCACACCGTGGCAGGAGTCCCGCTATGCTGACCTACCGGTTGGTTGGTTCACCCACCGGCAAACCCTGCCCACCGGTAACCCCGATGAAGGAGGACGCGGATGGCGTCTCGTTCTGATGCGTCCGGCGCCGTACGCATCGCGAACTGTTCCGGCTTCTACGGGGACCGTCTCTCGGCGATGCGCGAAATGCTCACCGGCGGCGAGGTGGACTACCTCACCGGCGACTACCTGGCCGAACTGACCATGCTGATCCTGGGCCGCGACCGGATGAAAAACCCCGAGCGCGGCTACGCCAAGACCTTCCTGGCCCAGCTCGAAGACTGCCTGGGACTGGCCCACGAGCGCGGAGTGCGCATCGTCGCCAACGCCGGCGGCCTCAATCCCGCCGGGCTGGCCGATGCGATCAGGGCCCTAACCGAGCGCTTGGGCATCGGCGCCCGCATCGCCCACGTGGAAGGCGACGATCTGGCGCCCCGCGCGGCCGAACTCGGCCTGGGCACACCGCTGACAGCCAACGCCTACCTGGGCGCGTGGGGCATCGTCGATTGCCTCAACAGCGGGGCCGACGTCGTGGTCACCGGCCGGGTCACCGACGCCTCGGTGATCGTCGGATCCGCGGCGGCGCACTTCGGCTGGGGCCGCACCGACTACAACCAGCTGGCCGGCGCCGTGGTGGCCGGCCATGTCATCGAATGCGGGGTCCAGGCCACCGGCGGCAACTACGCCTTCTTCACCGAGGTCCCCGATCTGACCTACGCCGGCTTCCCGCTGGCCGAGGTCAGCGCCGACGGCACCTCGGTGATCACCAAACACCCCGGCACCGGTGGGCTGGTCAGCCCCGACACCGTCACCGCACAACTGCTCTACGAGATATCCGGCGCCCGCTACGCCAATCCGGACGTGACGGCCCGGATGGACACCATCCAACTGTCCAGCGATGGCCCGGATCGGGTGCGCATCAGCGGCGTGATCGGCGAAGCCCCCCCACCCACCCTGAAGGTGTCGCTGAACAGCATCGGCGGGTTCCGCAACGCCATGACGTTCGTCTTGACGGGTCTGAACATCGAGGCCAAGGCCGAGCTCGTGCAACGCCAGCTCGAGGCCACCCTGACCGTCAAACCCGCCGAACTGGAATGGACCCTGGCCCGCACCGACCACGTCGACGCCGACACCGAGGAAGCCGCCAGCGCCCTGCTGCACTGCGTGGTCCGTGACCCCGACCCCGCCAATGTGGGCCGCAAATTCTCCTCGGCCGCGGTGGAATTGGCGTTGGCCAGCTATCCCGGATTCACCTCGACCGCGCCCCCGGGCGACGGCCAGGTGTATGGGGTGTTCGTGCCCGGCTACGTGGACGCCAAGCTGGTGCCACACATCGCCGTGCACGCCGACGGCACGCGCACCGATATCCCCTGCGCCACCGAGACCCTGGAACTGGAATCGGTCGATCCCCCGGCCTTGCCCGATCCGCTGCCCACCGGCCCGACCCGACGGGTACCGCTGGGCCTGATTGCCGGCGCCCGCAGCGGAGACAAGGGCGGGTCGGCCAACGTCGGACTATGGGTGCGCACCGACGAGCAGTGGCGCTGGCTGGCCAACACGCTGACCGTGGAGCTGCTCAAGGAACTGCTGCCCGAGGCGGCCGATCTGCAAGTCACCCGCTACGCGTTGCCCAACCTGCGGGCGCTGAACTTCGTCATCGAGGGGATTCTCGGTCAGGGCGTGGCCTATCAGGCGCGATTCGACCCGCAAGCCAAAGGGCTGGGCGAATGGCTGCGCAGCCGCCACCTCGATATCCCGGAGAGCCTCCTATGAGCATCTGGAACACACCCGAGCGCGAAGAGTTGCGCAAGACGGTGCGCTCATTCGCCGAGCGGGAAGTGCTACCGCACATCGACGAATGGGAACGCACCGGCGAGTTGCCCCGTGACCTGCATCGCCGCGCCGGGGCGGCCGGCCTGTTGGGCGCAGGACTGCCCGAATCCGCCGGCGGGGGCGGCGGCGACGGCGCCGACTCGGTGATCATCTGCGAACAGATGCACCAATCGGGTGCCCCGGGTGGGGTTTTCGCATCGCTGTTCACCTGCGGTATCGCGGTGCCGCACATGATTGCCTCGGGCGATGAGCGGCTGATCGAGGAGTTCGTTCGGCCCACGCTGGCCGGGGACAAAATCGGCGCGCTGGCCATCACCGAACCCGGCGGCGGCTCGGATGTGGGGCATCTGCGGACCAGCGCGGTGCGCGACGGTGACCACTTCATCGTCAACGGCGCCAAGACCTACATCACCTCCGGAGTACGCGCCGACTTCGTGGTCACCGCGGTCCGCACCGGAGGCCCCGGAGCCGGCGGGGTTTCGCTGTTGGTCGTGGAAAAGGGCACCCCGGGATTCGTTGTCAGCCGCAAGCTGGACAAGATGGGCTGGCGCTCCTCGGACACCGCCGAGCTGTCCTACACCGATGCGCGGGTTCCCGCGGCCAACCTCGTCGGCGCCGAGAACAGCGGCTTCGCCCAGATCGCGCAGGCGTTCGTCTCCGAGCGCATCGCGCTTGCCGCACAGGCGTATTCGAGCGCGCAGCGATGCCTGGACATCACCGTGCAATGGTGCCGCGACCGGGAAACATTCGGCCGCCCACTGATCGCGCGCCAATCGGTGCAGAACACGCTGGCCGAGATGGCCCGCCGCATCGACGTTGCCCGGGTCTACTCGCGCAGCGTGGTGGAGCGCCAACTCGCCGGCGAGCACGACCTGATCGCGCAGGTCTGCTTCGCCAAGAACACCGCCGTCGAGGCCGGCGAATGGGTAGCCAATCAAGCCGTTCAGCTGTTCGGCGGCATGGGCTACATGGCCGAATCCGAAATCGAACGCCAATACCGGGACATGCGAATCCTGGGCATTGGCGGTGGCACCACCGAAATCCTGACCGCACTGGCCGCCAAACTCCTGGGGTATCAATCATGATTGCAACACCAGTTCGCCACCGGTTCGCCCGCCACCGCAGGCGGTGCGCGTGACCGTATTGCGCTCCACACTCGACCCGAACGGGGCCGCCTTCAGCGAGGCGGCTTCGGCCGCGACCACGAAGCTCGATGAGATCGACGCCGAACTCGCCAACGCGCTGGCGGGCGGCGGGCCCAAGTACGTTGACCGCCACCATGCCCGCGGCAAGCTGACTCCCCGGGAACGCATCGAGTTGCTCGTCGACCCGGATTCCCCTTTTCTGGAGCTCAGCCCCCTGGCCGCCTGGGGCAGCGCGTTCAAGGTCGGCGCCAGCACCGTTACCGGCATCGGGGTGGTGGCGGGGGTCGAGTGCATGATCGTCGCCAACGACCCGACGGTCAAAGGCGGCACCAGCAATCCGTGGACGTTGAAGAAGATCCTGCGGGCCAACCAGATCGCCTTCGAGAACCGGCTTCCCGTCGTCTCGCTGGTGGAATCCGGCGGGGCGGACCTACCCACCCAGAAGGAGATCTTCATCCCCGGCGGGCGAATGTTCCGCGATCTGACCCGGCTGTCCGCGGCCGGGATTCCCACGATTGCACTGGTATTCGGAAACTCGACGGCTGGTGGCGCCTACGTGCCCGGGATGTCCGATCACGTGGTGATGATCAAGGAGCGGTCCAAGGTGTTCTTGGCCGGTCCCCCGCTGGTGAAGATGGCCACCGGCGAGGAGTCCGACGATGAGTCGCTCGGTGGCGCCGAAATGCACGCCCGCATATCTGGTTTGGCCGATTACTTTGCCGTCGACGAGCTCGACGCGATCCGCATTGGGCGCCGCATCGTGGCTCGGCTGAACTGGGTCAAACAGGGCCCAGCCCCCGCGCCGGTGACCGAGCCGCTCTTCGATGCCGAGGAGCTGATCGGCATCGTGCCCTCGGATCTGCGCGTCCCCTTCGATCCCCGTGAAGTGATCGCCCGCATCGTCGACGGCTCCGAATTCGACGAATTCAAGCCGCTGTACGGGTCGTCGCTGGTCACCGGCTGGGCCCGGCTGCACGGCTACCCGGTGGGCATCCTGGCCAACGCCCGCGGCGTGCTGTTCAGCGAGGAGTCCCAGAAGGCCACCCAGTTCATTCAGCTGGCCAACCGCGCCGACACGCCACTGCTGTTCTTGCACAACACCACCGGCTACATGGTGGGCAAGGACTACGAAGAAGGCGGCATGATCAAGCACGGCTCGATGATGATCAACGCCGTGTCCAACTCGAAGGTCCCGCACATCTCCCTGCTACTCGGCGCCTCCTACGGTGCCGGTCACTACGGCATGTGTGGGCGCGCCTATGACCCGCGCTTCCTGTTCGCCTGGCCCAGTGCCAAATCCGCGGTCATGGGCGGTGCGCAGCTCTCGGGCGTGCTGTCGATCGTGGCGCGAGCGGCCGCGGAGGCTCGCGGCCAGCAGGTCGACGAGGCCGCCGACGCCGCGATGCGCGCGGCCGTCGAGGGCCAGATCGAAGCGGAGTCGCTGCCGCTGGTGCTGTCCGGAATGCTTTATGACGATGGGGTGATCGACCCGCGCGACACCCGCACCGTACTGGGAATGTGTTTGTCCGCCATTGCCAATGGCCCGATCAAGGGGACGTCGAACTTCGGCGTCTTCCGGATGTGATGCCGATGTCTATCACTCGAGTGCTAGTTGCCAACCGCGGCGAGATCGCTCGGCGGGTGTTCGCCACCTGCCGCCGGCTCGGCCTGGGCACCGTCGCCGTCTATACCGACCCGGATGCGGCCGCGCCGCATGTCGCCGAGTCCGACGCCCGGGTGCGGCTGGCGCAGACCAACGACTATCTCAACGCCGAGGCCATCATCGCCGCCGCCCGTGCGGCGGGCGCCGACGCGATCCACCCCGGCTACGGATTCCTTTCGGAGAATCCCGAGTTCGCCGCCACCGTCACCACAGCGGGCCTGACCTGGATCGGACCGCCGGTGGACGCGGTGCGCGCGATGGGCTCCAAGATCGAGTCCAAGAAGCTGATGGCCGCCGCCGGTGTGCCGGTGCTCGACGAACTCGACCCCGAGACCGTCACCGCGGCACAGCTGCCGGTGCTCGTCAAGGCTTCAGCCGGCGGCGGTGGTCGCGGCATGCGTGTGGTCCGCGAATTGTCGGCCCTGCCCGCCGAAGTCGAGGCCGCCCGCCGCGAGGCGCAGTCCGCATTCGGTGACCCGACCGTGTTCTGCGAGCGTTACCTACCCACCGGGCACCACATCGAGGTTCAGGTGATGGCGGACACCCACGGCACCGTGTGGGCCGTCGGGGAACGCGAATGCTCCATTCAGCGTCGCCACCAGAAGATCATCGAAGAGGCACCCTCCCCCTTGGTGCAGCGCATCCCGGGGATGCGGGCCAAGCTGTTCGACGCGGCCCGGCTGGCCGCGGAAGCCATCGGCTACACCGGGGCCGGCACCGTGGAGTTCCTCGCCGACGATGCGGGCGAGTTCTACTTCCTGGAGATGAACACCCGACTGCAGGTCGAGCATCCGGTCACCGAGGAGACCACCGGCCTGGATCTGGTTGAACTGCAGCTCGCGGTGGCCGACGGTGGCCGTCTCGAGGCGGAACCTCCGCCCGCCCATGGTCATTCCATCGAGGCCCGCCTCTACGCCGAGGATCCCGCGCAGGGCTGGCAGCCGCAGGCGGGCGCGATGCACACCATCGAGGTGCCGTCGGTCCGAGCCGAATTCGCCACGCTGGGACAGCGCACCGGAATTCGGCTGGATTCCGGGATTGTCGACGGCTCGGTGGTGTCCATCCATTACGACCCCATGCTGGCCAAGGTCATCTCCTACGCCCCCACGCGCCGGCAGTCCGCACTGGTACTCGCCGATGCGCTGGCCCGCGCCCACCTGCATGGGCTGCGCACCAACCGTGAGCTGTTGGTGAACGTGCTGCGGCATCCGGCGTTTCTCGACGGCGCTACCGACACAGCGTTCTTCGACACCCACGGGTTGGCCGAACTGGCCGCGCCGCTGGCCGACGCGGACAACATCCGCTTGTCGGCGACCGCCGCGGCCCTCGCCGACGCCGCCCACAACCGGGCAACCGCGACGGTGTTCGGATCCATTCCCAGCGGCTGGCGCAACGTGGCGTCGGGTTATCAGGTCAAGACCTACCGCGACGGCGGTGACGTCGAGTACCGCATCGAATACCGATTCACCAGAACGGGACTCCAGATTGCCGGTGACGACTCGGTGCGGCTGGTATCGGCGACACCCAACGACGTGGTGCTGGCCGGCGAAAACGGGGTGGCCCGACGCTTCACGGTCGCGAGCTACGGCCAGGACGTCTTCGTCGATTCCCCCAGCGGCCCGGTGCACCTGGTTGCGCTGCCCCGCTTCCCGGAGCCGGGTTCGGCCGTCGAACAAGGATCGCTGGTGGCACCCATGCCGGGCAACGTCATCCGGTTGGGCGCCGATGTTGGCGATACCGTCACCGCCGGTCAGCCACTGATCTGGTTGGAAGCGATGAAGATGGAGCACACCATCAGCGCCCCGACCGATGGCGTACTTACCCAGCTCAACGTCCAAACCGGCCAACAAGTCGACGTCGGCGCCGTCCTAGCCAGAGTGGAAGCGCCTGAAGCAGAAGGAGATTCGTGATGACCGACACCAGCTTCATCGAGAATGAGGACCGCCGGGCGCTACGCAAGGCGGTATCGGAATGGGCGTCCAACTACGGCCACGAGTACTACCTGAAGAAGGCGCGTGCTCACGAGCACACCACCGAGCTGTGGTCGGAGGCCGGCAAACTCGGCTTCATCGGGGTGAACCTGCCCGAGGAGTACGGCGGCGGCGGCGCCGGCATGTACGAGCTGTCGATGGTGATGGAGGAAATGGCCGCGGCCGGCTCCGCCCTGTTGCTGATGGTGGTCTCGCCGGCCATCAACGGCACCATCATCAGCAAGTTCGGCACCGACGAGCAGAAGCAGCGCTGGCTTCCCGGCATCGCGGACGGGACCCTGACGATGGCCTTCGCCATCACCGAGCCCGACGCCGGATCCAACTCGCACAAGATCACCACGACCGCCCGCCGTGACGGCAGCGACTGGATCATCAAGGGGCAGAAGGTCTACATCTCCGGTATTGACCAAGCCCAGGCGGTGCTGGTGGTGGGACGCACCGAGGAAGCCAAGACCGGGAAGCTGCGTCCGGCGCTGTTCGTGGTCCCCACCGACACCCCCGGCTTCACCTACACGGCGATCGACATGGAACTGGTCAGCCCCGAACGGCAGTTCCAGGTTTTCCTCGATGATGTGCGGCTGCCCGCCGACGCGCTGGTCGGAGCCCAGGACGCGGCCATCGCCCAGCTTTTCGCCGGGCTGAATCCCGAGCGCATCATGGGTGCGGCCAGCGCGGTCGGCATGGGACGGTTTGCACTGAACCGGGCCGTCGACTACGTCAAGACGCGCCAGGTGTGGTCCACCCCGATCGGCGCCCACCAGGGGTTGGCGCATCCCTTGGCGCAATGCCACATCGAAGTCGAGCTCGCCAAGCTGATGATGCAAAAGGCCGCGACGCTGTATGACCACGGCGATGACGGCGGAGCGGCCGAGGCCGCCAACATGGCCAAGTACGCGGCGGCGGAGGCGTCGGCCCGCTCGGTCGATCAGGCCGTGCAGTCGATGGGCGGCAACGGGCTGACCCAGGAGTACGGCGTCGCGGCCATGCTGACCTCGTCGCGCTTGGCCCGGATTGCCCCGATCAGCCGCGAAATGGTGCTCAACTTCGTCGCGCAGACGTCGCTGGGCCTGCCCCGAAGCTACTGAGGCCCCACCGATGGCTGATCGTCTCGTCGAGTACGCGCGTGACGGCGTGGTTGCCCGTCTGACGCTGAACTCCCCGCACAACCGCAACGCCCTGTCCACCACCCTGGTCACCCAGCTGCATGAGGGGCTGCGGGATGCCGCGGCCGATCCGGGCGTGCGGGTCGTCGTGCTCGGGCACACCGGCGGCACCTTCTGCGCTGGCGCGGACTTGAGCGAGGCCGGCTCCGGCGACCCCTATGACCTGGCTGTCGCGCGGGCCCGGGAAATGACCACGGTGCTGCGCGCCATTGTGGAGTCGCCACGACCGGTGATCGGCGCCATCAACGGGCACGTGCGCGCCGGAGGCTTCGGCCTGGTCGGTGCCTGCGACATCGTAGTCGCCGGCCCGGCGTGCACCTTTGCGCTGACCGAAGCCCGGATCGGGGTCGCCCCGGCAATCATCTCGCTGACATTGCTGCCGAAGCTGTCGGCGCGGGCGGCCGCCCGCTACTACCTGACCGGAGCGAAGTTCGGCGCCGACGAGGCGGCGGAGATGGGTTTGGTCACCATCGCCGCCGACGACATGGAGGCCGCGGTGGCCGCGCTGATCGCCGATGTCGGGCGCGGTTCGCCGCAGGGCCTTGCGGCGTCGAAGGCACTGACCACCGCGGCCGTACTGGCCGGTTTCGACCGTGATGCGGAACGCCTCACCGAGGAATCGGCGCGGCTGTTCGTCTCGGAGGAAGCCCGCGAAGGCATGCTCGCGTTCTTGCAGAAACGCCAACCCAGCTGGGCCTCCGACTGAACCTCCGGCAGCCGAAGCCGCCGGACAGGCTGCCGCCCCGGGCCCGGGGCTGGTGACGCACAGCGAACTAACATACATTGACCAAACTCCATGCATGCCCGCTCGAATCTCGATAGCCGGAACCCACCGCGACCGACTCGAGCTGGCCCGCGCTGAGCTCGAACCAGCTTTAGCGGCAGCGGCGGCAACGGTGGAGCCGGCGGCACCGGCGCATCCGCCGGAACCGGTGGTACCCCGGGCAACGGCGGCCTACTCTTCGGCGCATCCGGCACACTGGGGTAGCCGGCGTGCCCCGCCGTTGCCATCACAAATCACCATCCCCGCGCGGCCGGGTCGCCGGATCTCAGGATCCGTAGAAACGCGCACTTCGCACCGGGTCACCAGAGCCCACCGGCCGCGCGAACGTTGCAGTTTAGCCAACACCTCTTGCAGCAAAATCGCGAAGTCGTAGGCTCGTGGGTGATGAGCAATCCAGCCCGACGTGACGCACAGGACACGCGCGACGATTCGTCGCTCGCTGCGGATACCGATCGGATCCAGATCGCACAGCTGCTGGCATACGCAGCCGAGCAGGGACGACTGCAGCTCAACGAGTATGAAGACCGATTGACCAGGGCCTACGCCGCAACCACGTATCAGGAGCTGGACCAGCTGAGCGCCGATCTTCCCGGCGCCGCGGTAAGTCCGCGCCGCGGCGGCAACTGCAACCCGGCACCTTCGACTCTGCTGCTGGCCTTGCTGAGCGGGTTCGAGCGTCGCGGCCGGTGGAACGTGCCCAAGAAGCTGACCACCTTGACCCTGTGGGGCAGCGGAGTATTGGATCTGCGCTACGCCGACTTCACCTCAACCGAAGTCGAAATTCACGCCTACTCGATCATGGGCGTGCAGACCATCCTGTTGCCGCCCGAGATCAACGTCGAGATCGACGGCCGCGGAATCATGGGCAACTTTGACCGGGAAGTCGCGGGCGAGGGCAGTCGCGGGGCCCCCAACGTCAAGATTCAGGGCTTCTCGTTCTGGGGCGGGGTAGGCATCAAACGCAAACCACGCAAGGCGCGCAATTAGACCCATCAGTCGGTCAAACGCACGGCCCTAGCGCCTGCGCCGAGACCTCAGGTAGTCGCCCACCACGGCCGCACCGAGTCCGTCGAGATCGGGTTCGACGACACGTCCCTCGACCCGACGCGCGACTTGATCAATGAACCGGGCCAGGCCCCGGTCACTGCCCAATCGGAAGATGGTGATTTGGGCGCCCAGCCGCGCCATGTCATCGAACCCGCGCACGGTGTGGGCAATGGTGCGCGGATGCGGCGGGTAGTCGAAGAACACCGCAGAACCCGCCCCCTCGCCGGAAAAGTCCTCGAGATGGGCGGTGGGTTCACCATCGGTCACCACCAAGACGACCGGCTGCGCGTTCGGGTGGCGTCTGAGATGTCGCCCGGCCAGCGCCAGCGCGTGGTGCAGGTTGGTGCCCTGCTCGTAGACGCCCTCCAAACCGGTCAGCTCCGCGGCCGTCACGGTCCGCGCGTAGCGGCCGAACGCGATGATCTGCAGGGCATCCGAACGGAACCGCGTGCACACGAGGTGGTTGAGCGCCAGCGCCGTGCGCTTCATCGGCAGCCACCGATTCTCCATCACCATCGAAAACGAGGTGTCCACCAGGAGCGCAACCGCGGCCTGAGTTCGGGTCTCAGTCTCGGAGACTTCGACGTCATCGACGGTGATCCGGATCGGGCCGGCGCCGCCGCCAGGAGGCGCCGTACCGGCCTGGCGCAGCACCGCGTTGGTCAACGTGCGCGAGATGTGCCACGGTTCGGTGTCACCGAACTGCCAGGGCCGGGTCGCGCCGGTCAGCTCACCGGCCGCCCCCGCACGCCGGTGATCCCGCTCACCGCGGCGTCCGGAAAGTTGTTGCACCACATCGCGCAATGCGGTCTCACCCAGCCTGCGCATGGCCTTGGGTGACAGCCGCCATTGGCCGTCGGATCCCCGGTCGAAGAAACCCTGATTCACCAAGGCCCGTTCCAGTTCGGCGAGCGTGCGGGCATCGATGGCGGCCTGGTCGCCGAGTTGACGGGCCAGCGCGTCGAGGTCGACGTCATCCATGGTGGCGCCCGGATAAGCCTGCGAGAGCTGTTCGGCCAGCTGCTCGAGTTCGGCGATGTCGGCCAGCGCCTTGGTGCCTTCACCCATGCCGAACGGGTTGTCGCCGGAGAACTGCTGCTGGCCGGTCCAGTCCTCGCCCGGACGCGCCTCCTGCAGATGGGCGTCGAGGCGGTTGAGTGCCTGCATCAGCGAAGGCGATCCGAAAGCCTGCTGCGCCAACGCATCCAGCTCATCACGCTGCTCCTGGGACAGGCTGTTGCGGAACCGCTGCGCGGCGGCGGCCCGCTTGGCCAGCGAGTCCAGCAGCTCCTCGACATTGCTCGGGTTCTCCGGGAAGAACTCGCCGTGCTTGTCCATGAAGTCTTGGAAGTCTTGCTGGGTGTCCTGTCCCCTGGCGTGCTTGTCCAGCAGGTTGTTGAGGTCGTCGAGCATCTCGTTCACGCGCTGGCGATCCTCGTCGGTGGCGCCTTCCAACGCCTGCTTCATGCCGGCGAAGCGTTGGTCGAGTAGCTCGCGGCCCAGCAGATCCTTGATCTGGTCGTACTTTTCGCGGGCCTCGCCGCTGCGCCAGTCGTACTCGGAGAGTTCCTGTACGGCTTTGGCCGGCGACGGCGGCAATGCCTCCAACTGCAATTCGGAGAATCGAGCGTCATCGTCTAGCGCCCGGGCCAATTCTTTGCGCTCGGCCAGCACCGCCTCGTCCAGCAGCTTCTTGATCTCCTGCAGGGTGCCGTCCAAGTTGTTGCGGCGCAGTAGCTCGCGGCGGCGGCGGTTCGCCTCGGACGCCAACCTGTCGGCACCGGGCATGGACTTGGTGCCGCGCCGCAGCAGCTCGGACAGCGCCCGGCGCGGTGAGGTGCCCGCCATGACGTCCTGACCGATCTGCTCCAGCGCCTCGCGCAGGTCTACCGGCGGCGCCAGCGGATCAGGTCCGCCGGTGTACGCCGAGTACCGCGTCGAGTGCCCCTTCGCCCGGTCAGCCATAAACGGTTTGGCCCTCCCCGGACACTTTGTCGACTCGCTTGGCCAGGTACAGCGCCTCCAGGGCCAGCTCCAGGGCTGCGGCGCGCTCCCCTTCGGATTCGGCGTTGAGTTTGCGCGCGATGGTCTCCACCACCGGCAGTCCTGGAACGGCCGCCAGCACATCCTTGGCCGATACCCGCTCACCGGTCGTCACCGCCGAACCTCCCTCGACGGCTGACACCAGCGTGCCGACGTCGATGCCACCCAGCGCCCGGGACGCGGTATCCGCGGTGGCCCGGCGCAATAGGTGTTCGAGCACCGCCTGCTCGCGCCCCTCCTCACCGGACTCAAACTCGAGCTTGCCGCGCAGCACGTCGATCACGGTGCCCAGATCGACCACCCGGGCCACCGGGTCGGTCTCGCCCAGCACCGCCCCGCGGTGGCGGGCGGCGGCCGCCACGGTCTCCGCCGCCGCGATGGCGAAGCGCGCCGACACCCCGGAGCGCTGATCGACCGAACTGGACTCGCGCAGGTAGCGGGCGAACCGCGCGATCACCTGCAACAGATAATCGGGCACCTGAGCGCTCAGATGCGCCTCCTGCGCGATGACACCCATCTCCGCCTCCAGCTCCAGCGGGTAGTGAGTGCGGATCTCGGCGCCGAACCTGTCTTTGAGCGGGGTGATGATGCGCCCCCGGTTGGTGTAGTCCTCGGGGTTGGCACTGGCGACCACCAACACGTCCAGCGGCAGGCGCAGGGTGTAGCCGCGGACCTGGATGTCGCGCTCCTCCATCACATTGAGCATGGACACTTGGATCCGCTCGGCCAGGTCGGGCAGCTCGTTAACGGCCACGATTCCGCGGTGTGCGCGCGGAATCAGCCCGTAGGCGATGGTTTCGGGGTCTCCGAGACTGCGGCCCTCGGCCACCTTGATCGGGTCGATGTCACCGACCAGGTCGGCAACACTGGTGTCGGGGGTGGCCAGTTTTTCGGTGTAACGCTCGCTGCGATGCTTCCATGCCACCGGCAGATCGTCTTTCAGCTGCGCGGCCCGGCGGATCGACTCCGGCGTGATCGGCCGGTAAGGATGCTCGGGAAGTTCCGCACCGGCGATCACCGGTGTCAACTCGTCGAGCAATCCGGTCAGCGCGCGCAGCAGCCGGGTCTTGCCTTGGCCGCGCTCGCCCAGCAGCACAAAGTCGTGGCCCGCGATCAGGGCCCGCTCGAGCTGGGGAATCACGGTGTCGTCGAAGCCCAGGATGCCCGGCCAGACGGCCGCGTTATCCGGCCCATCGGCCAGCGCGGTCAACAGATTCTCCCGGATTTCCTGCTTAACCCCCCGCTCGCGATGACCGGAGGCACGCAGCTCGCCGACGGTGCGAGGCAGATTGCTCGGTGAAGTCACCACTCCACGCTACGACGAGTCAGGGACAGGCGCCTGGGAACGGGGCCTAGCCAGGCATAAATGCGCCCACACCGGCACCCTAATGCGCGAAGTGGCGCGAACCGGTGAGGTACAAGGTGATGCCCGCCTTGGCGGCCGCCGCGGTGACTTCCTCGTCGCGCACCGACCCTCCCGGGTGCACGATCGCCTTGACCCCGGCGGCCGTCAACGTCTCGAGGCCGTCGGGGAACGGGAAGAACGCATCGGAGGCAGCGACGGCGCCGTTGACGCGTTCGCCGCCGCGCTCCACCGCCAACCGTGCGGCATCGACGCGGTTGACTTGGCCCATCCCGACGCCGATGGTGGCGCCGTCGGCCACGATGACGATCGCGTTGGACTTGACCGCACGACAGCTGCGCCAGGCGAAGACCAGGTCGGTCAGCGTCGCCGGATCGGCGGGCGAGCCGGTGGCCAGGGTCCAGTTGGCCGGGTTGTCGCCGGCGGCATCGAGCTGGTCACGCTGCTGCATCAGCAGTCCCCCGCTGATCGGACGCAGCTCGGCGCCGCCGTCTTGGGGCTCGGATGCCACCAACACCCGGATGTTCTTCTTCTTCGTCAACTGATCAAGGGCGGCGGGAGCGTAGGCCGGTGCCACGATCACCTCGGTGAAGATGGTGCTGACGTACTCCGCCATCTCTGGGCTGACCTCGGTGTTGCAGGCAATCACGCCGCCGTAGGCACTGAGTGGGTCGCAGGCGTGGGCCTTACGATGCGCGTCGGCGACCGAAACCTCCGAGATGGCAATGCCGCACGGGTTGGCGTGCTTGATGATTGCCACGCATTTCTGCTCGTGGTCAAAGGCGGCCCGCCAGGCCGCGTCGGCATCGGTGAAGTTGTTGTAGGACATCTCTTTTCCGTGCAGCTGCTCGGCCTGAGCCAATCCCGGCCAAGCGCCGGGGTCGGCGTAGAGCGCGGCCTGCTGATGCGGGTTCTCGCCGTAGCGCAGCATCGCCTGACGCCGCCAATTTCTGCCGAACCAGCGCGGAAAGTCGGTTTCGGGCTGCTCGGGCGCCACCGTGGACTGCATCCAGCTCGCGACTGCGATGTCGTATTCGGCGGTGTGCTGAAAGGCCAGCGAGGCCAGCTTCTTGCGTTCGGCGAAGGTGAATCCGCCGCTACGCACCGCGGCCAGCACGCCGTCGTATCCCTGCGGGTCGGTGACCACGGCCACACTGGGATGGTTCTTGGCCGCCGCCCGCACCATGGAGGGGCCGCCGATGTCGATCTGTTCGACGCAGTCGTCGACGCTGGCACCGGATTCCACGGTCTGGCTGAACGGGTACAGGTTGACCACGACCAGCTCGAATGCCTCGACTCCGAGCTCGGCCAGCGCCGCCTCGTGCTCGGGGTTTCGCAGATCGGCCAGCAGGCCGGCATGCACGCGCGGATGCAGCGTCTTGACCCGCCCGTCGAGTACCTCGGGGAATCCCGTCAGCTCCTCCACCCGGGTCACCGGAATCCCTTTGCTGGCAATGGTCTTCGCGGTTGATCCGGTCGAGACGATCTCGACACCTGCCGCGGTCAGCCCCTGCGCCAGGTCAACCAGCCCGGTCTTGTCATACACACTGATCAACGCGCGGCGGATCGGCCTTCTTATGTGGTCGGTGCTCATCCTATGGTCGCCTTTCGTCCAATCATCGCTTTTCGTCCGATCACCGTCACGCCGCCGGTGGCAATCCCGGCCACCACGTCCACCAGAAGCTTGCGCTCCACTACCTTGATCCGTTCGTGCAAGGTCGCTTCGTCGTCGCCGTCGAGCACCGCAATGGCTTGCTGCGCCAGTATCGGTCCCGTGTCCATCCCGGCGTCCACCAGGTGCACCGTACAACCGGTGACCTTCACGCCGTAGGCCAGCGCATCGGCTACCCCATGAGCACCGGGAAACGCCGGCAGGAGTGCCGGATGGGTGTTGAGGATCCGTTGGTGGAATTTCGAAAGGAATTGCGGCCCAAGAATTCTCATGAATCCGGCGGATACCACCAGGTCAGGCGAGTAGGCGGCGGTGGCGGCGGTGATGGCGGCGTCCCAAGCATCGCGGCTGGGGTGATCGGAGACGCGGACGGTGAAGGCGGGCACCGACGCCTGCGCGGCGATCTCAGTGGCCCGGCAATCCCGATCGACCCCAACGGCGACGATTCGCGCCGGGTAGTCGGCCACGGCGGCGTCCAGCAATGAGTTCAGCAATGACCCCGTGCCCGACGCGAGCACCACAAGCCGCGCCGGTGCACTCGGGGGTACCCGGACCGGTTCCTGCACACGGCGAGCCTAGTCGGGCTACCCGGCCGCAGCGGCGGGCGGGCATCCGCGGTCAGGTCAAATGTTCGGGCGGATGGCTGGTGTCAGGCCCGTCCTGCCGGTCTGGCCCATCTGGCCGGTCTGGCCGGTCTGGCCCATCTGACCAATCGGCCTCGTCGGGTGCGGCAGGGGGGACGTCGGCGTCGTCGCCACCGGGCGCAACGGGTTCGCGCGAAGTCATATCACCCAGCGGGGCGTCCTGATCGAAAAGTGGGACAAAGGGCTCATCAACGGGCTCACGAATGGGCTCGTCAACGTCTGCTTCAACGGGTGGGGCCGGCCGCGGTTTGGGCCGCCTGGGACGCCGTCTGATTCCACCCGCCATCACCAGCGTGGCGCCCCCGACCACGGCGAACCAGAAGAACACGCCGACCAGCAGTGCTCCCTCGTCGACGCCAACGGCGCCGAAGTTGCCTAGCTTCCCGCTCCCCCCGTAACCGAGCAGCGCCATCGCCAATGCCCCCACCAGGGCCGCGGCCAACAGTTTGCCCATGGCAGGCAGGGGCGGCAGCGGACGGCGCGCGCACTGTTGCCCGACCGCCACTCCGGAGGACGCCCCGATGATCAGCAGGGCTACCCACACCGGCCCCAGCGGCGGGGTGGGAGCCGCGGCCAGGATCGGCACAGCGGGGATGTCGCCGCCAAAGACCGTGAACGCACTGAACGTCGCGAAGCCGATGTGCGCACTGGCCCCGACAGCGATCGCCGCGGCGCCAACGACGACGTTGGGCACATAGAGCACCGACAGCACGGTGAGGCTGAACTGGCCGAACGCCGAATCGGTGATGCCGTACAGCTCCTGCATCGTCGCCCAGTGCACGACCAGCGACCCCGCGGTCACCAGGCCGGAGAGCCCGAGCAGTGCCAGCACCCCGGCGGCGGCGGCCCGCAGCGAGTCGCCCAGCCAGTTCGGCAGCGGTGAAACCGCCAGAGCCCGTCTGCCCACCCGCGACCAGACCCCCAGGCCCGCACCGATGGCATGAACCGCCAGCACGCTGACAAACGCACGCAATGCACTGGGCGTCTGCAACTCGGTGATGACCGACGACGCATCGTGGATCACCGCCAGGCAGATCGCCGCGATCAGCAGCGGCCCGCCCAACGCCGATGCGATAACCCACCGAACAACCAGCCACGACGAGTACGGCGAAGTCGCCAGCGCCGTCGTGCGGGCCGTGCCCCACACCATCAACAGGGCCGGGAGCAGGGGCATTACGCCCAGTTCACGGCCACCGATCGAGATCGGCACCTGGTGCACACCCAGCCACATGCTGGCGATCGCACCCAGCGCGCCCGTCATGTCGCTGTTTGCGATCACCAGCTGAATCAGCGTGACCGCCGCGATGATGACCAGCGCCACCACAGCCGGGGCGAACGCGACCTTGCCCAGGTCGCGCGCCTGGCGAGCACCCGCTGCTCGACTGTCCTCCACCCGTGTCACTCTCCGCGCACGTGTCCTACTAGGCGCGAGAGCGCCCGGTTAGACCGGCGCCGACCCGGGTGACGAAGATTGCTGGCCCTGGCCGTAGTTCTGCTGCCCACCGCCGGGATTGGAGTAGTTGACCGGAGCCGAACCACCCTGGGATCCCGTCCCGGCACTAACGGACGGCGGCGGGCTGAAGCTGGGGAATCCAGTGGGCGGAGTGGACGGGGTCTGGTGCATCGGCTGGGGGGCCGACTGTGCTTGCGGGGCGCTGAATCCACCGCTGGACGGGTTGGAACCCTGGCTGGAGGTAAAGCCGCCGTACTGCGACCCGTACCCGGACGGCTGCTGCGGCGACTGCTGCGGATTGGGCGCGGACTGCTGTGCACCCGGTTGACCGTAGTACCCGCCCGGCTGGCCGCCGTACTGCCCGTACTGGCCGTACTGGCCGTACTGGCCATAGGGATCGAATTTCGGCCTCGGCGCCGGCGCCGACACCACGCCGGTCTCCAGCAACAGCGCGCCGACTGCGGCGACAGCCTGAAACACAATGCACACCAGGACAATCCACAGTGCCCAACCGGTCGAAAAGGCGCTCGGCTTGTTGAAGGTCGACGAAATCATCAGGAATACGCCCAGTATCGAGACGACCGCGACGACGGCCCCGTAGCTCTTGACCTTGGGGAGCAGGCTCACTCCGGCAAGCAGCCCGGCCAGCAACGCCATCCCGACGGCCAGCACGGTGTCGCCGGAAGCTTCGCTGCTGCCGCCGCCGAGTTCAGAGCTGATCGTGAACATCGGCCCGAAGCTGGCGAGATACGCGAGAAAACCGAGCACCGCCACCGCAACGTTCAGGTACATCGGGAGCTTGCTCGCCGCGTCGTCGGCTTGAGCGAAAGACGGTGTGGCGCCTCCGTAGGAGCCGCCCGATTGCGCGGGCGGATATCCGGGGCTACCCGGCGTGTAGGTCATGGCTCCTCCTGTTACTTGCGCGCCGTCGCGGCGCCGCTGCTGCATTGCGACGCTTGGTCCCTGCGACGCGATTCGAACAACCACGCTAGCGCACGTTCCGGTGCTCGCGCCGCGGCGACCTGCCCCCGCTCGACCAGCGCCATCACCTCCGTCGATCCCGCCGAGCCGATCGGCGCGGGGGGCGCTTGCCCGGCCGAGGTAGAACACGTTCTAATTCTGTTATGGACTATGGGCTTGTGCTTTTCACCAGCGACCGCGGCATCGCTCCGGCGGCGGCGGCGAGACTCGCTGACGACCACGGCTTTCACACCTTCTATGTGCCTGAGCACACCCATATCCCAATCAAGCGAGAAGCCGCTCATCCAACGACGGGCGATTCCTCGCTTCCCGACGATCGTTATATGCGCACGCTGGACCCCTGGGTGAGTTTGGGCGCGGCATCGGCGGTGACCTCGCGGGTACGGCTGTCGACTGCGGTGGCGCTGCCCGTCGAGCATGACCCGATCACCCTGGCCAAGAGCATTGCCACGCTGGATCACCTGTCCGGCGGACGGGTCAGCCTCGGCGTGGGGTTCGGTTGGAACACCGACGAACTCGCCGACCATGGCGTTCCACCCGGACGGCGCCGCACGATGTTGCGTGAATACCTCGAGGCGATGCGGGCGCTGTGGACGCAGGAGGAAGCCGCCTACGACGGCGAGTTCGTCAAGTTCGGCCCCAGCTGGGCCTGGCCCAAGCCGGTGCAGTCCCACATTCCGGTGCTCGTGGGCGCCGCTGGCACCGAGAAGAACTTCAAATGGATAGCGCGTAGCGCCGATGGCTGGATCACCACACCGCGTGACTTCGACATCGACGCGCCGGTCAAGTTGTTGCAGGACACCTGGGCGGCCGCCGGCCGCGACGGGGCCCCACAGATCGTGGCGCTGGACTTCAAGCCGGTCCCCGAGAAGCTGGCCCGCTGGGCCGAGCTTGGGGTCACCGAGGTGCTGTTCGGACTACCGGATCGCCCCGAGGATGAGATCGCCGCGTACGTAGAGCGGCTGGCCGGCAAGCTGGCCGCCATGGTCTAGGCGCGAGCTAGAGAACGCAGCGGTTGCCGTAGTCGAACGAGCGCACCCGGATCGCTTGCCCCAGCGGGTCGCCGTCGGTCAGCAACCCGATCAGCTCGTCGTCTTCGGTGCTCGCCAGGAAGCGGCGGCCGTCGGCGGCCAGCCGGCCGATGACGATCCCGGTGAGACGCCCACCGTCATGGCGGACCGTGTACGTCTCGATCGTGGCGGGGCCGTCGGCCTGCTCGGTAACCGGTTGGCTGGCCCCGCTGTCGATTTGTGTTTGCAGCTCGGCGCTGCGGTCCGGCTGCCATTGCGCCGGGGCGGTGGAATAGACCCCGACCGAGTACTTGCTCATGATCCCGCCGTTGGCGCCGACGAGCCCGAACCGTCCCGGCTCGCTACGCATCCGGGCTACGGTCTCGGCCACCGCATGCATCGAGTAGTTATTTCCCGCCCCGCCGAAGAACGGCAGCCCACCGGTGAGCGTCAGACCGCGCGGGTCATCGGTCGCAATCCCCAGACCGTCGCAGATGTTGAACACCGGCACCGGAAAGCAGCTGTACAGGTCGAAGGTGGCGATGTCGTCGAGACCGACACCGGCCACCCGGAGCGCCTCGCGCGCCGCCAGCACGGCTGACGGGGCGTGCCCAAGATCGGGGCGCTGCAGCAGGGCCTGCTCTTGCAGGTCGGCATGCCCGCGAAGGTAGACCCACTTTTCCTCGGGAACCCCGAGCCGGCGTGCGGCCGCAACCGACATCACCAGCGCGGCCGCGCCCTGGTTCACCTGATCGCGCGCGACCAGCAGCCGGGGGTAGGGCTCGGCGATCATCCGATTGCGGTCGGTGACCGTGATCAGCTCCTCGACGGTGCGCTCGATTGGCGCCGCGGCAAAAGGATTGCCGGCCGCGATCTTGGTGAACGGCGCGAACAGCTCGCCCATCCGCCGCAGGTAGTCGGCCGGGCCGAGACCCGTTGCGGCCCGGCGGGCATTCTCCAGCAAGCCGTATTGGGTGGGCGCATCCACCAGGCCGTGAATGATCGTGTAGCGCGTGATCAGGCCGTCGATGCCAGGGCCGCGGTCCTGCAACTCCCCGTCGACGATCTCGGTGAAGTCCGGTTTGTCGGCACGCCCAGCGAAGTGGCGACTGGTCGACGTCGCATCAGAGCCGAACACCATGGTGACTTCGGAGCGGCCTGCCGCGATCGCGCCGGCCAGCTCGGTGATCAGGTGCTGGGGCCCCTGGCCCCCGACGATCTCGAGGATCGCGCGGGCCGGATCCGCCCCGATCCGCTGGGCCACCGAGCGCGGATAGTTGTTGGACCGGCCTAACGGGGCCTTGGGGACGGGCCCGGAGATCTCGAACTGTCGGACGCCCGCGACGGTGTCGATGGCCGCGGCCACGTCGGCGGCACAGTCTTCGAGAGCGGCCTGGGCAGCGGCGGCGGCCAGCTCAACGGCCGACATCCCCCGGTAGTCGGGGTCATCGATGCGTTCGAGGGCCTGTCCGACACCGACAATGACCGGCGTACCCGGATCAAGATCCATAGCATCACTATCTACCTCGCCGAATTACACGTCCGCGCCGGGGCGTCGCGGGGGCACATTCACACCCGAAATATCGCCCGGAACTGGGATAACACCGCCGGTGGGCGCGTACGATTAGCAGTCCGGAATGTATCTGTCATTCCCTGCGCCGTGGAGGTCGCAGATGTCTTTTCTCACCACAGCGCCCGAGTTTGTCAACGCGGCAGCTTCGGATCTGGCGAGCATCGGCACGGCAGTCAGTCAGGCCAACGCGGCCGCCCTTGCCCCGACGACGGGGGTGCTGGCCGCCGGCGCCGACGAGGTGTCGGCCGCCATCACGGCACTGTTCGGGGCACACGCCCAGACCTATCAGGCCCTGAGCGCTCAGGCGGCGACTTTTCATGCCCAGTTCGTACAGCTCATGGCCGCAAGCGCCGGACGGTATGCGACCGCCGAAGCCGCCGCCGCGTCGCCTCTGCAAACCCTGGAGCAGCAGCTTCTCGATGTGATCAATGCCCCCACCAACGCCCTGCTGGGACGCCCGCTGATCGGCAACGGGGCTAACGGGGCACCCGGGGCAGACGGCCAAGCGGGCGGGCTGCTGATCGGAAATGGCGGCGCCGGCGGCGGGGGCACCGCCGCACATCCCGCCGGCGGCAACGGCGGCGCGGCGGGGTTGTTTGGCAACGGCGGAGCCGGCGGACCCGCCAAGCCCAGCAGCAGCCAGGCCACTGGTGGCAACGGCGGGGCCGGCGGGTTGCTGTTCGGCAACGGCGGAGCCGGCGGCACCGGAGGGTCCGGCCTCGGCGGTGTCGGCGGTAACGGCGGGTCTGCCGGGCTGTTTTTCGGCACCGGCGGAGCCGGCGGCGACGGCGGAGCGACGCTGATCTCCGGCGACGGCGGGGCCGGCGGCGCCGGCGGCGCGGGTGGATTTATCGGTACCGGCGGCGCCGGCGGCCATGGCGGCACGACTCCGGCCGCCGGCGCGGGCGGCGCGGGTGGCGCCGGCGGAGCAGGCGGGATCCTGCTCGGCTCCGGCGGAGGCGGCGGTGGCGGCGGTAACGGGACCGGGGCCACCACCACCACCGGTGGCACCGGCGGGATCGGTGGCCACGGCGGTTTCTTCAACGGCAATGGCGGTACCGGCGGCGCCGGCGGATTCGGCCCCACCGGAGGGGCTGGCGGGGCCGGCGGGGCCGGCGGCACACTGTCCGGCTCCGGTGGGGACGGCGGCATCGGCGGGTACGGCGCCGGTGGAGACGGCGGCGGTGCCGGCGGGGCCGGCGGTGACGCGGGCTTGTTGATCGGCGACGGCGGTGCCGGCGGCTCGGGAGGACCCAACGGCGGCACTGATCCCGGCGGCACCGGCGGCAACGGCGGGCGTGCCGCGTTGCTCATCGGTTTCGGCGGGAACGGCGGCAACGGCGGGGTGGGGACGGCGACCACCGGCACCGGCGGCCAGGGCGGCGACGGCGGTCAGCTGATTGGCGTGCCAGGCAACCCCGGCCTGCCGTAGCCACCGAACACGGGGCGCGACAAGTGCCCGAGCAGACGCAAAATGGCACGCTTCCAGGCGGAAGCGTGCCATTTTGCGTCTGCTCGGCGTCTAGAGACCCTTCAGGATCTCCCGGGCCAGCACCGCGGTCTCCGACGGGGTCTTGCCGACCTGTACCCCGGCGGCCTCCAGGGCTTCTTTCTTGGCCGCCGCGGTGCCCGAGGAGCCGGACACGATGGCACCCGCGTGCCCCATGGTCTTGCCCTCCGGCGCGGTGAATCCCGCCACGTAACCGACAACCGGCTTGGACACGTTGGCCTTGATGAAGTCGGCCGCTCGCTCCTCGGCGTCCCCACCGATCTCGCCGATCATCACGATCAGCTTGGTGTCGGGATCCTTCTCGAACGCCTCGATGGCATCGATGTGGGTGGTACCGATCACTGGGTCGCCACCGATACCGATCGAGGTGGTGAAACCGAAATCGCGCAGCTCGAACATCATCTGGTAGGTCAGCGTGCCGGACTTGGAGACCAGCCCGACCGGGCCGGCGCCGGTGATGTTGGCCGGGGTGATGCCAACCAGCGCCTGCCCCGGGGTGATGATGCCCGGGCAGTTGGGCCCGATGATGCGGGTCTTGCCGCCCTTGCCCAGGTTGTAGGCCCAGGCATAGGCGGTGTCTTGCACCGGGATCCCCTCGGTGATGACCACCAGCAGCGGAATCTCGGCGTCAATGGCCTCGATGATCGCGTCCTTGGCGAACTTCGGCGGCACGAAGATGATCGAGACGTCGGCGCCGGTCTTTTCCATCGCCTCGGCGACACCGCCGAATACCGGCAGCTTGATTACCCGGCCACCCTTGTCCTCGTGCGTCACGGTGGTGCCCGCCTTGCGCGCGTTCACCCCGCCGACGATTTGGGTGCCGGCCTTGAGCATGCGCGCAGTGTGGACGGTCGCCTCGCTGCCGGTGATGCCCTGGACGATGACCTTGTTGTCCTTGTTCAAGAAGATCGACATTGTTCAAAGTCCTTTCAGGCGCTGGCCAGCTCAGCGGCCTTGTCGGCAGCCTCGTCCATCGTCGGCACCAGCGTCACCAGCGGGTGGTTGGCGTCGGTCAGGATGCGACGGCCCTCCTCCACGTTGTTGCCGTCAAGCCGGACCACCAGCGGCTTGTTTGCCTCGGCACCGAGGATTTCCAGCGCCTTGACGATCCCGGTGGCCACCGCATCGCATGAGGTGATGCCGCCGAACACGTTCACGAACACGCTCTTGACCTGTGAATCACCCAGCACGACATCCAGGCCGGCGGCCATCACCTCGGCCGAGGCGCCGCCACCGATGTCGAGGAAGTTGGCGGGCTTGACCCCACCGTGCTTCTCACCGGCGTAGGCAACCACGTCCAGGGTCGACATCACCAGGCCAGCACCGTTACCGATGATGCCGACCTGGCCGTCGAGCTTGACGTAGTTGAGGTCGTGTTCCTTGGCCTTGAGTTCCAGCGGATCGGTGGCCGCACGGTCTTCGAACTCGACGTGATCGGGGTGCCGGAAGTCGGCGTTGGCATCCAGGGTGACCTTGCCGTCCAACGCCAAAATCTGGTCGTCGGGGGTACGCACCAGCGGGTTGACCTCAACCAGGGTGGCATCCTCGCCGACGAACAGGTCCCACAGCTTGGAGATGGTTACCGCGGCAGCGTCGAGCACCTCGGCCGGCAGGTGGCCCTGTTCGGCGATGGAGCGGGCGAATGCCAGGTCAACGCCCTTGGCCGCATCCACCGGGACCTTGGCCAACCGATCGGGCTTGGTGGCGGCCACCTCCTCGATCTCCATGCCGCCCTCTACCGAGCACATCGCCAGGTAGGTGCGGTTGGCACGATCGAGCAAGAACGAGATGTAGTACTCCTCGGCGATGTCGCTAGCCTCAGCGACCAGCAACTTCTTGACCACGTGGCCCTTGATGTCCAAGCCGAGGATGTTGTTGGCGTGTTCGTAGGCGTCGTCGGGCGTGGCAGCGTACTTGACGCCACCGGCTTTGCCGCGACCGCCGATCTTGACCTGCGCTTTGACCATTACCGGATGACCGATTTCGGTGGCAATAGCCCGCGCGCCCTCGGCGGTGTCAGTCACCCGCCCCGGCGTAGTAGGTACATTGTGCTTGGCGAACAGTTCCTTCGCTTGATACTCGAATAGATCCATGGGCTCACTGTCTTCGCTCGACTTGCTAGACCAATAGGGAGGCGATACCAAGATTCGGCAACTCGCACGGTTGCAAACTGTATCTAGGCGCCAAATGAGCCCGGCGATCGCATCCACCGGTGTGGCGCAGGTCACCGAAAATCCGCGGATCTAAACGTGATCCAACTCACATTTTGAGGCAGGTTCCCAAACTGAGGTTGCCAGCTACCTCCGAGAGCGGATACCGTCTCAGGGTCCAGATAACGTTATGGTCACAAAACGAGGACATTTCAGCATTGTCCCAGCACAGATACGCCCGCACTGCCGTCGTTGGCAACCCTCGCACAGCCCGCGATCGTTGGCTCCAGCACCATCGCAACGAAGTCACCGAGATCATCCCACTGGATGGTTTCGACGAGCTCGACGAGCTAGAGCTCGCCGATCTCGACGACTTGGACTTTGGTGATCCCGAGTTCGACACCGGTCGACAGCTCCTTCAAGCGCCCGAGCTTGACGATCTCGACGAGATCGACAATCTGATTCCGGCGTGGTTGGCAACCCCCAGCCCGGTACTGGTCGGCGCGACCAGCGAGGCTCTCCCCGAGCCAAGCGCTGCTGTCCCCCCGGCCACGAACGTCGCCCCGGCACCCCGCCGTAGTGGCCAGCACCGCAAGCAGTCCACCAGCGCGGCAAAGGGTCGAATCCTGATTGGGTCCATGGCCGCCGGTGCAGCCGCCGCCGCAGCGCATACCGTGACCCACCAATCCGACGTCACCAGCATGGACACCGTGCTGACCGCGAACGCATCGGCCCTTATCGGAGGCTCGGACAGCAACGAGGCCCGCGGGGTTCAGGTCATCGCCGCACAACCGGCGACCAATGTCGAGGCGCACAAGGCCGAGTTCGCTCGCGGTGTGGCCTTTGCCCAGGAACGCGCCCAGCGCGAGGCTCGACTGCAACAGCCTCTGTACGTCATGCCCACCAAAGGCATTTTCACCTCCAACTTCGGCTACCGCTGGGGCGTACTGCACGCCGGGATCGACCTCGCCAACTCCATCGGAACCCCGATCTACGCGGTATCGGACGGCCTGGTGATCGACGCGGGCCCCACCGCCGGCTACGGCATGTGGGTGAAAATCCGCCACGCCGACGGCACCGTGACGCTCTACGGGCACGTCAACACCACGCTGGTCAATGTTGGACAGCGGGTGATGGCCGGCGATCAGATCGCGACGATGGGCAACCGGGGCTTCTCCACGGGCCCGCATCTGCACTTCGAAGTTCTCCAGGGCGGCACTGAGCGGATAGACCCGGTGCCCTGGCTCGCCAAGCGCGGCCTGAATGTCGGCAACTACGCCGGCTGACCGTTGACCGCACCGGGCGACCCCGCTGCGAGCGAGACCACACCCGATCCGTCCCCGTCCGCCGACGAGCCACGGACCCGCATCATTCGGCGCGCGCCGACGGGACCACAACCGGTGACGACGGACTCCGCGACCGCCAAGATTTCGCACCGCCCACCCTCCCTTGACGAGACTGCGCGGGCAGACCGGCTACCGCCGTTGCCCGACGGGCCGCCCGTCGAGCCAAGTTCGCGGACGGCGGTCGCAACCGCGGCCGTCAGCATCGTCAACGGATGGGCCACCTCGGTGGTTGCCACCGACCTGATCACCGGCTGGTGGCGCAGCGACCGCCTGTTCTGCATCGCGGTGGGATTTCTGGCGCTGGTCTTCGCGAGCTCCACCACCGCCGGGGTGATCATGCTGTTGCTACGCCGCCCGTTCGGGCGCTACCTGATCCTGGTGGGCGCCGTGGTTGCGGTATTGACATACGGTGGCGTGTTCATCGCCGGCGCTCGCGTCGCTTGGATCGTGCACGCCTTTCCGGTGTTGCCGATCGCCAGCGCGGCGCTGGCGCTGCATCCCCAGACCAGGCGCTGGCTCTTCGACTAGCCGGCTCCGGCCGAATGTGTTCTCACTGCGACGATTTCGCAACTTTTTCGCAACGAGTTCAGGTTCGGCGAGTAGCCGCTAAAGCTTGGCGACCGGGGCGTGGTTATGCATCAGCTTCACCCGTCCCGAACTACCGAAGTCGATCAGCGACATCGCCGATTCGCCGACACCGGATACTTCCTCGACGCGGCCCAGACCGTACTTGTCGTGCGTGACGCGATCGCCGGGCTGCAACACCAACAGCGGCCGCTTGCTCGTGCTCGTGCGGACGGGTGCCGACCGCGCCGTGCCAAACCGGCCGGCTCCACTCACGGGCGCGCTGAACGACGGCTTGGGCGCAAGGCGGCGCCAGTTGAGGAGTTCCTGAGGTATCTCCCGCAGGAACCGGGATTCGGGGTTGAGCATCGGCTGCCCCCACGAAGACCGGACGATGGCCCTACTCAGGTAGAGCCGTTGCCGGGCCCGGGTGATCCCGACGTAGGCCAGTCGCCGTTCTTCGGAGAGTTCGGTCGGATCATCCAGTGCCCGCATGTGCGGGAACATCCCGTCCTCCCACCCGGTCACGAACACCACCGGGAACTCCAGACCTTTGGCGGTGTGCAGGGTCATCAGGGTGACCACGCCCGCGCCATGCTCGGGAATATCGTCGGTGTCGGCGACCAGCGACACCCGTTCCAGAAAGGCCGCCAGCATGCCGGTGTCCGGCACATCCTCGGCATCCGGTTCGGGCTCGGCGGCATTTGCCAGGTCGGTGCTGAATTCGTGGGCAACGCTGACGAGTTCGTTGAGGTTGTCCAGCCGGGCCAGCTCCTGCGGATCGGTGGAGGACTCCAGTTCGCGGCGGTATCCGGTGCGTTCCAGCACCGCCTCCACCAACTCACCGAGATCCGCCTCGGATGAGTCGAGGCGTCCTCGCAACTCCTCGAGCAACTCGACAAAGCCCGCGATCGCCTTCTCCGCACGGCTATTGAGCATCGGCACCTTGCCCTCGGCGGCGGCCACCAGAGCGTCGGAGAAGCCGGCGCCGGTGTTCTCCGCGTACACCGCCACACAGGCCTCGGCACGATCGCCGATACCGCGGCGCGGCGTGTTGAGGATGCGCCGCATGCTCACCGCATCGCCGGGGTTGTCCAGCACCCGCAGGTAGGCGATGATGTCGCGAATCTCCTTGCGCTCGTAGAAGCGCACGCCGCCGACGACCTTGTAGGGAATGCCGGCGCGGATGAACACCTCTTCCAGCGACCGCGACGAATTGTTGGTGCGATAGAAGACCGCGACGTCGTTGTAGGTGATCTCGTCACGCTCGGCCAGTGCGTCGATCTCTTCGGCGACGAACCTCGCCTCGTCGTGTTCGTTGTCGGCGACGTAGCCGACGATCAACTCCCCCGCGCCAGCATCGGTCCACAGCCGCTTCTCGCGACGTCCGGAGTTGCGCGAGATCACCGAGTTGGCCGCCGACAGGATGTTCTGTGTCGAGCGGTAATTCTGTTCCAGCAGAATCGTTGTGGCATCGGGATAGTCGCGTTCGAAGTCTTCGATGTTGCGAATGGTGGCGCCGCGAAACGCATAGATCGACTGATCGGCGTCGCCGACTACGCACAACTGCGCCGGGGGCACGTCCCCGGGCTCGTCGTCGCTGCCGCGACCAACCAGTTCCCGCACCAGGACGTATTGCGCGTGGTTGGTGTCTTGGTATTCGTCGACCAGAACGTGCCGAAACCGGCGCCGATAGTGCCCGGCGATGTCGGGAAAAGCTTGCAGAATTCCCACCGTCTCGCCGATGAGATCGTCAAAGTCCAGCGCATTGGCGGCCCGCAGGCGGCGCTGATATTCCGCGTAGACCGATGCGACGGTGCGCGCCAAGTCATCGGAATCCTCCGACAGATCCGACACCGCCCGATCCGGGTCGATCAATTCGTTTTTCAGATTGGAGATGGCATTGGCCAGCAGGCGCGGCGAGTATCGCTTGATGTCCAAGCCCATATCGCGCCCGATCATCTGCAGCAGCCGCCGTGAATCGTCTGCGTCATAGATCGAGAAGTTCGAGTTGAGGCCCTTGATCAGCGCCGCCTGGTTGCGCAGGATGCGCACGCAGGTCGAGTGGAAGGTGGACACCCACATGTACTTGGCCCGGCCGCCGACCAGGCTCACCACCCGTTCCCGCATCTCGGCGGCGGCCTTGTTGGTGAAGGTGATGGCCAGGATCTGACCGACCCCAACACCGCGGGCCGCGATCAGGTAGGCGATCCGCCTGGTCAGCACCGCCGTCTTGCCCGAGCCCGCGCCCGCGACAATCAGCAGCGGCGAGCCTTCGTGCACCACGGCCTGGCGCTGTTGTGGGTTGAGACCTTCCAGCAGTTGGTCGGCATCGGTCGCTTGAACAGTCATGTCCGCCCAAACTTACCGCCGCCCGCCGACGACTTGGCGCCGACGGGGTCCAACGCCCAGGCGAGCGTCTGGATTCGGGGTCAGTTCCCGAAGCCCGATTGCTGGTCGCCCTTGTTGAGGCCGCCGGAGCTGCTGGTGCCCGAGTTGGCGAAGCCCGAGTTAGCGGTTCCGGTCTGGATGAAACCGGAGTTGTCCGTGCCGGTGTTCATGACGCCCACGTTTCCGGCCCCGGTGCTATTCCAGAATCCGATGTTGAGGTTGGCCGAATTCCCGACTCCCACATCATTGGTGCCCGTGTTGAAGAAGCCGGTATTGGTGCCGCCGGTGTTCTGGAAACCCGTCTGGTTATTCCCCACATTTCCGAAACCCTCACTCGAGGTGCCGGTGTTCTGGAAGCCCGAGTTGTCGTTGCCGTCGTTGTTGAACCCCGAGTTTCCACTGCCGGTATTCCCGAAGCCGGAGTTGGTCGCACCACTGTCGGTTGCGATACCGAAGCCGGTATTGACCTCACCGGAATTGCCGGCGCCGGTGTTCGTGCTGCCCGAGTTGAGGAACCCGGTGTTCACGCTGCCCGAGTTGAGGAACCCGGTGTTGTCCGAACCCGAGTTGCCGAAGCCCACGTTGGCGCCGCCGGCGTTCTCATAGCCGACGTTTCCGGATCCCGCGTTGCCGAAGCCCATGTTGAAGCTGCCGGCGTTGCCGAGCCCGACATTGTCGTGACCGGCGTTCATGAAGCCGACGTCGCCGGCGCCGGAGTTGCCGAAGCCCAAGCAGGTGTTGGCCGAGTTCGCCATGCCGGTGTTGAGCGAGGCGGCGTTGACGAACCCGGTGTTGAAACTGCCGGAGTTGCCAATGCCGGTGTTGGTGTCACCCGAGTTCCCGATGCCCCAGTTTCCGTCACCGGAGTTGAAGAAGCCGACGTTGTTGTTGCCCGAGTTGAACAAGCCGATGTTTCCGCTTCCGCCATTGAGTCCGTTGAAGTTGATGCCAACCTGATCGTTGCCGCTCAGGCCGATCCCAAAGTTGTTGTTGCCGGTGTTTCCGAAGCCCACGTTGCCACTGCCAAGGTTTCCGAAGCCCACGTTGTTGGCGCCCAGGTTGCCGAAACCCACGTTGCCGCTATTGGTGTTGCCGAAACCGAAGTTGTTGCTGCCGCGGTTCCCGTCACCAAAGTTGAAACTCCCGAAATTTCCGCTACCGATGTTGTAGTTTCCGGTGTTACCGAATCCCTTGTTCCCACTGCCACTGTTCCCGCCGCCGATATTTGCGCCGCCGGTACTTTGGTAGTTCCCGAAGCCGATATTTCCGTTTCCGCGGTTACCGCTACCGAAGTTGTTCGACCCGATGTTCCCGCCGCCCAGATTGAAAAAGCCGTTATTGCCGTTGCCGAAGTTGACGTTGCCGCCCCGGTTTCCGCTGCCGAAGTTGAAGTTTCCGATGTTGCCGCCGCCGAAGTTGAGGTTGCCCGTGTTCCCGTTGCCCAGGTTCGCGATTCCGGTGTTGCCGAATCCGAGATTCCCGGCGCCGAGGTTGCCGATTGCCGCCAGCGGGCTCAGAGCAGGGACATTCTGCAGCAGCTGCTCCCACGGTGACAGCGCCGCCGCCACCGCCGACGCCCCCGAGTGGTAGCCGAACATTGCCGCGACGTCCTGCGCCCACATTTCCTCATAGGCGGCTTCGGCGGCCGCAATGGCCGGCGCGTTTTGACCGAAGATGTTCGACATCACCATCTGCACCAACGCATTTCGATTGGCCGCCACCGCGGCCGGCACCACCGTCGCCGCCCGCGCCGCCTCGAACGCGCTCGCCACCATCTTGGCCGCACCGGCCGCACCGACCGCCTGCGCCGCCGCCGCACTGAGCCAACTCGTGTAGGGCGCGACCGCAGCCGCCATTGCCGCCGATGCCGGGCCCTGCCACGTCTGCCCGACCAGCCCGGAGGTCACCGCTGCGAACGAGTCCGCCGCCGACCCCAGCTCGCCGGCCAGGCCGTCCCACGCCGCCGCGGCCTGAAGCATCGGGGCAGAACCGGCGCCGGTAAACATTCGCAGGGAGTTGATCTCGGGAGGAAAAATCGAAAAGTTCATTGCCGCAGCCCTTCCCAAAAGCGGTCTTAGCCAGGCTTCGAGGCTGAGCCGCCGACTCCCGGCCGCAGCGATTTCGGAGCCTAGGGACATCCAAGCTCTTGGATCCGCCATCCGTGCGCTTTACAGCGAGCGGGCCATGATTCACAGGCAGTTCCCAGCAAGCGTGATCGCCGCAAACCGCGCGCGATTCGGCCGCCGCCCCGGGCTCACGTCCCATACCCCTTTTGCGCAGGTGCGGCGGTTAATGGCACACTCTCCTGGTGCTCAACACGCAGCGTCGATTTTTCTACGGGTACCCGCCAGCGGTACCCGAGGCGTAGCTGCTTTCGCAGAGCCCCGTGGTCCGCTTCGGCGATCGGGGCTCGTCTCTCGCGTGAGGCCTGATGCCGGATGAGACCAGAACCCCCACCTCACGAGAACGCGGAGTTAGAAATGAACACCGAAACAATCGACACCGAAGATCTCCCCAGCATTGACGAGCTGCGCGAAGAGATCGACCGGTTGGACCGCGAGATCCTGGCCGCGGTCAGGCGGCGCGCCGAGGTGTCTCAGGCGATCGGCAAGGCTCGGATGGCCTCCGGCGGCACCCGACTGGTGCACAACCGCGAGATGAAGGTCATCGAGCGCTACAGCGAGCTCGGACCCGAGGGCAAGGACCTGGCAATTCTGCTTTTGCGGTTGGGTAGAGGTCGACTCGGCCACTAAACGGTCACTAACGCGGCTCTTTGCCGCAGATTGCGGCAATGCTGCGGTACATTTCCGCCGAAATGGATGCAGCAAAGCCGGCTGGGATTTCACGGGCGCGCCGTCTGACGTGGATGTCCGCGGCCGCCCTGCTAGTCCTGCTCGTCGCGCTGTCCTCGACTTCGGCAACCTCTTCCGCGTGGTCGCGTCACGGCCAACCCATCGAGTATCTGACCGTCCCGTCGCCGGCGATGCACCGCCAGGTGAAGGTGGAGTTCCAGCGCGGCGGCCCACACGCGGTCTACTTGCTCGACGGCATGCTCGCCCGCGACGACTACAACGGCTGGGACATCAACACCCCGGTGTTCGACTGGTTCGATCAGTCGGGATTGTCCGTCGTGATGCCCACGGGTGGAATGGCCAGCTTCTACTCCAACTGGTACCGGCCGGCGGTCGGCAACGGCGGCACCTGGACCTACAAGTGGGAAACGTTCCTCACCGAGGAACTGCCCGCCTGGCTGGAGAACAACAAAGGCGTCAGCCAGATGGCCAACGCGGTGGTGGGCGCGTCGATGGCCGGATCCGCGTCGCTGATCCTGGCGGCCCGCCACCCCAGCAACTTCGTCTACGCCTCGTCCATGTCGGGCTTTCTGAACTTGTCCGCGGGCAAGTGGCCGTCGCTGGTCAGTGTCGCGCAACTGGGTGCGGGTGGCTTTCACTCCGATGCCATGTGGGGCCCTGCGGAGGATCCCGCATGGGCGCAAAACGATCCGACGGTCAATGCCGCAAAGCTGGTCGCCAACAACACTCGCATCTGGGTCTATTCCGGCAACGGCACCCCCTCGGCAGAACTGGGCGGGGACAAGCCCGGGGCCAGTCTGTTGGAAAACGCCACCCGAGTGAGCAACAAGGCATTCCAGAGCAAATACAAAGCGGCCGGCGGCTACAACGGCGTATTCAATTTTCCCGACAACGGGCTACACACGTGGCAGTACTGGGGCGCGCAGTTGCAGGCCATGCTGCCGGATCTGCGACGTGTGCTGGGCGCGGGCTAGACGCCCCTATTAGCACGAACCCGACCGCATTAGGGTCGAACCATGACCTCCGAGCAATCAATCCCTGACATCACCGCCACCCCGGCGTGGGAAGCCCTGCGCAAGCATCACGATCAGATCGGAGAAACCCACCTTCGGCAGATCTTCGCCGACGATCCCAATCGCGGCCACGATCTCACGGTCACCGTCGGCGACCTCTACATCGACTACAGCAAGCACCGGATCACTCGCGACACAATAAGTTTGCTGGTCGATCTGGCGCGTACGGCAAATCTGGAAGCACACCGTGACCAGATGTTCGCGGGTGCCCACATCAACACCTCAGAGGACCGGGCGGTTCTGCACACGGCGCTGCGGCTGCCCCGTGACGCCGAGTTGATCGTGGATGGCCGCAACGTGGTTGAGGACGTGCACGCGGTGCTCGACGCGATGGGCGACTTCACCGACCGGTTGCGCAGTGGGGAGTGGACCGGCGCCACCGGGAAACGAATCAGCACCGTCGTCAACATCGGCATCGGCGGATCAGATCTGGGCCCGGTCATGGTCTACCAAGCGCTGCGCCACTACGCCGACGCCGGGATTTCAGCCCGTTTCGTCTCCAACGTAGACCCGGCCGACCTCATCGCCACGCTGGCCGACTTGGACCCGGCCACAACACTTTTCATTGTCGCGTCGAAGACGTTTTCCACTCTCGAGACGCTGACCAACGCGACCGCCGCACGGCGTTGGCTAACCGACACACTCGGCGATGCGGCGGTGTCGCAACACTTCGTTGCGGTCTCCACCAACCGGCGTCTGGTCGACGACTTCGGGATCAACACCGACAATATGTTCGGATTCTGGGACTGGGTCGGTGGACGCTATTCGGTCGACTCTGCGATCGGACTCTCGGTGATGGCCGCGATCGGCCGGGAGGCCTTCGCCGACTTCCTATCCGGATTCCACATCGTCGACGAGCATTTCAGGACCGCTCCGCTAGAGTCCAACGCGCCTGCGCTGCTTGGGCTTATCGGGCTTTGGTACTCCAACTTCCTGGGCGCGCAGTCGCGCGCCGTGTTGCCCTACTCCAATGACCTGGCGCGATTCGCCGCCTATCTGCAGCAGTTGACCATGGAGTCCAACGGAAAATCGACCCGCGCCGACGGTACAGCGGTCACCGCCGATACTGGTGAAATCTATTGGGGCGAACCAGGAACCAACGGTCAACACGCCTTTTACCAGTTGCTGCATCAAGGCACCCGGCTGGTACCGGCTGACTTCATCGGTTTCAGCCAGCCCATCGATGACCTGCCGACCGTCGAGGGCACCGGCAGCATGCACGACCTGTTGATGAGCAACTTCTTCGCCCAGACCCAGGTGCTGGCGTTCGGCAAGACCGCCGAGGAGATCGCAGCCGAGGGCACCCCCGCCGCGGTGGTGCCGCACAAGGTGATGCCCGGCAACCGGCCGTCGACTTCCATTCTGGCCAACCGGCTTACGCCGTCGGTGTTGGGACAGCTGATCGCCCTCTACGAACATCAGGTGTTCACCGAAGGCGTGGTGTGGGGTATCGATTCGTTCGATCAGTGGGGCGTGGAACTGGGCAAGACTCAGGCAAAGGCGTTGCTTCCGGTGATCACCAGCGATGGCTCACCGCAGCGGCAGTCGGACAGCTCCACCGACGCGTTGGTACGTCGATACCGAACCCAACGCGGACGCACCGGCTAGAGCGGTGGCGCGAGCGTGCGCAATTGTGCACAAGCGAACGGCGTGTCGCGCACAGGCACGCACGCTCGCGCACCTAGGCACTAGGGGCGCGAGCAGGCGCTAGGCGAACTTCTTGGCTAGCGGCGGCGGCAGCACCCGCATCAACTGCACCAGCGGCGCCCACGGCCACCAGGGCACCGCGGCCCGGCCAGGTTCGCGTTCAATGGCGGAGACCAGCGCGTTGACACCGGTTTCGTTGTCCACCATCAACATTGTGCTGCCCGATTTCGCCGTCATCTCGGACTCGATGTAGCCCGGTTCCATCACCGAGACGGTGATCGGGCCCTTGTCGTACTCGGCGCGCAAGGACTCGCCCAACGAGCTCAGGCCGGCTTTGCTCGCTGCGTAGGCGGCTTTCACGCCCGGCACTCCCTTGCTGGCGAGCACCGAGGAGATGAGCACCAGGTGGCCAGAACCGCTCTTGTGAAACATCTCCAGCGCCGTTTCGATCTGCACCAGCGCCGCCACCAGGTTGGTCTCGATCGTCGCCTTGTTCGCCCACAGTTTGCCCGAGCCCAACGGTGCACCCTTGCCGATGCCGGCGTTGACGATGACGCGATCGATGCCGCCCAGTTCATCGCGCAACTCGGCAAATACCTTGGGCACTTGGTCGTGGTCGTTGACGTCCAGCTCGGCTATCGCGATCGTGATTTCTGGATGCTTTTGGGCGAGTTCGCTTTTCAATTCTTCGAGACGATCGGTGCGTCGCGCGCACAACGCTAGGTCGCGGCCTCGGGCAGCGAAAGCGCGGGCCATGCCCGCACCCAGCCCGGAACTGGCGCCGGTGATGAGAATTTTCTGGCGGGTCATTCGCGCAGCATATCGGCTGCCCGCCCAGCGTCGAGTTGTCGGGCCGACGGGCGGTTACCCCGCGCAGCGTCGCGATGCTCGAGCGCCACTACTTGAGCAGCCGCGACATGCGCCGGTCGGCCAGCACTTTGCCGCCGGTCTGGCAGGTCGCGCAATATTGAAATGACTTGTCCGCAAACGAAACCTCTCGCACGGTGTCCCCGCACACCGGGCACGGCAGGCCGGTGCGCGCGTGTACCCGCAGGCCGGAACGCTTCTCCCCTTTGAGCGTGGCGGCGCCTTGGCCGACGGAACGGCTGACCGCGTCGGTGAGAACGGAGACCACCGCGTCGTGCAAGGCGGCAAGTTGTTCTTCGGACAGTTTTGCGGCCGTGGCGAACGGCGAGATCTTCGCGACGTGCAGAATTTCGTCGCTGTAGGCGTTGCCGATGCCCGCGATCACCTTCTGATCGGTGATGACCGTCTTGATCCGGCCGGTGTGGGGGCCCAAGACGCCGGCCAGCTCCTCGGGCCCGAGTTCGAGCGCATCCGGTCCGAGCGTGGCGATGCCGGGCACCTGCCGCGGATCCTCGACCAGCCAGACTGCCAGGCGCTTCTGGGTCCCGGCTTCGGTGAGATCGAAGCCGGGTGCCACCCCGGGGGTGCCGAGATGGACGCGCAACGCGATCGGGCCTTTGCCTGGGCGCAATGGGGCCGCCACCAGCTTGTCCGACCAGCGCAACCAGCCCGCCCGCGAGAGGTGCGCGATCAACCACAGCGGCCCCGCCTGCACCCCCAGGTGTTTTCCCCACCGGCCCGCACCGGTCACGGTCTGGCCGTGCAGGGCATTGATCGGCGGGTCGAAGGTTTTCAGCACCGATAGCGCGGCCACATCGACGCGGCCGATGGTGGTCCCGACGGCGTGCCGGCGCAGGTGGTCGACCAGCGCTTCGATCTCCGGGAGTTCGGGCACCTGTTCAGTGTGCCGATGGTCGCAACGGGGTGTCCATCCGCGCCAGGTTACCTACCCGGACCGTCGGCCCCGGCCTTGCCGAATAGCAATCCACCGTTGCCGCCAAAACCAGGGAAGCCGAATGCGGCCGCGGCACCACCGTTGCCCCCGTTGCCGATCAGAAACGCATTCCCGCCATCGCCGCCATCACCCTCGCCCGCGATGCCGAGTGAGCCGAATGGCGACTGACCGGCGCCGGGGCTGCCGGCGTCGGCACCGTTGCCACCGTCGCCGTAGAAAAATCCTCCGTTGCCGCCGTCGCCACCGCTACCGGCGCCGCCACCGTGACCGTCGCTACCCACACCATTTCCGCCGTCGCCACCGAGCGCCCCAGCACCGCCGCCGCCGAACAGCCCCGCGGAGCCGCCGGAACCGCCATCGCCCCCGGCCCCGCCGTTGGTGCTCTGCCCCGTACCCACCGTGCCGCCGTTGCCGCCCAACCCTCCAGCCGCGCCGTTTCCGGCAACCCCTTGCAGCAAGCCGGCGTTGCCACCGTTACCGCCGTTACCGCCGGCCTGGCCGGGGTGGCCCGGTCCACCCTGGACACCTTCACCACCGAGGCCTCCGTTACCGCCGTTGCCCCAGAGGCCGGCGGAGCCGCCATTGCCGCCCTTCTGGCCGACGCCGCCGGAACCGCCCCTGCCGCCGCTGCCGATCAACCAGCCGCCGTCGCCGCCGTTCTGCCCGGTTCCCGCCGCGCCGTCGGCGCCGTTGCCGATCAGCGGACGCCCGGTCAGCGCCTGCGACGGCGCATTCACCGCGTCCAGTACCGGTTGCAGCGGGGAAGCATTTGCCGCCTCGGCGCCGGTGTAGGCGCTAGCGCCGGAGTTCAGCAGCTGCACGAACTGTGCGTGAAACAGGTCCGCCTGGGTGCTCAGCGCCTGATATGCCTGAGCGTGTGCGGCGAACATTCCGGCAATGGCCGTAGACACCTCGTCGCTGCCGGCAGCCAGTATCCCGGTCGTCGGCGCGGCCGCGGCAACGCTGGCCGCATTGATCGACGAACCGATACTGGCCAAATCGGTGGCCGCAGCGGCCACGAAATCGGGTGCGGCGTAGAGAAAGGACACTTAAAGACCTCCTGTGAGATCCCGACATATCCGCGGGATTTTTCGCATTGCAGCCCGAGTCAGACGCTGCGGGCTGGGCCCGACATCGGGCTCGGCAAATACTCGTGTGTGTGGCGGGCTATGCGGGCCCCTCCAACCCGGGCAGGCCCAAAAGCAATCCGCCCGTTCCACCGGTGCCGCCGGTGCCACCCTGGTCGCTGCCGGCACCGGCACCGCCGTTGCCACCGTTGCCGATCAGGAAGGCGTCGCCGCCGTCACCACCGATACCGTTGAGCGAAGGTGCCATGAAGCCGGCGGGCACATTGCCGGCCGCACCACCGTTGGCGCCGTTGCCCAAGAAAATGCCTCCCTGACCGCCGTCGCCGCCATTGCTGGTCAGGTACACGGTCCCGGTGCCGCCCCCGCTGAGCGTCCCGGGGGCCCCGGTGTTTCCGCCGTTGCCGCCGTTGCCGCCGTTGCCGAACAGCAGCGCGTCGCCGCCACCGCCGCCGAACCCGCCGGGACCGGCGTCGCCGTTTTCGGTGCCGCCGCTCCCGCCGGCACCACCGCTGCCGCCGGCTCCCCCGGTGCCGCCGTTGCCGATCAGACCCGCCTGGCCGCCTGCGCCGCCCCAGCCGCCCATGCCGCCGGCACCGTTGACGGCAGATGACGTGCCGGAGTTGTCTCCGCCATTGGCGCCGTTTCCGCCGAAGCCGCCATTGCCGCCGTTGCCGTAGAAGAAGCCCGCCTTGCCACCGTTGCCGCCCTGCGCGCCATCGCCACCTATGCCGCCCTGGCTATCGTCGCCGCTCGCGGACTGGCCGAGTCCGCCGTTGCCGCCGTTGCCGCCGCTGCCTCCGTTGCCGAACAGCCCGGAATTGCCGCCGTTACCGGCAGAGGCGGCGAAACCACCGCCTTGCGCGCCGCTGAGGACGGAGCCCCCGGCGCTCTCGAAGGTGCCACCGCTACCGCTGTTTCCGCCGTCCCCACCATTGCCGTACAGCCACCCGCTCTGACCGCCATTGCCGCCGTTGCCACCCGAGCCCGCGAGGCCGCCACTGAATGTGGCGGTGCCGCCGGTGGCGTCGCCACCGTCGCCTCCCTGACCACCAACTCCACCGTTGCCGAAAAGCAGTCCGCCCGCGCCGGCCAGGCCGCCGTTACCACCATTGCCGCCGCCGGTGCCGGTTCCGATGGCCGCGCCGCCGTCACCGCCGTGGCCACCGATCCCGCCATTGCCGCCGAGGCCGTACAGAAATCCTCCCGCGCCCCCGATTCCCCCGTTGCCGCCGGTCAGGCCACTGTCGCCGGCGGCCCCGGACGCACCGGCGCCACCGGCACCGCCGGCACCGCCGTTGCCCAACAGCCCGGCCGACCCGCCGTTCCCGCCGGCCTGCCCCGCCGCGCCGGACCCGCCGTTGCCGCCGTTACCGAGTAGCCAGCCGCCATCGCCGCCGCTTTGCCCCGTCCCGTTGATCCCGTCGGCGCCGTCGCCGATCAGGGGCCGACCGGTCAGCTGTTGTACCGGCGCATTAACGGCGTCAAGGGCTTGTTGCAGCGGCGACACATTCGCCGCCTCGGCGCCGGTGTAGGCGCTAGCGCCGGAGTTCAGCAGCTGCACGAACTGTGCGTGAAATGTGTCCGCCTGCTGGCTGAGGGCCTGATAGGCCTGCGCATGTGCGGCGAACATGCCCGCAACGGCTGCAGAAATCTCATCCGCCCCGGCGGCCAGTACCCCCGTCGTCGGTGCCGCCGCGGCAACGCTGGCCGCGTTGATCGACGAACCGATGCCCGCCAAATCCGTTGCTGCAGAAGCAACTAACTCGGGCGCAGCGAAGAGGTAAGACATCGATGGCTCCTCTGACGGCTACCAAGGGTTTCAATCGCGATCCGGATGGGGCGGCACCCGCCTGGCAATCGGCGGCTACGCCGGTCCGGGCGCCCCAGCCGTGCCGAACAGCTTTCCGCCGGAACCGCCCAAGCCACCGATACCGCCCTGGGCGGCGGGGGCACCGGCCCCTCCGTCCCCGCCGTTGCCGATCAGCCCGGCGTCACCGCCAGTACCGCCGATGCCGTTCTCGCTGGGAGCCATGAAGCCTGCCGGGATGCTGCCCGCCGCGCCACCCTTGCCTCCGTTACCGAAGAAGAAGCCGCCGTCACCGCCACCACCGCCGTCACTGGTCTGGTAGACGCTGCCGGTACCGGTGCCATCGCTGTAGGTGCCGGGCGTCCCGGTAGCACCGCCATCTCCGCCAGCGCCGCCGTTGCCGAACAGCAGCGCGCTGCCACCTTGGCCGCCGAGCGCGCCCGGACCGGCATCGGCACCGTTGCGCGCACCCCCGCCGCCGTCGCCGCCGTTGCCGCCGTTGCCACCGTTACCGCCGTTACCGAACAGACCGCCTTGGCCGCCGGTACCGCCGAAGCCGCCGAAGCCGCCAGCGCCGGCATACGACTGGAAGTTGTCGGTGCCCGCTCCGCCGGCCGCACCGTCCCCGGCGTCGCCGCCGACGCCCCCGTTGCCCCAGATGAACCCGCCGTTGCCGCCATTACCCCCGAACGCGCCGTCGCCACCAGCGCCGGCAAAGGTCAGGTCGCCGGCGGCGGCTTGACCCGCCCCACCGTCGCCACCGTTACCGCCGGCGCCGCCCATGCCGAACAGCCCGGAGTCGCCGCCATTACCGCCGGTTACCGCAAAGTTTCCACCTCCGGCACCGGACACGATGGTGTCGGCGCTGGCCTGGAATGTCCCGCCGTTGCCGGTATTCCCGCCGTTACCGCCGTTACCGTACAACCATCCGCTGTGGCCGCCGTCGCCGCCGTTGCCGGCGGAGCCCGCGGTGCCGCCGGTACCTGTTGCGTCGCTGGAACCGGTGGCATCGCCACCGTCGCCGCCCCGTCCCCCTACCCCGCCATCACCAAATAAGAATCCGCCGCGCCCGCCCAGGCCGCCGTCGCCGCCGGCACCACCATTGGTGCCTGCACTGGTGGCGGCGCCACCGTTGCCGCCAAGGCCACCCAGACCGCCGGTACCGCCCAGGCCGTACAGCAACCCACCGCTGCCACCCATACCGCCGCTACCACCGGCCTGGCCGGATACCCCCGAGGCACCCGCGGCGCCTGCTCCACCGGCGCCGCCGTTTCCACCATTGCCCAACAGCCCGGCCGACCCACCGTTACCACCGGCCTGGCCCGCCGCGCCCGAGCCGCCGGTGCCGCCGTTGCCGTACAGCCAGCCGCCATCACCCCCGGCCGCCCCGGTGCCCGCGGCTCCGTTGGCACCATTGCCGATCAACGGGCGCCCGGTCAGACCCAGCACCGGTGCATTTACCAGGTTCTCGACCTGTTGCATCGGCGTCACGTTGGCCGCCTCGGCGGCGGCATACTCCGTGGCACCGCCACTCATCAGCTGGACGAACTGCTGGTGGAACGACGCAGCCTGCGCACTGAGCGCCTGGTATGCCTGGGCGTGCGCACCGAACAAGAACGAAATCGCAGCCGACACCTCGTCGGCGCCCGCGGGCAACACCGTGGTGATCGGTGCCAACGCGGCCGCGTTGGCCTGAGCAAGAGTCGAACCGATACCCCCGAGATCGTTGGCCGCTGCTGCCACATACTCGGGCGCTGCGATCACCCACGACATTGAAAAACCTCCCGACCCCACGACAGCGCAACTGCCAAAACGTGACCTTCGACACAAGTTGAGTAGGACGCCGATGCTAGCGCGATCTAGCGCCCGATACTGGCGCTTAAACCAAATCCTTAATTCATCATCGAGCCAGTGCAGTTCAGCGCGCTCGCCTACGCAAGCCCTTAATAAGTTCGAATTAGATAGGTATCCATGATCCAGCCGTGCCGCGCTCGAGCCTCGGCACGCAATGCCGCGATGCGCTCGCCAACTTCGCCGACCGTGCCCGCAACGAGCAGTTCGTCTTCGGTGCCCAGATAGGCGCCCCACCAAATGCGAGTCTGCGGCGGGCAGGCCCGAAACGAGCAATCGGCGTCGAGCATGACTACCGCCGTGCCGGCGACTTGGCGGGCGCGCAATTGCCGGCCCGTGGTGATGACGACGGGCGCGCCCACGTCATTGAGCGGAATTCGATGCCGGGCCGTTAACGCCTGAACTGCCGTGATGCCCGGGATGACGTCATAGCTGAAGTCCACCTCGGCGGACACCGCATCCAGGATGCGCAGGGTGCTGTCATAAAGCGAGGGGTCGCCCCAGGCCAGAAAAGCCCCCACCCCACCGGGCCCCAGTTCGGTGCTGATGGCCCTCGCCCAGATCCGTGCCCGCTGCGCGTGCCACTGCGAAACCGCGTCCTCGTAATGGGCATCCACCGCACGCTTGGGGTCGGGCAACTCGACGAAGCGATATCGCGGCTCGCGGATAAATCGTGCGCATATCGCCCGGCGCAACTCCACTAGCTCACTTTTGGCCTCGCCTTTGTCCATCGCGAAAAACACTTGCGTGTCATTGAGCGCGTTGATCGCCTGGACGGTCACATAGTCGGGATCACCGGCGCCGATACCGATGACGTGAATATGCCGACTCACCATGGCGTCCTTCCGGGAGGTCGTCCGGGTCTTGCAACACAACGTAATTGAGATCGCGAAATACCTATCCGTTACCGGCGGTACCCAGTACCATGGGTATTGACTATCGAGTGTGATCTCCCTAACGTCTGAAGCACCTGATGAAGGGACGCCAAGCGATGACCACTGCGGTGAAACCAAGTGGGCCGGGTCGTGAAGAGTTCTCCGAACGCCTACTCAGAGGCTCGGTCAAAAAGTCCTACGAACCCATCGTCGACATCGACTGGGATGCCCCGCTGGACCCGGACAAGTTCTACCTGCCCCCCAGGCTGGTGTCGCTGTACGGCACCGAGATGTGGGACGAAATGACCCGCGAGCAGCAGATCGAGCTGTCCCGCCAAGAGCTGGTCAATACGCTCTCGGCCGGGATCTGGTTCGAGAACATGCTCAACCAGTCGCTGTTGCGCACCATCCTGCACGAGGACCCGACCAGCCGCTCGACGCATTACAAGCTGACCGAGCTGGGCGACGAGACCCGCCACATGGTCATGTTCGGCAAAGCCATCGAGCGCATCGGCGCCAAGCCGGTACGCCCACGGCGATTGCATCGGATGGTCATCAACACCCTTCCGCTGGCCTTTCAGCGGGGTTCGATGCTGTGGGTGGCCGCGCTGATCGGCGAGGAGATCTTCGATTCGCTGCAGCGCCAGATGATGGACGATCCGGAACTGCAGCCAATCATCCAGCGGCTCATGCGGATTCACGTGACCGAGGAGGCGCGCCACATCCAGTTCGCGCGGGATGGCGCACGCAAGCGGGTGGGCGAGATGCCTCGGGTCAACCGGTGGTTCATGGCCAACATCAACGGGCTCGGCGGGTACTTCTTCAACTATCTGTTCAGCAATCCGATCCCGTACGCACGAGCGGGCCTGGACCCCAAGCAGGCCCGCCGGATCGCGCGCAGCAGCCCACATCGGCGCGAAATACAGATCGCCGGCTTCGCACCGCTGGCCACTTTTCTGACCGAGGTGGGCCTGCTGGGACCGATCGCGCGGCGCGGCTGGAAGCGCAGCAGGTTCTTGTGACCCACACCCCCGGTGTCGCGCGGGCCCCCCGCGACTGCCACGACTGTCACGACGTCGTCATCATCGGGGCGGGGTCCCGCGGCCGGAGTGCGCATGCGGCACTGCTGGCGGCCGGCGTCTGCGACGTCGTCATCCTCGACCATGCCCCCGGCCTGCCCGCCAACTCGCAGCTGCGGCCCGGCCGGGTCATCGGCGCGGCCTTCGACGACGACACCGACACCTGGGCGGTGCGCACCGCCGATGGCGCCACCGTGTGCGGGCGCGTGGTCGTGGCGGCCTGTCCGCCGGTGTACGTGCCCTGGACACCCGACCTTGCCGGGCGTAACGATTTCCGGGGCGAGTCGTTTCACGCGGGCGCACCCGACCCGGCTTTCCGTCCGGCGGGCAAGCGCATTGCGGTGGTGGGCACCGACTCCAACGTCGCTCATTGGATCGATGAGTGGGCGGACTCCGCGGCATCGGTCACCGTGTTCGCCCAGGGACCACGGCGCGTGGTCACTGACCTGGCACGCCGCCCAACCCAGGCCAAGCGATGGCTGCTCGGCCGCATCGGCGCCAAGCAACCGCGGCGGGCGCCCACGATCGCAGCATCAGCCATCGAAGCGCTCACCTCGTCGGGCATCCGGACCAACGATGGCATCGAGCACCCCGTCGACGCCGTCATCTACGGCACCGGATTCACCATCCCTGAGCAGACCGTTGAACCGACACTGGTGGGCACGCGCGGACTGACCATCCAACAGGCCTGGTACCCGGGCATGGAGGCCTTCCTGGGTGTTGCCGTGCACGGGTTTCCCAACTATTTCTTCATCTGCGGTCCCGACGTCGCCGCGCGGATCAGCTACGTCGCCGAGTGCGTGGACCTGCTGCAACGCACCGCCAGCACCCGCATCGAGGTGCTGCGCAGCAGCCAGCAAGTGTTCAACGAGCGCGCCCAGCTAAGGCCGGTGCAGCCATACCAGCCGCTTCGGGCGTTCGACCTGTCCGCCGGGGCGCCCGAAGACACTGGCATTCCCAATATCCCCAACATTTATGACGGGGCGGCCACGTTGGAGATTGGCGGCGTCCGCCATGCGGTGCATGTGCGCCTTGCCGGCCACCTTGACCCGATCGACGGCAATTACCACTGGCAGGGAACGGTCCTTGATCCGCTTCCGCAGGACACGCTCAAGCAGGCCAGGGCGGGCACCCTGACCGTAGGTGAACGAAGCGCCGCGGTACGTGTCATCGAGCAAACGCCGTGGGGCACCCATTCGGTCGCGGGACTGGGTGCACCCCCCTATGCGGACAGCGGCCGGTAGGCGTCGCTGCGTCGGCCGTTGGGCGCGTAGTCGTCGCGCTTGTCCGATCCAAGCCCGATAGGCTTGACCCATCCCAGCCTTGGGTTGGCCGCGCACGTGTGTGGGTAACCATCCTGGGTGGCTCGTGCGGTGGCGGACGACGACACAAGCGAGAACGGCATGGTCTGCGATAGCGGTCGGCAGTTCGGGCGGGCGCGGTGGCAGGATCCGCCCGGCCCGCCCTTGGCATGCGGCACGGATTTGCCGGCCGCGCCGATCTACCCGGTCCGGGTACGAACCATCGATAGCCGACGAAATTTCCCGTCTCCTGGCCATCGGCGGGACAGATGGCACCCGATGTACCCAAAGCGTCCGCATTGGCCGAAAATGGAAGTTTGCGCCACCGATGAAGGCGGTGTCCTCTAACGAATCACGGGCGGGAGTTCGAGGAGCACGACATGGAACCGGAGGACAGGATGCAGCTGGCATACCGGTTCGGGATGTCTGCAGATCGGCTAGCCAGGCACCGGCCGCCGGTCGGGGCGATGATCAGCTCGCGGAAGCGGGAGCGGGTCCAGTGAACGCGACGGCGAAGTCTCCCAACGCCTTGGCTATCGAGACGCGCAGCGAAGACTCGCTGGTGGTCCTTTCGGTCGAGGGCGCCATCGACTCCACCAACTGCGCGGCGCTGCGCGATGCCATCATCAAGGCCACGCTCGACGAGCCGTCCGCCGTCGTCGTCAACGTCAGCGCCCTGCAGGTACCCGACGAAGCGTCCTGGTCCATCTTTGTCAGCGCACGCTGGCAGGTCGATACCCCGCAGCATGTCCCCATCTTGCTGGTGTGCGCGAGTCGCGCCGGCCGGGAACTGATCACCCGCACCGGAGTTACCCGTTTCATGCCGGTGTACCCCACCGAGAAAGGCGCCATCAAGGCCGTCGGCCGGCTCGCGCGACGCAAGGTGCGGTATGCCCAGGTGCAATTGCCCGCCAACCTGGGCAGCCTTCGCGAGTCCCGCAAGCTGGTCCGCGAGTGGCTCACGTCGTGGTCGAAACCCGGACTGATACCGGTCGCCTTGGTGATCGTCAACGTGTTCGTCGAGAACGTGCTGGAGCACACCGGAAGCGACCCAGTGATCAAGGTCCAGTGCGACGGCACCGCGGCCACCATCGCCGTCTCCGACGGCAGCAATGCCCCGGCTATCCGGTTGCAGACTCCGCCAAAGGGCATCGACGTGTCCGGCCTGGCCATCGTGGAAGCGCTGTGCCGCGCGTGGGACAGCACTCCCACCGCGACCGGCAAGACGGTGTGGGCGATCATCGGCCCGGAGAACCAGCTCTAGCCGGCGACGGTGTGAGCCGGGCCCTCATCCCGCGTGCTTGCTGGGCGCCGGCCGAGTAGCCGCGGTTGTCCGGACTCGCCGCGATTGCACTAGAACACGTTCTAGTATCGATCTGGATGCCCGCTCACAGAAGGGAGGGATGACGTGCGGTTCAGCTACGCCGAGGCGATGACCGACCCGTCGTTTTATGTCCCGCTGGCACAGGCCGCCGAGGCGGCCGGCTACCACAGCATGACGATCGCCGACAGCCTCGCCTATCCCTACGAGTCCGACTCTAAGTATCCGTACACACCCGACGGCAATCGCGAGTTTCTCGACGGCAAGGAGATCATTGAAACCTTCGTCCTGACCGCGGCATTGGGCGCGGTCACAAAGACACTGCGGTTCAACTTCTTCGTCCTCAAACTCCCCGTCCGGCCCCCCGCCCTGGTCGCCAAACAAGCCGGTTCACTGGCCGCGCTGATCGGCAATCGGGTAGGGCTGGGCGTGGGCACCAGTCCATGGCCGGAAGACTACGAGCTGATGGGTGTGCCCTTTGCCAAGCGCGGCAGAAGGATTGACGAATGCATCGAAATCGTCAAAGGTCTCACCACCGGTGAATACTTCGAGTTCCACGGCGAGTTCTACGACATTCCCAAGACGAAGATGAGCCCGGCCCCGACTGCGCCGATCCCGATCCTGGTCGGCGGCCATGCCGATGCCGCACTTCGGCGCGCGGCGCGCCTGGATGGCTGGATGCATGGCGGCGGTACCGATCCCGACGAACTCGACCGCCTGATCAGCAAACTTCAGCACTTTCGCGAGAAAGAGGGTCACACCGGCCCGTTCGAAATCCATGTGATCTCAATGGATGCCTACACCGTCGACGGCATCAAGCGGCTGCAGGACAAAGGAGTCACCGACGTCATCGTGGGCTTCCGGATGCCCTACATCAAGGGTCCCGACACCGAGCCGCTACAGACCAAGATCGCCCACCTGGAAAAGTTCGCCGAGAAGATTATCTCGAAAGTTTAGCCGCTACAGCGAATCCCATGCCGGCGGACGCTTCTCCTGATGCGCGCGGGCGGCCTCGGCCGGGTTGTTGGTGAAGCCGCTGATGATCTGGGTACGGTTCTCGATTTCCTTGGCATGCCGCAGGCTGGGGGCATCCAGCGCCGCGTTGAGCCCAATCTTGGTCTGCCACACGCCATACGCATTGTTCTCGGCGATCGACCCGGCCAGCTTCTGCGCCGCAGTCAACAACTCGCCCGCTACCACCACCTCGTGCACCAGCCTGATCCGATAGGCCTCCGCAGCGTCGATGATGCGGCCGGTCAGCATGAGTTCGCGCGCCACCCCGGCACCGACGATTCTGGGCAGCAGATAACTGGTGCCCATGTCCATCGACGAGAACCCGGCCTTGATGAACACCGATCCGAACCTGGCGTCCTTGGTAGCGATCCGGATATCGCAATGCAGCGCAAAGGCCAGCCCACCACCGACCGCGACGCCGTTGACCGCCGCGATCACGGGAATGGGCAGCTCGTAGAGCCGGGTCAGTTGGTCGGCCAGTCTGACCTGGGCATCGTAGGTGGCCTTGAACGGCGGGGTGGTGGGTGTGGCCTTCGTCCAAGGCTCTCCGGTGCCGCTCAAATCCGCTCCGGCACAAAATCCGCGCCCGGCGCCGGTCAGGATGGCGGCCCGAAACTCGCCCCCACTCAGCGCGTCGAGGGCGTCGTCCATCGCGTCGAGCAGCGATCCGTCGATGGCGTTCAACCGGGTCGGCCGGTTCAAGGTGACGCAAGCAATGTTGTGCTGAAGAGTTTGCAATTCCACTGCAGCCATACCCGAACGGTAGGCGACGTGATCGTTTACCGACACGGCCTACGGTGGATTGACGCCTGCCTAAGTCGAAGGAGAAGAAGATGGCACGAACCGAGGGCGATAGCTGGGACCTGGCCAACAGTGTGGGCGCCACCGCCACCATGGTCGCCGCGGCGCGGGCCGCCGCAACCCGGCGGTCACGGCCGATCATCGCCGACCCGTTTGCCGAGCCGCTGGTCCGCGCCGTGGGGCTGGACTTGTTCACCCGGGCGGCCTCCGGCGAGGTTGATCTCGACGAGGTTGCAGCCGGTCTCGGATTTGCGCGCATGGTGGACACGTTCGCCGCCCGTGCACTGTTTTTCGACAAGTTCTTTGCCGATGCGATCGCCGCGGGACTGCGCCAGGTGGTGATCGTGGCCTCCGGCCTTGACGCGCGGCCCTACCGGCTGCCCTGGCCGACCGGAATGAGGGTGTACGAAATCGACCAGCCGGAGGTGATCGAATTCAAGACCACCACGCTGGCTCGACTCGGTGCATCCCCAACCGCCGACCACCATCCGGTGGGCATCGACCTGCGCGACGACTGGCCGTCCGCGCTGCGGGCAGCGGGTTTCGACGCCGCCCGCCCGACCGCCTGGCTGGCCGAAGGAGTGCTCATCGGTTTCCTTCCTCCGGAGGCCGAAACTCGATTGCTGGACAATGTCATTGAGCTCAGCGCCGTCGGCAGCCGGCTAGCCGCCGACTACGGAACCATCAATGGGTCATCGGCGGAGTCCCAGCAACTGGCGCAGCAGATGACCGAGGGATGGCGAGCCCATGGACTCGACATGGATATCGCCGGCTTGACCTATCCCGGGGAGCACACCGACGTCGCGGCCTATCTGCGATCACACGGCTGGGAGACGGCCACCGCCGACCATGGCGATCTGGTCCTGGCCGCCGGGCTTGCGGAACTGACCGCGGCCGACCGGCAGAGCCCGGCCAGCACGATCGGCTTCGTGACCGCGGTCCGCTCCACCGACTAGCAACAGCACGGCATCCAGAAAGCAAGTCCGACAACGATACTCGCAGAACACGACGACGCAGTTCGGTATCGCGATACGCTGCACTTTCCCGCCTACTCACCAGAACACAAGGGACAAACATGTCGTATGTGATGGCAGTGCCGGAACTGTTGGCTTCCGCGGCGGCTGACTTGGAAGGAATTGGCTCGGCCCTGAGCACCGCCAATGCTTTGGCACTGCCCTCGACCAGCGAGATCCTGGCCGCGGGTACCGACGAGATATCGACCGCGGTGGCGTCGCTATTTGCCGACCATGCCCAGGACTATCGAACAATCAGTTTAGAGGCCAACGCATTTCACCAGCAGTTCTGGCGATCGTTGAGCGGTGCGGCGGCCTCCTATTCCGGCGCCGAAGCCGCCAACGCATCCCCGCTGCAGGAACTGCTGAACGTGATCAACCAGCAGAGCACGGCCTTGCTGGGGCGCCCGCTGATCGGTAACGGTGCTGACGGTGCCGCGCCTGGGCAAAGCGGCGACGACGGCGGGCTGCTGTTCGGCAACGGCGGCAACGGCGCGCCCGGCACGAACCAGGGTGTGGCCGGCGGTAACGGCGGAAGCGCCGGGCTGATCGGCAACGGCGGGGCCGGCGGGCTTGGCGGGCCGGGCGGCGCCGGCGGGGCCGGCGGGCACGGCGGAATGCTGTTCGGCGACGGCGGCGCCGGTGGAGGCGGCGGGGATAGCCCGTCGTTCGTGATCGGCGGCGGTGCCGGCGGCAACGGCGGCAACGCGGGGCTGTTCGGCAATGCCGGCGCGGGTGGTGCCGGCGGCGCGGGACAGCAGTTCTTTTTCAATGGTGGGGCCGGCGGAGACGGCGGGAGCGTGGGTCTGATCGGCAATGGCGGTGCCGGTGGCGACGGCGCCAATGGCGCGGCCGGCGGTGCCGGCGGTGCCGGCGGCATGCTGAGCGGCAATGGCGGTAACGGCGGGGCTGGCGGCGACCTCAACGACCCCGCAGTACCCACAGGCAGCCAGGTCGGCGGTCGTGGCGGAAACGCCGGACTGATCGGCAACGGCGGTATCGGCGGCGACGGCGGTGTGGCCGCAAACGGGGGCGCCGGCGGGCAGGGCGGTCTGCTACGCGGCGACGGCGGTGATGGCGGAGCCGGCGGTGCCGGTCGGCCGGCAAGTTTCAACAGTAATGGCGGGCCGGGCGGCAACGGCGGCAACGGGGGCTCCGCCGGGCTCTGGGGCAACGGCGGCACCGGCGGGGCCGGCGGTGGTCCTGGAACCCAAGGCTCTGATAATTCCGGCTCGGGAGGCAACGGCGGTAACGGCGGCAACGCCGGATTGTTTTCCGGTATCGCCGGCAACGGCGGCGATGGCGGACAGGGCGGCGAGGCCGACCGGACTGGCGGAGTCGGCGGCATGGGTGGGGCCGGCGGGGCGGCCGGGTTGTTCGGCACCGGCGGCACCGGCGGTACCGGAGGCACCGGCGGCGCCGCCAACCCCTTCGGCGCCGCGGGCGGATCCGGCGGATCCGGTGGGGCCGGCGGAGCCGGCGGGCTGCTGCGAGGCATGGGCGGGGCCGGAGGCACCGGCGGCACCGGCGGCACCGCCAGCGGCGGCAGCCCCGCTGGCGCCGGAGGCACCGGAGGTACCGGGGGCGCCGCCGGGTTGATCGGCGTCGGCGGCTCCGGGGGCGCCGGGGGCGATGGCCTGCTGTTCTCCGACGCGGGAGTGGGCGGCAGCGGTGGCACCGGCGGAGCCGGCGGATGGTTCTACGGTACGGGCGGTGGAGGGGGCGCGGGCGGCGTCAGTGCCACCACGGGCAATGGCGGCAACGGCGGCAACGCCGGTCTGATCGGGGACGGCGGTGCCGGCGGCGCCGGCGCGATCCCGGGTGCCGGTGGCGCCGGCGGCCGGATATTCGGCGCACTCGGGTTACCCGGCTAGCCCGCTAGACGCGCTTGGCCGCCCACTCGGCCTGCATGACCAGCAGCGCCAATCGCTCTACCTCCGGGGTGTGGGGATCGAGTTCGCGGTAGCGCTGATAGATGTTGACCACGATCCGCTCGGAGTCCAGCCACGCCGCATAGTCTCCAAGCTCGACGGTCTCGATTGCCTCGGCGAGGGACAGACCCTTGCGGTAGGCAGCCTCGGCCTGTTCGTTGACATGCTCGAAATAGCCGCGGACGGCCCGGATTCCATCCGGGTCGGTGACTGGGCCATGGCCGGGGACCACGATGGGCACGTCCAGCGCGATCATCGCGTCGCAGGCCGCTATCCAGTTCGCGATCGGCCCGTTCCAGACGATCGGCGTGCAGCCGATGAACAGCAGATCCCCGGCGAACAGCACGCCGGCATCGGGCACATGCACCACCGAGTCCGCGGCGGTGTGCGCGGGACCGAGGTTGATCAGATCGACCCGCCTGCCACCAACATCGATCGTCAGCTCGTGGTCGAATGTCTGATCCGCGTTGCGCAGCCTTATGCCGCTGAAATCGAAGTGCCCGAAGCGATCCCGCATGAATCTCGTCGCGACCGGCCCGAGGTCGATGGTCTGCATCGCCGTCAGCAAGGTGGGACCGGTGTCTTCGGCAATCTCCTCGGCGGTGCCTTTGGCCGCGATGATGCGCACCGAAGGGCTCAACAATTGGTTGCCATGGGTGTGGTCACCGTTGGAATGGGTGAGCAGCGCATCGGTGATGGGCGCCGCATCGGTGATCGGCCGCATCGCGTCCAGCATCTCGCGCGTGAGCGCCAGATCGAACAGCGTGTCGACCAACAGCGAGGCACCGTCTCCGGCGACCAGCCCGGCGTTGCTCCAGCCAAATCCGCCGTCCGGCAATGTCCACGCCCACACCCGATCGGCGACCTGGTGCAGCCCACGGGTGTAGGGCACCAGCGGCGGCGCCGGGTTGACCCGGGCGGCCTCGGGCGCTGCATCCGGATTGACGCGGGCAGCCAAAGGCTGCGGTGGCGGGGTCGTACATACCCGCTGCCGCGTCTGCCCCAACCCCTCGACCTCGAGGGTGACCACGTCGCCGTCACGTAGCCAGCCGGGAAACGAGTCGGGGTTGGTCAGGTGCTCGACGAGGGTGCAGGTGGGCACGGTGCCGGAGCCGATCACATCGCCCGGCGCCAGCATCACCCCGCGCGAGACATAGGAGATGACTTCCCCGAAGGTCCAATCCATCGTCGCGGTGGATCCCGAGCCGATGACCGTGTCATTGACCAGCGCGCTCACCTGCAGACTCAGCTTCCCGTCGCGGCGATAGGCCTGCAGCTCATCGGCGGTAACCAGATACGGGCCCAAGGTGACTCCGCTGTCTTTGCCCTTGGCCTGCCCGATGCGCAGCTGGCCTTCCAGTTGCTGCAAGTCACGTGCGGACCAGTCGTTAAAGATCGTGTAGCCGATGATGGACTGCTCGGCCTGCTCGACGGACAGATCCTGGCCGCCGGTTCCGATCACCGCCGCGATCTCCAATTCGAAGTCCTGCCAGGCGCTTCCGGGGGCCATGGGCGCATCGTCGTAGGGCCCGAGCACGGTGGCCGGACAGGCAAAGTAGAACGCCGGGATGCGATACCAGGTATCCATCAGCACCCGGCCGCCTCCCACCGCTTCCTGACAGTTGCGCATGTGGTCCAAGAAGCACAGTGAGTCGCGGATCGATGGCGGGCGCGGTATCGGCGCCGCCAACGTCACCTCGTCGAGAGCCACCACCTCACTCGGTGAGCGCAAGACGTTTTCACCGGCTTCGCGTAATCCGTCGGCGCCGCGCTTGATCAAATCGAGCAGGGCGACTCCCGGCGCCATGGCGTAGATCGAACCGTCGGACAACACCCCGACACGCTCACCGTCCGCACTTCGATACGTCACCCATTTCATTCGCGCACCACCTCACTCGGGTTTTTGTCCGGGCGCAACCCACGCCAGCTGGATTGCCGCAATCGGTCATCGGGGGTCCACTCGCTATAGCGCACCTCCCCGACCAGCGTCGGCGCGACGAACGTAACACCCTTGGCCTCGCGCGCCGGAAGCGCAGCGTCGAATGGGGATTCGTCGGTATGCAGCGGCGCCAGCGTCTTCTTGAGGTTAGCCAGGTCACGTTCGGTGAAGCCGGTTCCAACACGGCCGGCGAAGTGCAAACCGCTCGGGCCGGGAATGCCCATGAGCAACGATCCAATCCCGCTGCTGCGCCCACCCTCCCCAACTCGCCAACCGCCGATGACGACTTCCTGGGTGTTCCAGTGTTTGTCCTTGATCCACGCCGACGAGCGCCGCCCGGGTTGATAGCCGGAGTCGCGGCGCTTGGCAATGACTCCCTCCCAACCGCGCTTGTGCGAATAGGCCAGCGCCTCGGCGCCGTCACCGGGCAACAACTCCGGAACGATCAGATTGCCCGCACTGCCCAGGGTTTCCAGTAGCTTGCGCCGGTCGCGGTATCTGGCCCGCAGTAGCGAGCGACCGTCCAGAAAGAGCAAGTCGAACGCCCAGAACTCGATGCGGGTGGCGCGCACCCGGTTCTGCATCTCGTTGAAGCTGGGCACTCCGGAGGAGTCGAGGGCCACCAATTCACCGTCGAGCACCACGTGGTGATCAGCGAGATCGGCGGCCAATGAACGTAATTGGGGGTATTCCGCGGTGACGTCACGTCCGCTGCGGGAGCGCAGTCGCAGCGCGCCATGGTCGGCTTCGACCAGCAGCCGGTAGCCGTCCCACTTGCCTTCGAACGCCCACTGACCCGACTCGAGACCTGCCACCGAACCGTGGGAGGTGAGCATGGGCGCGAGGGTGTCGAAATCGAAGACCGTCTGGTCCTTCATGCGATGCGCCAGCCATTGGTCCCCGTTGGTCTGAATCAGCGCGTACCGCCCCGAGATTCGACTGCCGTGCAGGTTGACAATCACCTCCCCCTTTTCCGAACCGTTTCTCGAGTCGTCGCGGAACTTCTCGGTGTCATAGGTGCCGGAATCCCAGATGATCACCTTGCCGGCGCCGTACTCCCCTTTCGGGATGTTGCCCTCGAACGTCGCGTATTCCAGCGGATGATCTTCGGTGTGCACGGCCAGGTGGTTCACCGACGTGGTTTCCGGCAGGTTTTTCGGCACCGCCCATGACACCAGTACCCCATCACGCTCCAGCCTGAAGTCGTAATGCAGACGGCGCGCGTGATGCTCTTGGATCACGAAGGTATTACCCTGCCCGACAACGGGTCTGGCTCGGGGCACGGGCTCCGGCGTTTTCGACGCGTTGCGCATGCTGCGATATTTGAGCAGCCGGTCGTCGCCGGGGAGGTCCGCGTCCAGCGCCGCAATCAGATCGCCATCGCGGGTGAGGCGGGCAAGCACCTCGTCGTAGGTCAGCTGGCGCAGCCCCGGGTCGTCGAGCTCCTCCCAGCTGCGTGGTGCGGCGACGGTCGGTTGTTCGCGCCCACGCAGCGAATACGGCGCGATGGTGGTCTTCGAACCGCTGTTTTGGCTCCAGTCCAGGAACACTTTCCCGGCCCGCAGACTCTTGGTCATGGTCGCGGTGACCAACGCCGGCATCACCGTTTCCAGTTGCTGCGCGACCCGTTTGGCCAACACCGTGGCGCCCTTGCTGCTCACCGGCTCGTCGAGCGGGGTGTAGAGGTGCAGGCCCTTGCTACCGCTGGTGAGCGGGAGGGTACTCAGGCCGATGTCGGCGAGCAGATCGCGCACCGCCCGCGCCACCTGCGCGAGTTGGGCCATCGTCACGCCCTCGCCCGGGTCCAGGTCGAACACCAATCGGGTGGCCGGCCCGGGCGTGAGGATTTCGCCTTTCGACGTCCACTCGGCAACGAACCGCCACTGCGGGACGTGCACCTCGAGGGCGGCCTGTTGTGCGATCCAGGCCAGGCCGGTGGGGCTGTCGATGATCGGATAGGTCGTCGTTCCCGACCGGTGCACCACGCTGGCACGCGGCAGCCAGTCCGGCGCCGACGACGCCAGCTGCTTTTCGAAAAAGGACGCCTGATCGACGCCGTTGGGCCAGCGCTTGCGAGTCGCCGGGCGCCCGGCGATATGCGGGATCATCACCTCGGCGATGCCGGTGTAGTAACCGAAGACGTCAGACTTGGTGGTTCCGGTAGCCGGGTACAGCACCTTGTCCGCGTTGGTCAGCGTCACCTGCGGACCATTCGCCTGTCCAGGAGGCCAGGCCTGCGCCGAACCCATATGGCCAACGTAACCTGTCGCCATGGCACGTGGGCTGGTGATCGGTGAAGCCCTGATCGACATCGTCGATGGGCCGGACCCGGCCGAGTACGTCGGGGGCAGCCCCCTCAACGTCGCGGTCGGACTGGCCAGATTGGGCCGCGACGTCGATCTGCTGACCCACATCGGCCGCGACGCCCGCGGACGACGGATCGCCGAGTACATTGAATCCTCAGGTGTACAACTTGTTTCGGGAAGCCAGACGGCTGATCGGACGCCCACCGCGACGGCCAGGATCGGCCCCGACGGCTCGGCCACCTACGCGTTCGACCTGGAATGGCAGATACCCGACACACCCCCCGTGACGCCGCCGCTTCTTGTGCACACCGGTTCCATCGCCGCCGCGCGGGAACCAGGATGCTTGGCGGTCGCGGCGCTGCTCGACGCCTATCGGGCCGCGGCCACGGTGAGCTTCGATCCCAATGTGCGTCCGTCGCTGAGCGCCGACCCGGACCTGACTCGGGAACGCATCCAACGCCTCGTCGAGCGCAGCGACATCATCAAGGCCAGTGCCGAAGACTTGCACTGGATCGACCCCACCCAGCCTCCGGAGCAGACCGCGCGGGCCTGGCTGGCCTGCGGCCCGGCGATTGTCGCGCTGACGTTGGGCGATCAGGGCGCAGTGGCGTTCTGCGCGGCCGGCCCGGCAAGTGTGCCCGCCCAGCCGGTTCGCGTGGTCGATACCGTCGGCGCCGGAGACGCGTTCATGGCCGGGCTGCTCGACACGCTGTGGGAGCAGGGATTGTTAGGTGCCGACCGGCGCACCGAGTTGCGCAAGATCGGGGTGTCGGCGCTGACCTCTGCGCTCGAAGTCGCGGCCCTGACCTCGGCGTTGACCGTTGCCCGTGCCGGCGCCGACCTGCCCTATCGGGCCGACCTGCGGCAGTCGCGATGACCACCGCACGCCCGCAATCGGGCCCGGCGAGGGTGCACGAAATGCCGCGTGATGCGGCGTGTCGCCGTGCCGACACGCACGCTCGCGAGCTGACCGGGGCTGGGGCAGGCAGCAGGACTCCGGTGCCGCGGCGCACTGTTAACCGACCCGGGTTCTGGGCATACTGACTCCATGCGCTCCATCTGGAAGGGTTCAATCGCTTTCGGGCTGGTGAATGTGCCGGTCAAGGTGTACAGCGCCACTCAGGACCACGACATCAAGTTCCATCAGGTGCACGCCAAGGACAACGGACGCATCCGGTACAAGCGGGTATGCGAAGTCTGTGGCGAGGTGGTCGAATACTCCGACCTGGCCCGCGCCTTCGAATCCGACGATGGCCAGATGGTGATCATCAACGACGACGACCTCGCCACGTTGCCCGAAGATCACAGCCGCGAAATCGAGGTGCTGGAATTCGTCCCAGCCGAAGAAGTCGATCCGATGATGATTGACCGCAGCTACTTCCTGGAGCCCGACTCGAAGTCCTCTAAATCGTATGTGCTGCTGGCCAAGACGCTCGCCGAGACGGAGCGGATGGCGATCGTGCATTTCACGCTGCGCAGCAAGACGCGGCTGGCGGCGTTGCGGGTCAAGGACTTCGGCAAGCGCGAGGTCATGGTGGTGCATACCCTGTTGTGGCCAGACGAGATCCGCGACCCGGATTTCCCGGTGCTGGACAAGGAGGTGGAGATCAAACCCGCAGAGCTCAAGATGGCCGGCCAAGTGGTGGAGTCGATGGCAGACGACTTCAACCCGGACCGCTACCGCGACACCTATCAGGAGCAACTGCAGGAGCTGATCGACGCCAAACTCGAAGGCGGGGAAGCATTTACCGCCGAAGAACAACCCGCAGAGCTGGACGAGACCGAAGATGTCTCCGACCTGCTGGCCAAGCTGGAGGCGAGCGTGAAAGCGCGTTCGGGCGACGGGAAGTCAGCGGCGAAGAAGAGCACCGCCGAAAAGGCGCCGGCCAAGAAGGCCCGGGCCAAACAAGCTGCCAAGTCCTGACCAGCGCCCGACTTGTTCACATATGCTCGTCGTGCCGCCGAGAGGAGTTTTTGCGTGAAGTCCAACCGATCTGGCGTCGTGCTCAGCCTGCTACTCGCCAGCACATTGGCGTTGTCGGCATGCGGAGGCCATTCCAGCAATACCTCGTCGTCGGCCGGATCCAGCACGCCATTGGTGCCGGTGGATTGCGGCGGTAAGAAGAAGCTTCTGGCCGCGGGCTCCACCGCACAAAAGAATGCGATGGAACAGTTCGTCTACGCCTACATCCATGCCTGCCCGGGCCACACGCTGGACTACAACGCAAATGGATCCGGCGCCGGAATGAAGCTGTTCCTGGGAAATCAGACCGACTTCGCGGGGTCGGACACGCCGATGAACCCGGCGAAGAACGAGCCCCAGAAGGCCTCCGAGCGTTGCGGATCGGAAGCCTGGGACCTGCCGGTCGTGTTCGGTCCGATTGCGGTCACCTACAACCTCAAAGGCGTGAGCGCACTGAGCCTGGACGGCCCGACGCTGGCCAAGATCTTCAACGGCACCATCGCCAAGTGGGACGATCCGGCGATCAAGGCGCTCAACACCAGCATCAACCTGCCGCCGACGCCCATCCACGTGGTCTTTCGCAGCGACCAGTCCGGAACCACGGCCAACTTCCAGCAGTATCTCGACGCGGCGTCGGACGGAGCGTGGGGCAAGGGGGCCGGCCAGACCTTCAACGGTGGCGTCGGCGAGGGTGCTGCCGGCAATGACGGCACGTCGCAGGCGCTGAAGCGAACCGACGGATCGATCACCTACAACGAATGGTCGTACGCGGTGGGCCATCAATTGAACATGGCCCAGATCATCACGTCAGCGGGCCCGGAGCCGGTGACCATCACCGCCGAGTCGGTGGGCAAGACGATCGCCGGAGCCACCTTCAAGGGGAAGGGCAACGACCTGGTGGTGGACACCTCGTCGTTCTACCGGCCCACCCAGGACGGCGCCTATCCGATAGTGCTGGTGACCTACGAGATCGTCTGCTCGAAGTACCCGGACGCGCCGACCGGCACCGCCGTTAAAGCCTTCATGCAAGCGACAATTGGTGACGGCCAGGTTGGTTTGGATGAGTACGGATACATCCCGCTTCCGGAGTCGTTTCGCTCGAAATTGATCCCGGTGGTCAACGCCATCGCGTAACCGTCTCCGGCGCCGCGGACCATTCGAATCCTCAAGAGTCCGATCTAGTTTCACCGGCCTCAGCGCTACTGGCTCAGCCCCCTTCGGGCCGTTTCGGGCCCGTTGCGGGGCTCTCTCGCGCACGAATCGGTCCGCTCACATCTTCGTCTCAGGATACAGAAATCGCTGTGAGTAACCGGTTTTTGTTGTCTGCTCACTCTCCGACGATTTACCGTGTGTTAACCACCGGTTTCGGCGCACCAGCATCACGGGCGTCGGTAGCGTGAATATGTAGGGTCGGCCCCGGTGGAATGGGCGCCCACGCGAAGGGAGCGTTGACCGTGAGCGAGACCGGGCCGGGTTCACGGGTTGGGTCGCGCTTTGGGCCCTACGAGTTGGTGCGGTTGATCGGCCGTGGCGGCATGGGCGAGGTCTACGAAGCCGAAGACACCCGCAAACGCCGGGTGGTGGCGCTCAAGCTGATTTCGACGCAGTACTCCGGCAATCCCACGTTTCGCGCGCGGATGCAACGCGAAGCCGACACCGCGGGACGGCTGACCGAGCCCCACATCGTGCCGATCCACGACTACGGCGAGATCGACGACCAGTTCTTCGTGGAGATGAGACTGATCGACGGTGTCTCGCTGCGCGCCATGCTGACGCAGTTCGGCCCACTGACCCCGGCCCGGGCGGTGGCCATTGTGCGCCAGATCGCCGCGGCGCTGGACGCCGCGCATTCCAACGGCGTCACCCACCGCGACGTGAAGCCGGAGAACATTCTGGTCGCCGACAATGACTTCGCGTATCTGGTGGATTTCGGTATCGCCAGGGCCGCCGCCGATCCCGGACTGACCCAGGGCGGGATGGCCGTGGGGACCTACAACTACATGGCCCCGGAACGATTCACCGGCAACGACGTCACCTACCGTGCCGACATCTATGCGCTGGCGTGCGTGCTGGGGGAATGTTTGACCGGTGCACCGCCCTATCGCGCAGACAGCGTGGAGCGATTGATTGCCGCGCACCTGATGGAACCTCCCCCGCGGCCCAGTCAGCTCCGTCCCGGACGGGTTCCAGCCGCGTTGGATGAGGTGATCGCCAAAGGCATGGCCAAGAATCCCGACGAGCGCTACATGAGCGCCGGGGACCTGGCCATCGCTGCGCACGAGGCGCTCACCACCCCCGAACAGCGCCAGGAAGCAACCATCCTGCGTCAGGGCGACAACATGGCCCTCATGACTCCAGCCGTTGACCCTGGCGCGGGAGGAAGCTGGACCAACTACAGCGGATCGGGCGCCCAGCCACCGGCGCCGCAGCCCGTTGCGCCGCCGCCGCAATATCCGACGGGCGATGAGACGGTGGCTCGGCCGGTGCCGGCAAGCACCACCGGATGGCGCTCCCGCCCAGACGTATCCGACCAGCGCACGCAGGCCGCGCCCGTCATCACCGGCACAAGCTGGCCCAGCCAGTCCGGGATCCGGCCCGCCGTCGGCACCGGATCCAGTCCGAGCGCGACACCGCCGGCCAATCAGCCGGCCACCGCGCCGCCGGCGAGCCCGAAAAAGAGCCGGAAGAACTGGATAATCGGCGCCGCCGTGGTGGCGGTGCTGCTCGTCGTCGCCGGCGCCACCGCATTCGTGCTCGCCAAACCCAAAGGCTCAACCGAGCCGCGAGGGCAAGTAGTGCTGCCGTTTACCGGTCTCAACTTCCGCTTCGCCCCCGGCGGGGTTGCCGTGGACGCCAACGGCACCGTGTATGTCACCAACCAGACCATGTACGGCCGGGTGGTGGCCTTGCCCGCGGGATCCAGCACGCCGACGGTGAAGCCGTTCAACGGACTCTACGAACCCCAGGGCGTGGCCGTGGACACCTCCGGCAAGATCTACGTCACCGACTTCAACAACCGGGTGGTGGCCCTGGCCGCCGGGTCGAACAACCAGGTTGAACTGCCGTTCAACGGCCTCAATTACCCCGAGGGAATCGCCGTGGACGCCCAGGGCAATGTGTACGTCGCTGACCGGGGCAACAACCGGGTGGTGAAGATGCCGGCCGGCTCCACCAGCCAGGTCGTGCTGCCGTTCAACGGGCTCAAGAACCCCGACGGGGTGGCAGTGGACAGCGACGGCAACGTCTACGTCACCGACACCGACAACAACCGGGTGCTGCAGCTCGACGCCGGCACCAGCAACCAGTCGGTGTTGCCGTTCTCCAACCTGACCGCGCCGTGGGGAATCACCGTGGACAGCGCCGGCAATGTCTACGTCACCGAACACGACAACAATGCGGTGGCCAAGCTGGCGGCCGGGGCCACCACCTCCACCGAGTTACCCTTCACCGGCCTCAACACCCCCCTGTCGGTCGCGGTGGACAAGAAGGGCAACGTCTACGTCGCCGATCGCGGTAACGGCAGGGTGCTGAAACTGGCCCAAGGATCCTGAGCGGGGGCTATCGCCTTCGGGTGGCCAGGAACCGGATCCCCCCGGCGATGAGGTTGATCGCGGCCACGATGATGATCAACGTCAGCGCCGCTCCCCACACGCGCAAGAAACCGGCATGCTCGGGGTTGGTGAGCTCGGTGTAGATCAGCAGCGGCAAGGACGCCATGTTGCCGTGCAGCACGTCGAAGTTGATCGAACGGCTGTAGCCGACCAACACCAGCACCGGTGCGGTTTCGCCGATGACACGCGCCACCGACAACAGCACACCGGACACGATGCCGGGCATGGCGATCGGGACGACGATGCGCACGATCGTCTTCCACTTGGGTACGCCCAACGCGAAGCTGGCCTCGCGCAGTTCGTCGGGCACCAGCCTGAGCATCTCCTCGGTGGAGCGCACCACTACCGGCAGCATCAGCAGAACCAATGCCAACGACACCGCCAGGGCGCTCTGCTGGAATCCCAGGGTGGCGATCCACAGGCTGAAGATGAACAGCGCCGCCACGATGGAGGGCACCCCGGCGAGCACGTCGACCATGAACGTGGTCAGCCGGGCCAATCGTCCCGAGCCGTATTCGACCAGATAGATCGCTGTCATCAAGCCCAGCGGTACGGCCAGCAGGGCCGCGATTCCGGCCTGCACCAATGTTCCGTACAACGCGTGATAGACGCCGCCGGCAAACTCCTCGGGCAACACCCCGCGAAGGGAGTGCGTCCACCAGTCCGGCTGGACGACGGCGTACCAGCCGCGTTCGATCACCACCCACAGCAGCCACACCAGCGGCACCAACGCGACGGCGAACGAGGCGAAAAACAGCACCGTCGCCACGCTGTTCTTGATCCGCCGCACCAGGCTCAGTGGCCGAAACACCACCACTTTGACCGGCTGATCGAGCGCGTTGGTGGTCATCCGTTGACCTTCCCGCCGGCGACGGCGCGGGCGAGGGCGTTGACCACGAAGGTCAGGACGAACAACGCGAACCCCGCGGAAATATAGGCACCGGTCGGCAGCGGTTCGCTGAACTCGGAAGCCGCAGAGGCAATTTTGGAGGCGAACGTGTACCCGCCGTCGAACAGTGACCAGTTCCCCGGTTTGGCCGCCGAACGCAGGATGATCAACACCGCCACGGTTTCACCCAGGGCACGCCCCAGGCCCAGCATCGACGCCGCAATGACACCGCTGCGACCGAAGGGCAGCACGGTCATCCGCACCACTTCCCATTTCGTCGCCCCGAGCGCTTGGGCTGCTTCGATCTGAATCTGTGGGGTCTGGCGGAACACCTCGCGCGATACCGAGGTGATGATCGGCAGGATCATCACCGAGAGCACGATGCCCGCGGTGAAGATCGTGCCGCCGCCGGCTAACGAGACGTTGCCCTTCTTGAACAAGAACAGCCATCCCAGGTTGCGATTGAGGAATTCGGCGATGGGCTCGAGCTTGGGGGCCAGCACGAAGATGCCCCACAAGCCGAAAATGATCGACGGCACCGCGGCCAGCAGGTCCACGATCGCGCCGAACGGACGCGAGAGCCGCTTGGGCGCGTACTGGGTGAGAAACACCGCGATTCCCACGGCAATCGGCACCGCTAGTGCCAGTGCGCAGATCGAACTCAGCATCGTGACCATGAATAGATCGCGGATGCCGAACGCCAACTTCTCGTCGTCGGAGGTGTCGAACACCGAACTGGTGAAGAAATTGGCGTGATTCGCGCGCAACGACGGGATGGCGCGGATCAACAGGAATACCGCGATCAGCGCGATGGAGACGACGATGGTCATCCCCGCCGTGGACGCGAAGAGCTTGAACAGCCGGTCGGCTCGTCGCGATGAACTCGCGTCGACCGCCGCTAGCTCAGGCTTGGCCGGCCGGCCTTGGACCACGTCGACCTCAGATCAGGCGATGGCGTTGACTGCGGTCGACAACCTTGACTTGAACTCGTCCGGAATCGGGATATACCCGTTGTCCGCCAAGCCATTCTGCCCAGCACCGATGGTGGACTGCAGGAACGCCCGCACCGCGGTACCCACTTGAGAATCGGGATACTTCGAGCACACGATCTCATAGGTCGCGAGCACGATGGGGTAGGAACCGGGCTTGGTGGGCTTGTAGAACGAAACCGTGTCCAGCACCAGGTCGTTGCCCTGGCCCATGATCGCAGCGCCGGCGATCGTCTTTCCGACCGATTCGGTGCTGATCGCCACGGGTTCCGGGCCGGCAGAGGTGATGACCTTCGCCATGTTCAGGTGCTGCGCCTGCGCGAACGACCATTCGTTGTAGGTGATCGCCCCCTCGGTGTTCTTGATCGCCGCCGACGTGCCGTCGTTGCCCTTCGCGCCCTCACCGACACCGCCCTTGAACGACTTGCCGGCGCCCTTGCCCCAGGCGCCGTCCGAAGCCGCGTCAAGGTAACGCTGGAAGTTGTCGGTGGTTCCGGACTCGTCGCTGCGGAACACCACGTGAATCGGGGTGTCGGGCAGGCTGGTACCCGAGTTGAGCGCGGCGACCGCGGGATCGTTCCACGTGGCGATGGTGCCGTTGAAGATCTTGGCCAGCGTGGTGCCGTCCAGGTTGAGCGAACTGACGCCGCTGATGTTGTAGGTGACGGCGATCGGGCCGAACACCACCGGCAGGTTCCACGCCGGCGAACCGCCGCAGCGCTGCTCGGCCGTCGCCGCCTCATCATTGCTAAGCGGTGAATCGGAACCACCGAAATCGGTTTGGTTGCCGTTGAATTCGCTAATGCCGGCGCCGGAGCCGTTGCCCGTGTAGTTGAGGGTCTGTCCTGGGCAGGCTTCCTCGAAGGCTTTGACGAAGCGGGTCATGGCATTGGCCTGGGCGGTCGATCCGCTGGCCTTGAGGGTCTTCTTCCCCCCGCAGCTCACGTTGCTCGATTGGCCGGCCGGCGAACTTCCCCCGCTTGCGTTGTTGTCGCTACCGCACGCCGATAAAACCAAAGCGCCCGAGGCCAGGACACTCAGCGCGGCGCCAACTCGGTTGAGTTTCAATTCAGTTCCTAACGGTAGAGATGAAACACACTCCCGCCGCAACCCTCGGGCGCGACACGTCAACCAGCTTTCTTCGCAGCCTGCAGGCTACATTAGCAACAGGGAACCTTCGATTACAGGACGTTGAACACTCGCCCCTGGGCAGGCAGCATTTCGTCGCGATTTCAGCCACGGCCGGGGCTGCGGTAGGCGAGGTTGTCGCGGAGGTTCCACTTCGCGGGGGTCGTTACAATTCGACGCCGCTATGCCAAACTAGAACCTGTTCCAGAAACTGCCCCACCCGAGACGGCGAGGGTTGCTGCCGTCTCGGTCGACAATTGAAGCGAGGCCGCAGTGATCCTCGACAGGTTCCGTCTCGACGACCAAGTTGCCGTTATCACCGGGGGTGGCCGCGGCCTCGGTGCGGCTATTGCGCTGGCCTTTGCCGAGGCTGGTGCGGATGTGGTGATCGCCTCCCGAACGCAGTCCCAACTGGACGAGGTCGCCGACACGGTCCGCTCAATCGGGCGTCGCGCGCACGTCGTCGCCGCCGATCTGGCCCATCCGGAGGCCACCGCGGAGCTGGCCGGGCAGGCCGTCGAGGCGTTCGGAAGACTAGACATCGTTGTCAACAACGTCGGCGGAACGATGCCCAATACGCTGCTGACCACCTCGACGAAGGACCTCAAGGACGCATTCACCTTCAACGTGGCAACCGCCCACGCGTTGACCGTCGCGGCGGTTCCGTTGATGCTCGAGCACTCCGGCGGCGGCAGCATCATCAACATCACCTCGACCATGGGCCGGGTGGCGGGACGAGGGTTCGCCGCCTACGGCACCGCAAAAGCCGCCCTGGCGCACTACACGCGGCTGGCCGCACTGGACTTGTGCCCACGGATCCGGGTCAATGCGATCGCTCCCGGATCCATCCTCACCTCCGCACTGGAAGTGGTGGCCGCCAACGACGAACTGCGCGCACCGATGGAGCAGGCGACACCGCTGCGCCGCCTCGGCGATCCCGTCGACATCGCCGCCGCCGCAGTGTATTTGGCGTCCCCGGCGGGCAGTTTCCTGACCGGCAAGACATTGGAGGTCGACGGCGGCCTCACCCATCCGAACCTCGACATACCAGTCCCCGACCTGTGAATCCGCACTCCTTAAGGAACCAGCCATGGCAATACCCGTCGTTCAGCTCGGCACCGGCAACGTCGGCCTTCACTCGCTGCGTGCGCTCATCACCAACCCCGAGTTCGAGCTCACCGGAGTGTGGGTGTCATCGGACGCCAAAGCCGGCAAAGACGCCGCCGAGCTGGCCGGCTTCGCCGAATCCACCGGAGTGAAGGCCAGCACCGATCTGGATTCCGTACTGGCCAGCGGGCCGCAGTGCGCCGTCTACAACGCGATGGCCGACAACCGGCTGCCCGAGGCACTCGATGACTATCGGCGCGTCTTGGCGGCCGGCGTCAATATCGTCGGCAGCGGCCCGGTCTTTCTGCAGTATCCGTGGCAGGTACTGCCCGACGAACTCGTCAAGCCGCTCGAAGATGCTGCCCGCGAAGGCAACTCGAGCCTCTATGTCAGCGGTATCGATCCGGGCTTCGCCAACGACCTGCTTCCGATGGCACTCGCGGGTACCTGTCAGAGCATCGAGCAGATCCGCTGCATGGAGATCGTCGACTACGCCACCTACGACAGCGCCGTCGTCATGTTCGACGTCATGGGATTCGGCAAGCCGCTCGACGAGATCCCCATGCTGCTACAGCCCGGGGTGCTCAGTTTGGCCTGGGGTTCGGTGGTCCGCCAGCTTGCGGCGGGTCTTGGCCTTTCCCTCGACGTGGTCGAGGAGATGTACGTGCGCGAACCCGCCCCGCACGCCTTCGACATCGCCTCCGGTCACATTCCCCAGGGCAGCGCCGCCGCGCTGCGCTTCGAAGTCCTCGGATTGGTCGACGGAGCTCCTGTCGTGGTGCTCGAACACGTCACCCGGCTACGCGAGGATCTGTGCCCCGATTGGCCCCAGCCCGCCCAGCCCGGCGGCTCCTACCGGATCGAGATCACCGGCGAACCGTCCTACGCCATGGACCTCTGCCTGAGCAGCCGCCGCGGCGACCACAACCATGCCGGATTGGTCGCCACCGCGATGCGGGTGGTCAACGCGATCCCTGCGGTGGTGGCCGCCCCGCCCGGCATCCGCACGACCCTCGAGCTGCCGCTGGTTACCGGCAAGGGCCTGTACCTACCGCCGGCAGGGGCCGCCTAGCCCGCCTTTCCCAACGCGCCAAGCCGCGGAATCGACCCCTGCCTGGACTACGATCACGGCCGTCGGCGACAACCGACGCCGGACTGCGACGACGACGATAGGCAGGTTGGCATGACGGCGACTTCCGATGACAGTGCTGCGGTTCCGCGGTTCGACGGCCTGCGCGCCCTGTTCATCAACACAACCCTGAAGCGCTCCCCGGACCTCAGCCACACCGAGGGGCTGATCGCGCGTAGTTCGCAGATCATGCGCGAGCACGGTGTCGAGGTGGACAGCTTCCGTGCCATCGACCACAACATCGCGACCGGCGTGTGGCCGGACATGACCGAACACGGCTGGGAGGCCGACGAGTGGCCCGACCTGTATCAGCGGGTCCTGCGGGCGAACATCCTGGTGCTGTGCGGACCGATCTGGCTGGGCGACAACAGTTCGGTGATGAAGCTGGTGATCGAGCGTCTCTACTCGTGCTCAGGCCTGCTCAACGAGAACGGACAGTACGCGTACTACGGCCGGGTGGGCGGTTGTCTCTTCACGGGCAACGAGGACGGGGTCAAGCACTGCGCGATGAACGTGCTTTACAGCCTGCAGCATCTGGGGTACACCATCCCCCCGCAGGCCGATGCGGGCTGGATCGGCGAGGCCGGCCCCGGTCCGTCGTATCTCGACCCCGGTTCGGGCGGGCCGCAAAATGACTTCACCAACCGCAACACCACGTTTATGACCTTCAACTTGATGCACCTGGCGCAGATGTTGGCGCGCGCCGGTGGTGTCCCGGCATACGGGAACCAACGCACCGAATGGGACGCCGGGTGCCGCCCGGACTTCGCCAATCCCGATTACCGCTAAGCGGCCTGCTGGCGGCGCGCCGAGTTGTTTCGGCTAGCCTCACTTTGTTGTTCGGTGGTGCTGATCGAAGGCCGGTGAATTGGCGCAAGACACGCAGACCTCGTTCAAGACGAGTTGGTATCTGCTCGGACCGGCTTTCGTAGCGGCGATCGCCTACGTCGATCCCGGCAATGTCGCGGCCAATGTCAGCTCCGGCGCCCAGTTCGGCTACCTGCTGTTGTGGGTCATCGTGGTGGCCAATGTCATGGCCGGCCTGGTGCAGTACCTGTCGGCAAAGCTCGGGCTGGTCACCGGACATTCGCTGCCGGAACAAATCGGCAAGCGAATGGGGCGCCCGGCCCGGCTGACCTATTGGGTGCAGGCCGAGATCGTCGCAATCGCCACAGACGTGGCCGAAGTCGTGGGCGGCGCCATCGCCCTGCGCATCCTGTTCGGCCTGCCACTACCGATCGGCGGGATCATCACCGGTGTGATTTCGCTGCTGCTGCTGCTCATCCAGGACCGCCGCGGCCAACTCCTGTTCGAGCGAGTCATCACCGGACTGCTGTTGATCATTGCCGTCGGCTTCACGGCCAGCTTCTTCGTCGCAACACCTCCCCCCGATGCGATGTTCACCGGACTGGTGCCGCACTTTCAGGGCACCGAAAGCGTGCTGCTGGCCGCCGCGATCCTGGGGGCCACGGTGATGCCGCACGCGGTATATCTGCACTCGGGCCTGGCCCGTGACCGCCACGGCCATCCCGAGCCCGGGCCATACCGGCGCCGGCTGCTGCGCGTCACCCGCTGGGACGTGGGTCTGGCAATGATCGTCGCGGGCGGGGTCAACGCCGCGATGTTGCTGGTTGCCGCCCTCAACTTGCAGGGCCGGGAGGACACCGCCTCGATCGAAGGCGCCTACGCTGCCGTGCACGACACGCTGGGCGCGACCATCGCGGTCCTGTTCGCGATCGGATTGCTGGCCTCCGGTTTGGCGTCGACGTCGGTGGGCGCCTACGCGGGCGCCATGATCATGCAGGGATTGCTGCATTGGTCGGTCCCCATGGCGGTGCGGCGTTTGGTCACGTTGTGCCCCGCCGTGGCGATCTTGGCGCTGGGCCTGGACCCGACCCGCACCCTGGTGCTCTCACAGGTCGTGCTGTCCTTCGGCATACCGTTCGCGGTGCTTCCGCTGGTCAGGCTCACCAGCAATCCCGAGGTGATGGGTAGCGACACCAACCATCGCTTGACCACCTGGATCGGCTGGGGGTGGCGGTGCTGATCAGCGTGCTCAACGTGGCGCTGATCTATCTGACGCTGACCGGCTGACGGCTTCCCGACACCCGCCAAACCGCGAACAATGGGTGCTTGACGGGCCAGGACTCGCAAACCGTCGGTGCCCGGCTTCCCGGTTGGGATCGGTAGCGAATCCGAGCTTGTGTACTTGCCGCGACTACGCCTGGCGAGGCGGGGCATGAACAGAGGAAGCTCACCATGAACACCACCGCAAACCTGAAGCGGATGTTCACCGCCGCGCTGGTGTCCGGGGGTGTCGCGGCAGCCGGGTTCGGGTTGACCGCGGGCACCGCACACGCCGGGCCCGGAGCCCATGGACCGGTGCCGCAAGCGCCGCGAGGCCCCTACCAATGGTGTCCCGGGGACCCGGTGCCGGCGGGCGGTGTCAACTGGGACATGAACGTCTGCCACACCTGGTATTGGGTGGACTACGGATTCCAGGCCAATCGCGGCGGATTTGTCTATGAAGGCGACGCGCCCCCGGCGGATCTGGGCTGTATCCCGCTGCTGTGCCTGCCCGGGCTGTGAGCGCGGCGACAATACGGCAGGATGGATTGCGTCGTCGTCCGTGCTGGCCCGCGGGGAGTTGGTTTGCGTCAAAAAACACCGCGTCGAAGTCTGCCGAGCCGATGGTGACCCGCTAAATGCTCACCGGCCGGCATCTGTACTTCGCATACGGTTCCAACCTGTGCGTACGGCAGATGTCGGTGCGATGCCCCGACGCCAGCGACCCGCGTCCGGCGGTCCTGTCCGATCACGACTGGTTGATCAACGAGCGCGGGGTGGCCACCGTTGAGCCGCTCACCGGCGGCCAGGTGCACGGTGTGCTCTGGCAGATCTCCGATCGGGACCTGGCCACGCTGGACAGCGCCGAGGGGGTTCCGGTCCGCTATCGGCGTGACCTGCTGTGCGTGCGCACCCACGACGGACCGACGACGGCCTGGGTGTATATCGACCACCGGATCACCCCGGGTCCGCCCCGGCCGGGATACCTCAATCGCGTCATCGACGGCGCGCTGCATCACGGGCTACCGCAACGCTGGATCGACTTTCTGCACCGCTGGGATCCGGTGCATTGGCTCCAGCCGGTATCCGCGGCGGCTTCCGGCGCTGGGCCACAATCGCTTTCGGCATTGTTGAGCGAGCCCGGCCTGAGCGAGATCAGCCAGCTACGGTCGCGCTTCGGCTTCCTCGCCATCCACGGCGGCGGCCTGGAGAAGATGACCGACGTCATCGCCGAGCGAGCCGCCGATGCCGCTGGCTCATCGGTGTACGTGCTGCGACATCCCGACCGCTACCCCCACCACCTGCCATCGTCGCGGTTCGACCCCGGCGAGTCGCCGCGGCTCGCGGAGTTCCTCGACCACGTCGACGTCGCGGTCTCACTGCACGGCTACGGCCGCATCGGACGTGGCACCCAGCTGCTGGCCGGCGGCCGCAACCGCGAGCTGGCCGACCACCTGGCGCGCCACCTTGAACTGCCTGGTTACCAGGTGGTCACCGATCTGGACGCCATCCCGGCGGAGCTACGCGGGCTGCATCCGGACAACCCGGTCAACCGGGTCCGCGGCGGTGGGGCGCAATTGGAACTGTCCATCCGGGTGCGAGGGCTCAGCCCCCGCAGCCCCCTGCCCAGGGACGACGGTTTGTCGCCGGTCACCGCCACCCTGGTACAAGGCCTGGTGGCTGCCGCGCGTGCTTGGTAAGTGTCGATGGTGGAACGGAGATTGTTGGTGGCCAAAGATTTTCGCTTCGGGTTGAGCGTCCGCTTCATCAAATCGCGCGCAGCGCTGCAAGAGCTGGCCAAACGGGCCGAAGATCTCGGTTTCGACATTCTCTGCGTGCCCGATCATCTCGGTGCCGCGGCGCCGTTTCCCACCCTGACCGCCGCCGCGATGGTGACCACGAAGATGCGGTTGAGCATGTATGTGCTCAACGCCGCCTTCTACAAGCCGGCCCTGCTGAGCCGCGACGCCGAGGCCCTGGATCTGCTCAGCGAAGGTCGTCTCGAGCTCGGCCTGGGCACCGGCTACGTCCGGGAAGAGTTCGATGCCGCCGAGCTGCCCTACCCCAGCGCCGGAGCCCGCGTCGACTATCTCGAACACATGACGGCCTACCTGAAGCAGCATCACCCGACGGTGCCGATCCTGATCGCCGGCAACGGTAACCGGGTGATGACGTTGGCGGCCCAGCAGGCCAACATCGTCGGGCTGACCGGGTCCAACGTCCACGGGGCAGACGATCCGCTGGCCGAACGTGTGGACTTTGTCCGCCGGGCCGCCGGCGACCGGTTTGACGCGCTCGAGCTCAACCTGGCGATCACCGCCCTGCCCAACGAAGGCGAAACCGCGCCCGACCTGGCGATGACCCGCCGGTACGCGCCAGAGCTGTCCGACGAACAGATACTGGCGCTGCACTCGGTGCTCGGCGGGTCACCGCGCGAAATTGCCGACACCTTGGCCGGCTACCGCGATATCTATGGGGTGACGTCGTTCACCGTGCAGGACAATCACCTGGATAACTTCGCAAAGGTGATCGCCGAGCTGCGCTGAGTCGCCCCCCGGTAAGCTCAGCGAAGCCGCCCCCGTAGCTCAGGGGATAGAGCACGGCTCTCCTAAAGCCGGTGTCGCAGGTTCGAATCCTGCCGGGGGCACCATGTGGTGTATGACGTCGGGTGATGCCTGACGGTTTGTCTTCGGTTGATGCCTGACGGTTTGTCTTCGGTTGATGCCTGACGGTGTTTCGGTTGATCTTTGGCACTCCCTAGACGAGGGAGTTGAGCATGGCTGAGCTAGCCGTCGGGTGGCGACCACCGATGTGGTCTGTGTGGGCTGGCAGCAGGTCTGCGTAGGCGCCCATCATGCCGGTGCGCGCTGCGATGTCCACCTCGATGGCGAGCTGCTGCGCTCTCTTCGTCGGCGGGTGGCTTGCCGCCGCAGCAACTTGCTCGCGGAATCAGCAAGGCGCCGACGCAGCGGAATCGCTGGCACCCAGCATCCGGTTGACGTCAAACGGCCACGCGCACGGTGGCATGGCAACTGCTGATTTGAATCAGGCGCACGTGTCGGGGAGGCCCGCGCCTCTCGGGCGTGATCAGCCGTCAACGGCGGTTCGTCGCGAGGCCCCGGCGGCCTCCAGAAGCATGGCTAGTTGGCGGCTTTGGACCACGACCTGACCGGTGGCGTCGAGGATGACGTGGTCCTGCTCGAACCAGCTATCACCGATGACGGTCGAGCTGGCCATGACGCGCATCCAGCCGGGGGCGGGGCGGCGCCGCAGGTAGGTGGTGAGTTGGACGGTGGGGGTCCAGCCGAAGATGCCGCAGTTCACGGTGACGCGCGGGGCGATATCGCCGGCCATGATCGCAAACAGCGTTGCGGCGGCGGGGTCGGCTTCGTCAGAGGCGAACGGGCGGACCCACATCCGGCTGATCGGTGCTCCGCGTTGCCCGACGAGGAAACCGGTGGTGGCGGAATCCATCGCAAGCTCGCATCCTTGGCTCACATGGAGGATCTGGGCCAGGGGATGCTCGGCTGAGACGGGTATGGCATCAGCGGAGGGCTGGACCGGCATCTCCGACACGGGCAGTGGTTCGCTGTGTCGTGGTGGGTTTGTATCGGCGGGACCCAGGGTGACCGAGCAGGTTACCGCGGTGCGGCTGTCCTGTGACAGTTCCACATCGACGAGACATACCTGCCGTCCGCGCCGGCGGACCTTCGTGGTGAGCTGCACCTCGCCCGGGTTTGGAGCGCTGATGTAGTTGGCGCTCAGGGCGACTGGCGCCAGGTCGACCGCATCGCCGATCGTCCGATGCGCGGTCGCTGCGCAGACCGCCATCATGCAGCCACCGTGCACCTTAGGTCCGATAGTCCACATGGGATCGATGGTGGCGCTATACGCTCCGTCACCGAGGTCATGGACGGTGGTGAGGTCGGTGAAGGGTCGGCTACTGCTCATGGTTTCGGCTGCATTCCGATTCTGGGTGAGTGGGTCTGTGCTGGCGGGCATGATCGGTCATCTGTTTTCCTGCCCGGTATCGAATCCTACGAAGGCCATCCACCGGTGGCCGGCTGGCGACGGGACAGATTCTGGTGCAGGCGATTTGGGCCGCCAGGACCACCGGCCACGCGGTAGGAGTGTTCAGCAGATCGATCCGATCGTGACTCCAATTTCACCGTGTTACCTCCGCGCCGTCCAGACTAAGCCGCCCGATCCCTCAGCACCTACGCAGCGTGTTGCCTTCGCTTCCGCCCGGCCAGCGTCACAACTACGTCGCGGATGACCAGCGCGTCCCGGACGCTTACCCGCCGGCATCGCGGTTTCACCGACACCCGGTTGCCGTTGTGGGCGCCACCGTTCCGCGGATATCGACCACCCCACGGGCGCAGCGGCGGAGTGGCTCGGCGCTAACCGGACTGGCCCTGGCCGCCTTGTGCGGTGGCGCTGAATTCGTAGGCAGTGGCGCCATGCCCACCCACGCCGGCGGCATCGCCGCCTGGGCCGCCGTTCGCCCCTAATCCAAAGTCGCCACCGAGTCCGCCGTGGCCGCCTTTGAAGCCATCTTCACCGGGAGTTCCATCGTTCGAGAGATTTGGTTGTGCAAATCCGCCGCCGCCGCCACCACCACCGACGCCCCCGGGCGCCCCGGACCCGACCCCGGCGGCACCGCCGGTCCCGCTGAAGCCCGCGGCGAAGGCGTTACCGCCAACCCCGCCGTTTCCGGCCGTACCGCCTGGGCCGCCGGCGGCACCACCGCCACCACCACCGCCGCCTACTGCGAAACTAGCGGTGGCGCCGCCGGCACCACCACCACCGCCACCGCCGCCGGTGCCGCCCGCCGCACCGGTGGCGTTGCCACCACCGCCACCGCCACCGCCGGTGCCGCCACCGCCAATGCTTCCGGTGGTGGGACTTACCGCGGTTCCTCCGAACCCGCCGTCGCCTCCGGTGCCACCCTGGCCACCGGAGGCACCGCCACCGCCGCCGTTGCCGCCGTGGCCCCCGGCACCACCACCCCCACCGCCACCGCCGAATCCGGGTGACGTGCTGGTGCCGGAGTTGTTCGTGCCGCCAGAGCCGCCGTTGCCACCCTTGCCGCCATTACCTCCCGCGCCACCCGTGGTGCTGCCGGCACCGGGTGTCCCACCGTCGCCGCCAGCTCCGCCGGTACCGCCGAGGCCACCGGCCGCGCTGCTCCCGGGTCCGGTACCGGTGTAGGCGCCGCCTATGCCTCCGTTGCCGCCAGCACCACCCTGGCCGCCCTGGCCGCCGGCACCACCACCGACCCCACCAATGCCGGCACCACCGTCGCCACCGGTGCCGCCCGCACCACCCTGGCCGCCTGGTCCACCAACGGCAGGCGTTATCCCGGATGCGCCGGCAACGCCGGTGCCGCCGGACCCACCCTCGCCTCCGGTGCCGCCAACCCCGCCGGTGCCGATACTGCCCGCCGCGCCACCATCGACCCCCACACCGGCCGCACCCGCGGTGCCACCCGTGCCACCCTTCCCTCCGTCAGCGCCGACCCCGCCGGTGCTGGCGGTATTGCTACCACCGGTGCCACCGGTGCCACCGGATCCGCCGACGCCGCCGTGGCCTCCGGCACCACCGCCGACCCCACCGATGCCGGACCCGCCGTCGCCGCCCTGACCGCCTTGACCGCCCTGGCCGCCTCGGCCACCGCCGGTCGGGTTGGTGCCGTCGGTGCCGAGGGTGCCGGTGCCGCCGGACCCACCGTCGCCGCCCTGGCCGCCGACGCCGCCGGTGCCGATGCTGCCCGCCGCGCCGCCGTCGACCCCCACACCGGCCGCACCCGCGGTGCCACCCGTGCCACCCTTACCTCCGTCAGCACCGACCCCGCCGGTGCTACCGGTGTTGTTGCCGCCGTTGCTACCGGCGCCACCGGATCCGCCGATACCGCCGTGGCCGCCGGCACCACCGCCGACCCCGCCGATGCCGGACCCGCCGTCACCGCCCTGACCGCCTTGCCCGCCCTGGCCGCCTTGGCCACCCGCGGTGGGCGCAATACCCGAAGTGCCATTGACGTCATTGTCGGCGCCGGCGCCACCATTGCCGCCTTGGCCACCAACCCCGCCGGTGCCGATGCTGCCCGCCGCGCCGCCGTCGACCCCCACACCGGCCGCACCCGCGGTGCCACCCGTGCCACCCTTACCTCCCTCAGCACCGACCCCGCCGGTGCTACCGGTGTTGTTGCCGCCGTTGCTACCGGCGCCACCGGATCCGCCCACACCGCCGTGACCGCCGGCACCACCGCCGACCCCGCCGATGCCCGCCCCGCCGTCACCGCCCTGACCGCCTTGCCCGCCCTGGCCGCCCTGGCCGCCCGCGGTGGGCGCAATACCCGAAGTGCCATTGACGTCATTGTCGGCGCCGGCGCCACCATTGCCGCCTTGGCCACCAACCCCGCCGGTGCCGATGCTGCCCGCCGCGCCGCCGTCGACCCCCACACCGGCCGCACCCGCGGTGCCACCCGTACCGCCCTTACCTCCGTCCGCACCGGGCACCCCGGTGGTGCTGGGGATCCCGCCGCCCTGAGCGCCGGCGCCGCTGTCTAGCGCACTGGCGATACCGCCCGTGCCGCCCGGACCACCGCCCTGGCCGCCGGTGCCGCCGACCCCGCCGGCACCACCCTTGCCGCCGGCACCACCACCGACCCCGCCGATGCCCGCCCCGCCGTCGCCGCCTTTGCCGCCCATACCGCCCTGCCCACCCTGATGACCCGCGGTCGGACTGACCTGGTCGTCGGTGCCCGCGATGCCGGTTCCGCCGGCACCGCCGTCGCCGCCCGTACCACCGACCCCGCCGGTGCCATTGGCCCCCGCCGCGCCGCCGTCGGTGCCCATACCGCCCGCACCCGCGGCGCCCCCCGTGCCACCCTTACCACCGTCGGCACCCATGCCGCCGGTGGCGCCGGTGTTCGCACCGCCCTGACCGCCGGTACCGCCGGCACCGCCGACACCGCCCTCGCCGCCGGCACCACCACCGACCCCGCCGATGCCCGCCCCGCCGTCACCGCCCTTGCCGCCCATACCGCCCTGCCCACCCTGATAGCCCGCGGTCGGACTGACCAGGTCGTCGGTGCCCGCGATGCCGGTTCCGCCGGCACCGCCGTGACCGCCCGTACCACCGACCCCGCCGGTGCCATTGGCCCCGTGCGCGCCGGCATTCCCCAAAGGATTGATTGAGCCAGTCACCGCCCCACCCGCGCCGCCGGCTCCCGCCTGACCGCCGACCCCGCCGGCCCCGCCGTCACCGCCGGTCGCGCCCAGGCCTGCGCCAGCGCTGCCGGTGCCGCCCAGACCGCCAGCCCCGCCGGATCCACCGACCCCGCCTGCCCCACCTGACCAACCGATCAGCGCCCGGTCGACCCCGCCGACCCCGCCGACCCCGCCGGTCCCGCCGGTCCCGCCGTCACCGCCGACCCCGCCGGTGGTGCCGGTCGCACCGTCACCGCCGACCCCGCCGGCACCACCGGCGCCGCCGTTACCGCCGCCGACAAGCCCATTGGCGCCGCCGGCTCCACCGGCACCGCCTGCCCCACCCGGGGTAGCGCCGGCCCCACCGGCGCCCCCTGCCCCACCGGCACCCCAGAGGCCCGCCGAGCCGCCAGCCCCACCGTTCGCCCCGGCTCCTCCGGCCCCGCCGGTGCCGCCGTTGCCCAACAGACCAGCGGCGCCACCAGCCCCGCCCGCTTGGCCGACGGCACCTGGCGCCCCGTTGCCGCCGTTGCCGATTAGCAGCCCGCCCGCCCCGCCTGCCTGCCCGGGTGCAGTGCCGTTGGCACCATCGCCGATCAACCCGCGTCCGAACAACACCTGTGTCGGTGCATTCACCGCGCCGAGCAGGTCTTGCTCGATGGTCTGCAGTGGCGTGGCGTTGGCGGCCTCGGCACTCGCATACGACCCGCCGGCGCCCGCCAGGGCGTTCATGAACCGATCGTGAAATGCCGCCATCTGTGCGCTGAGTGCCTGATAGCTCTGCGCATGTTCCGAGAACAATGTCGCGATGGCGGTGGACACCTCGTCACCGGCCGCCGCAACAAGGCTCGTTGTCGAGGGCGCCGCCGCCGCGGTGGCCGCCCGCAGCGCTTCCCCGATCCCCGTCAAATCTCCCGCCGCGGCGGCCAACGCCTCAGGCGCTGCGGTCACGTAAGACAACATCTGGGACCCCTTAACTCGTAAACGATTTCTTCTCTGAGACCAAGCGGGTGCCCGCAGACGCGGCGCGCGGCCGAGCAAAACGCCCGCACAAACTCTTCGTGGAACACCGGCACCCGCGCACTGAGCGCCGGATATTCAGCCCGTAGCTCCCGAAGGTCCCGGTGATCGCCACGTTGCAGTACAACGACTTTCGCGACTATTGCGGCTTTCGCGTCATGAACGACGCCCCTTGCCATCGGCGCCTCAGGTCGCCAGTGGCCATAGCGGTGTTGGTCGCCCATCAGCGCCCCAAAGCCCGGCGTTGCGATGAGAAACGACATGCGCTGTCCCCAATTGGCCATCGAAGAGCAGACAGCCCGAGCAGCTTGAAGCAGCTCGCGCCGACGGTATGCAAAGTCTCGTCGCCGAAACTCCTGCTGGGATGAGTCATATGACCTAACCGGTCCGGCGAGCTCGCGCCAGCTCCCCATCTGCACCAACTGGCCGCCGACAGCACCCACGGCCACGGCGATCATCGCGTTGCTGGCAAATCTGAACGCGATCTAGGAAGCGGCCGCGGCGCGCGGCACGTGAATTCGGCTAGCGCACCGGATGCGCTACCAATCGAAAACATGGCGATTGGGCAATTGATTGCATCCGTTAAGCCGCGCGAAGTGGTGTCATTTTCTATCCCACTTCGGCGGATCGGGCCACTCGCAGGTGGCGAGAACACCATGGGGCAGGTCTGCGCCGAGCTCGGTACCGAGTTGATCGAGTTCGACGGGGAAGCCGACCACATGCGCTGCTCGTCGCCTACCCACCCACTTTGGCGATCTCCACACCGGTCCAGCGACTCGAGGGCCACACCGCCCACGCCGTGCACCGCGAATACACCGAAGCCTGTGTGCCCGCCGCTCGGACACCTCTGGTCGCCGTCCCACTTCGCCGGCTGCTACGGAGGCGCACCACTGCACACAGCTGAGCCCAACAATGTGTCGCGTCTGCTCCGCCCGCTATCGTGTATCGAATATCTCTGCCGGTGCCGCGTACCGCACGGCCCAATCGCTCCAGGCCAAATCAGTCGGCCCAATGGCGCTATCGACACGAGTCCAGCGTTGATTAGCATCACCGCCGCTGGCCTGGAATAGGCCCGCATAGGTATCGGTCTTGAGCCCGTTGGCGGCCGCATCCGCGAATGGGGTAGCGCTGTAGTCCAGTTTGCCCCCATCGCCAGCGACGATCTGGCCATACAGGAACACCCACGTTCCCGAAGCGTTCAGGCGCCTGACGTTGAGACCGACTGGAATGCCAAGCTGCGTTGAGATGTCCGAAATTGCAAGCTCAACGATTCGGTGCTCTACGGGAGAGGAAATATCCTGCGCAGCAGAGGTGCTGATTGGTTTGGTGGCGTGTTCATGTCGATCGCAGGCTGCCGTGCCAATAGCTAGCGACAGTGAGACTGCGACGATCAAGCGAGGTACCCACACATTTGCGTCACGCACCTCCTCACCGTACCCGCAACTATGGTCGCAGCAGACAAGGGGATTGACCGAAAGGTGCTACACGGCAAAGAGTTCCAGCAGTCCCTCTCGCAGGATGACCGAGCGATGATGGCTACTGGTTGGCCCCTGCCCGAGGTTGTGCCACCGCGGAGTCACTACCAGGTTCGGGGCAAGTAGGTGGGTGGGTGCTGGATGGGTTGGCGCTGTGGCCGAGCCAGCCGCACCGGGAGGGTGACGATGCGCCGCGGTAGCACGGCCAACAAGCCGCCATCAAAGCCGATCACTTCGACAAACTCAGATCCCACGACGACGGCAACACCGGCACCCGCAGGCCCCCGGACTCAGCACCCAACACCGACAAGCCCGATGGCTCCCCTCTCGCTGAACCCGACGTCCCGACAAACCCCCACGACTGCACATCCCCCACACCCACCGATCCTGCCAACCCATGCCTCACAGAATCTTGATCGATACCCGCCGCGGCATCATTCGGCCCAGGCACCGACTGAACACCGGCAAGACCTCCCAGTTGCGTTGGAGTGTCAATGTTTTGCGTTAGCGACGACACACTCACACTCCGCAAACCAGCGGCTGCCACGCCCACACCGAGGTCCGATGAACCCCGGACATACGCATCAATGCCCAACGGCAATGCGATCGGCAATGCGATTGGCACAGCGATCGCGGCGGCAAGTGGCACGGCAACGGCGCTGAGCACCATCGCGGTCACTGCAAAATCAAGCGCAAGCACGCTGGCGAGAGCGAGCAAGATCGCCATGGCCTCGGACACGCTGTGCGCCACCAGAAGCCCAGCCACCGCTTCATACACAGCTCCATACGCGAAGCCCCCAAAAAAGCCGATGACCGCCGCTATCAAGAAGCCGATGGGATCACCCAGGTACTCGCCGATATCCATGCCGAGCACCACCATGGAATCCCAGGCATAAGAGAAGATCTCGCCGAGGTTGTATAAGAATTCTTCCCAAAACTCCGACCAGCTGCCCAGCACGCTTGCAGCCTGCGGCAACACATTCGGGGCGTTATCGCTAAGGGAGTGGATTAGTCGTGGTGCAGGGGTCGTTTGTGGCGCTCGCGCCGAAAACACGGTTGAGGCCGCGTCATAGGCGGACATGGTAGTTGCGGCTTGGACCCACATGCGCGCGTAGTCAGCCTCGTTGACGGCGATCGGAACGGTGTTGATGCCAAAGAAGTTAGTCCCGAGCAACACACCGTGAACGAGATGATTCTCGGCCAACTCGCCCATCGTGGGCATCGCCGCCAGCGCGGCGCAATACGCGGCGGCCATCGCCTCATGCTCGGCCGCCATCGCCTCGGCTTCGGCTCCGTTCCTCATCAACCACGCTACACACGGCTGGTGCGCAGCCGCATAACTCGCGGCACCCATCCCCTCCCACACCTCGGTTTCACCAACGACCACCACGGCGGTGAGTTCGTCAGCCGCCGAGGAATACGCGGCGCCGAGCGACGTCCACGCCGACGCCGACACCTGCAACGACGCCGCACCCGGACCCGAACTCAGCAACGTCGAATGCACCTCGGGCGGTGAACCCATCCATACTGGCGATGTCATGATCGATCACCTGCGAGCTGGACGTAGCGGCCACGATGAAGGACGCCTGCCGATCGCAGGCGACCACGTAGACCCGCCAGCCGCTGACCAGTCACAACGTCGACCGTTACTCGGCTGGATGTGCGCGCGGGTGGTATGTGATGAAAACTGTTACACAACAGACGCTTACCTTTCTCTCAAGGAAGTCGCGGGCGGCCGAGGCGTCCCACTCGGGAGCTTCGGCGGTGTCGCGGGCGACCATGGTCATGGCGTTCGATTCATGGATGTCGACCGCCGACTGAAAAGCCCAGGTGACACGGGTGCGTCAACCCGGGATCACCCTTGTCCAACTATTGGACAAGCACGGCCTATGCGCTACAAGCTATCATCCGCCAACACACTTAGGTGTTTCACCATGCCCGGGACTGGCTGTGCGGCAACCATTGTGCGGCGCGTTCACAGCCCTCGGCCGCAGCCGGGGCCACGCTCGTTGCGGAGCCCGAAATCGAACGCCGATCTGCGCTCGGTGCTCGGTCGGTGAACCTGCAAACCGGCATGGTTTCGCGCGGTACCGATTGGCGCATATCGCCGGTTCAGGACCTCATTCGCGACCAATACCAGGTGAGCTTGCAGGCTCCCCCAAAGCCGGTGTCGCAGGGTTGATCTTTGACACTCCTTGGATGAGGGGGTGAGCATGGCCGCGCGGCGGTATCAGTCCGTTATTGCCGGTGGTTTGTCGATTCGTTCGAGTCGACCTGAAAAGCTCGACCGTCCGATGCCGGGCACGGGCCCGGCCGGAGACGGACGTGACCCGCTTGTCCGCGGGCAGGCTGGCGTTCTGGTCTGCGATGCTGTCGCCGATACGGGGCAGGCCACGACAGCAAACCGATCATCCACTGCATCCACGCCTGGCGAGAGGAACTTGCGGCTGGGTGCGAGTCGGGGAGCGGCTTCCGCGCATGCAATCCTGTCGGCATGGATGACGTGTCACAACGTCCGATGGCTGCCAGTTGGCGCAGCCTGAATCTGGCGAATTGGGAGTCGCGCGTGCCGCTGCACACCGGGCCCAATGGATACGACCTCGACAGCTTCGACGATCCCGATTTTCTGTCTGCAGAAGTTCGATATGACCTGCCGAGGCTCGGACAACTCGATGGCCTCGATATCGCCCATCTGCAGTGTCACATTGGCACCGATACGGTCTCGTTGTCTCGGCTGGGGCCACGATCAACGGTGGGCTTGGACTTCTCCCCTGCCGCGCTGCAAGCCGCCCGGGACCTGGCGATGCGCGCCCGAGCCGATGTCGGTTTCGTCGAGGCCGACGTCTATGACGCGGTGCAAGCACTCGGTGTTGAGCGTTTCGATCTCGTCTACACCGGCCTCGGGGCGTTGTGCTGGATTCCTAGCATCAGCCGCTGGGCCGATGTTGTCGCAAGCCTGCTCCGGCCCGGTGGAAGGCTGTTAATGCGCGAGGGCCATCCGTTCTTGTGGGCGCTGAGCGATCCGCGACCCGACAGGCTTGTCGTCGTTGAATACCCATACTTTGAAACTAGTGGCATCCCGTTCGTCGAGCATGAAACCTATGCCGGTAACGGAACTGTCGCCTCACCCCAGATCATCCATTTCAATCATGGGCTCGGCGAGATCTTCACCGCGCTCACCGACGCCGGACTGATGGTTACCGGCCTCGAAGAGCATCGCGAAGTCCCATGGAATCCGTTGGGAGATGCCATGATCCCCAGCCCGGATTACGACGGCGAATTCATCCTCGCCGAAGATCGCGACCGGATTCCGATGACCTACACCGTTCAAGCAATCAAGCGTTAACCACTTCGACGCAAGACCCTCCGCTCCGCGACCACCTGTCTCAACACCTGCACAATGGGTCATGCACTGCTGCCAGCCGGTTCGCCTTGGCGCTATGTCGACGCCTACGACTGTACTCAAGCTTCCAGCGTCGGGGTCGTGACCACAACCCGTATCGGTGGAACCCGCGCCGAAACCGCCGCGATCGGTCAAATCACCGCTGGCCCGACTGCGGTCGCTGCCGGGCTGGACGCAACCGACCATGCCGAGAGCGCGCGGAGTCGCATGCAACGATGACTGGCGTGCCCAATCCCAGCCGCGCCAACGACGACCAGGATGCGCGCGGGACGAGGAAACCCCAGTACAGCGCGACGTTCTACGCAGCGATGTCCGGGCTAGCGCTGGTCCTGTTCGTGATCAATGTGTGCAGTCACGGCTCGGCCCTGGGCCTGATCAGCACCGGAGGACTCGCGGTGTTGTCTTGGCGCACTGCCTTTTCGGAGTCCGCGACCTCCAGCCTGTGATCTAACGCACAGTTCGTGCCCGTTAGTGGCCAGATCAATGCGGCATACCTAGCTTCGAAGGCATGAGGAGCCCACAAACCTTCGACATAATTGACGACCGCGACGATTCGACGGCGGCGCAGACACTGCCGGACTGGGCTCGAAGTCTGGACTTATCCCCCCATCCCGAGGGCGGCTGGTTCCGCGAAACTTGGCGTAGTGCACTGACACTCGGTCAGTCCTCGTTGCCAGCCGAATACGACGGCCCACGCAGCGCCGGCACCGCGATCCTGTTCCTGCTGATGCCAAACCAGCACTCCGCTTGGCACCGCGTGACCAGCGCCGAGCTGTGGTTCTTCCATCGCGGCAGCCCACTGGCGGTGGACATCGGAGACGAAAAATCAACTGCGACAAGACATGTAATTGGCCAAGACGTCGGAGCCGGACAACGTCCGCAGCTTCTCATTCCACCCGGACATTGGCAACGCGCCTGGCCCCTCGGCGACGAACCCACCCTGGTCAGTTGTGTGGTGGTGCCGGGCTTTGACTTTGCCGACTTCACGCTTGACCCATCGTGATACGCACCAGCCAGTCCGATCACGACCACTAGAGGACGGAGCCACTGCGAGCGTCCGGCTCGATGCCCCGCTCCGCCAGGGGCACCTCCAGTAGGTCGATGAGCTGGACCGACTGGCGGTGGAAAATCTTCGGATGCGGTCGAATACAGGCCACGGCGCCCGTCCACGGCGCGGTCCTGCAATGTTGCCGATAGCGAAAATGCCCACCGACAACTGTCATTCATCCCCATCGATGCCGGATACGAAACGTCGGTGGCGTGCCCGATCCTCTGCGCCGCCCAGCTTCCCGTTCCACGCTTGTCGTCCCAGCTGCCGCACAAGAGCACTGAGCAGCATGATCCACATCGAGAAAGGCAGCCTTTCAACAGTGCGCGACGCAGGGCACGAATTGGGTTACAAGCCAGTCAAGTTCAGCCATCAAGCACTCCATGTGCGCGCAACCTCCCCGGACCGTTCTCGCTTCGCGCTCACGGTACCCGGATTGGTCGCGCTTTGCGGACGCAAGGTCCTCCACGTCGCGGCGCTGTTGCCGAAGGAGCATCAGAGCAGGAGCTAGCCATCGCGGCCGCCCGGTCCGGCTCGTCACCCGGAGATTTGCTTGGTCGACGGCGTTGTGTACGATCCAAATGTCGAGTGCCCACACGCTAGCGATAACGAATCATTGAATCCTTTTGCAGCGCTTCCGATCCCAGCACGCCTTGCATCCCGGGCTGCCCAAGTGTCGCGAATGTTGAGCGCCGCAATCGCGATCGCGCTGCCCGCTGCGGGCCTGGTTGGGTGCGCGCCCCAGACCGCCTCACCGCCGACGACAGCCGCCTCCTCCTCGACGAGCGAGACGGCGACGACGTCGCCAACCACCGCCGCGGCCGCCGGCGCGAAGTCCGGGGTGTCCAACGGCGAGACCTACGAGGTGACAATGGTCTCGGTTACCGGCGCCACCCCCGACAATCTGGGCCGATGGGATGTGAACATCGGTCAGCTCGCCGGCGGCGATGCCGGCGTCAGAGACGCCTTCAACCAGGCCAGCGACGCGTCGGGGCATCAGCAACTCGATCAGATGCGCGCCGAGACGGGCCCCGATACCCAGTGGGACTTCGAATCACATTCAGCGGTCACATTCCGCCCCGTCGCCATCGCAGAAGTCATCACCGGCGTTCACTCGGCCAAAGAGGCCGCGCACCCGAACAACTACGTCAACACCATCGTTATCGATAGCCGAAGCGCCAAGCCCATCACCCTTGCCGACCTGTTCGCAAACGAACAGGCGGGATTGGAGCGGCTTTCCGAGCAAACCAAGCTGATCTTTCCGAAGGTGTGGGGCGGCGGCCCGAGCCCAATGCTCGACGAGCCTGGCAACAGGCCCATCGCGGAGAACTTCGCCAACTGGATTCCGACATCGCAGGGCATCGAGCTGCATTTCTTCGACTACCAGTTTGGCCACGGGCTTCCGGTGATCACGGTGCCCTGGTCGGCGCTCACCGATGTGCTGGCGCCCGACATGGTGGCACTGGCGCACGACTAGGGGCCCAATCCACCGCCGCGGGGGCTTTGCTGTGGACGCACCTCGCGAGCCCAACCCAGCGTGCGACGACGCCACATCGACCTGTGCCGGACGCACCGAGAGCAGAATTCTTCAAATCCAATAACGATCGAGGCCAAACCCGGGCCCGTCGCGCACCAGAGCAAGTACCCTGCAGCCAGGGAGTTGCTTTGCTGTCCGGGTTCTCAACCATGCCGATCGCGTGGCTTCAGACCAGCGGCTTGGCGCTTCTGATGGGACCGGTGGGAACTGGCGGCTGGTCGGTGATGGGCGATGGGAGTTGGGAGGATCTGGTGAGCTTTGTGGTCACCCAACCGGAGCGGCTGGCGGCGGCGGCCGGGAGTTTGCAGGAGGTCGGTTCGGCGGTCAGCGCGCAGAGCGCGGCCGCCGTTGCTCCCACCACCAGCGTGGCGCCAGCGGCGGCCGACCAGGTGTCCGCGTTGACCGCCGCGCGGTTCAGCGCACATGCCCAGCTCTATCAAATGGTGAGCGCCCAGGCCGTGGCGATTCACGACAGGTTTGTCGCCGCGCTGGCCGCCGGTGCGCAGTCCTACGAGGCCGCCGAGGCCGCGAACGTGATTGCGGCTGGCTAAGGAAGGTGTTGGCAACGGACTTCGGGGCTTTACCACCTGAGGTTAACTCGGGCCTGTTGTATACGGGCCCGGGGGCAGCGCCCATGCTGACCGCGGCCACCGCCTGGGATGGGCTTGCCACGGTATTGAATTCCGCCGCCGCGTCCTATGCCTCGGTGGTCTCGGGCCTCACGCTCGAATCGTGGATGGGTCCGGCATCGGCGTCGATGGCGGCCGCGGCCGCGCCGTATGCGACCTGGTTGGCCGTTGCCAACGAGCAGGCTCGGCAAACCGCCGCTCAGGCCCGGGCGGCGGCGACGGCATTTGAGACGGCGTTTGCGGTCGTTGTGCCACCGCCGCTGATCGCGGCCAATCGCAGCCAGGTGGCGTCATTGGTGGTTGCCAACGTCCTCGGACAGAACACTCCGGCAATCGAGACGCTGCAGGCCGAGTACGCCGAGATGTGGGCCCAGGACGCCGCGGTCATGTACCAGTACTCGGCGGCATCGGAGGCCGCGTCGACGTTGGCCGCGTTCACCTCGCCCATGCAGTCGACCGACCCAAGCGGCGCGCAGGCGAACACGGCAGCGGGCGCCGCGGCCGCCGGCACAACCGCGCAAACCACCGCGAGCCAGCCGACGACCACGGCTACCGATACGGCCCAGGGACTCGCGGCGGAGGTACCCACAATCCCGGCCGGTTCGGACCTGGCGGCACCGGCCGCGATCTCCATCCCCACCCCGGTCGGCGAACTGGACCTGTTGGCCGCCTACATCGCGGTCGCCGCGACAGCCAGCTTGAGCCTTTCCGCCGTGAACACCGCCAGGCCCTGGAGCTACAGCACCAACAATGACCACGCCCAACCGAACGGCGGTGGGGTGGCACCGACACAGGGCAACACCCTGGGTACGGAGCGGCCCGACGCCGAGGTGTTGGTGTCCGCGCCCAACGTCGTGCCCACCTCGGCGTTTGTGGGACATGCGGCATTGGTCGGCGCCCTGTCGGTGCCGCACAGCTGGGCCATGGCCGCCCCCGAGATCAGGTTGGCCGTCGAATCGCTGCCCAGCGCGGGCGGGCTGAGCGCGCCTGCCGGTCCCGACATCGGCGGCGTGGCTCCGACCGGCCTGCTCAGCGGGATGGCGTTGGCGAGTCTGGCCGGACGCGGCGCAACCGGCGCGGGCAGTCGTAGCCCCAGCGAGTCGGCGACCAACGAAGACGAACAGCCACAGCGCAAGCCGACGGTGGTGGTTATCCAGAAACCGCCGCCGGCCGGCGGGCCACCGGCCGCCCGCCCCTGACCGATCCCAGCCATCGATTCCCCCCAATCCACGCCAGGTTTCGCCGAACATGTTTGTCATCGGCCGCGGATGGCAATGTTTCCCCGAAGGGGGGCGTATCGGCCGGCCTATACGCCTACCTAGGTCCCGTCGGTTCAGCCCGAGAGCCGACGGGACCGACTTTTTCCGGCCTATTCCCGACGCTTTTGCGGTCCTCGACACGGCTCTCGGGATATGAAGGAGCACGCACGCCGACCAGGAGTACCGTGCCGCTTATGGACGGCACAACGGGTGTGTGGATTCTGGGCGGCTATCAAAGCGACTTCGCCCGCAACCTCACCAAGGAAAACCGCGACTTTGCGGACCTAACCGCTGAGGTGGTCCCGGGCACGCTGGCCGCGGCCCATATTGATGCCGCCGACATCGGGGTCGTACATGTCGCCAATGCCTTCGGCGAGATGTTTGCTGGGCAGGGCCATCTGGGTGCGATGCCCGCGACGGTGTCCGATGGCCTCTGGGATACCCCGGCCTCCCGTCATGAAGCGGCGTGCGCGTCGGGCAGCGTGGCAACGTTGGCCGCGATCGCCGATCTGCGATCGGGTTTCTACAACAGCGCGCTCGTCGTCGGGCTCGAGCTGGAGAAGACGGTGCCCGGCGACACCGCGGCACAGTATCTGGGCGCGGCGGGCTGGACCGGACACGAGGGTGCCGAAGCGCGTTACCTGTGGCCGTCGGTGTTCACGCAGGTTGCCGACGAATATGACCGACGCTACGGCCTGGACGACACGCACCTGCGCAGCATCGCCCAACTCAACTACGCCAACGCGCGCCGCAACCCCAACGCCCAAACTCGGGGATGGACGATCCCGGATCCAATCACCGACGACGATGCCACCAATCCCATCACCGAAGGCCGGCTGCGGCGGTTGGATTGCAGTCAAATGACCGACGGTGGCGCGGGATTGGTCCTGGTCAACGATGCCTATCTGCGCGACCATCCGGGTGCGCGCCCGATCGGCCGCATCGACGGCTGGGGGCATTGCACCGTGGGGCTGGGTCTGCAACAGAAACTCGACCGCCCGGCCCAAGGTGAGTCGGGTCAATACGTGCTGCCGCATGTGCGGAAAGCGGCGCTCGACGCCTTGCGCCGCGCACACGTGAGCCTCGATGACCTCAACGGGTTCGAGGTCCATGACTGCTTTACCCCCAGCGAGTACCTGGCCATCGACCACATCGGGCTGACCGGCCCGGGGGAATCGTGGAAGGCCATCGAAAACGGTGAGATCGAGATCGGCGGACGTCTGCCCATCAACCCGAGCGGAGGACTGATCGGTGGCGGCCACCCGGTCGGAGCTTCCGGCGTACGAATGCTGCTCGATGCGGCCAAGCAGGTCAGCGGCGCGGCCGGCGACTATCAGGTTGAGAACGCGACCAAGTTCGGCACGCTGAACTTCGGCGGCAGCACCGCCACCACCGTCAGTTTCGTTGTCAGCACAACCAAGGACGCATGACATGGATGTCGAGATCGTCGGTAAGTATCTGTCCACTCTTCCCGAAGACGACGACCACCCATATCGCACCGGGCCGTGGCGGCCGCAAACCACCGAATGGAACGCTGACGACCTGACCGTGGTCGAGGGCGAGATCCCCCATGACCTCGACGGCATCTACCTGCGCAACACCGAGAATCCACTGCATCCGGCATTCAAGACCTATCACCCGTTTGACGGAGACGGCATGCTGCACGTGGTCGGCTTTCGTGACGGAAAGGCCTTCTACCGCAACCGTTTTATCCAGACGGATGGTTTCCAGGCGGAAAACGAGGCGGGCGAACCGCTGTGGCCCGGACTGGCCGAGCCAATACAACTGGCCAAGCGTGACCAGGGCTGGGGTGCTCGCACGCTGATGAAGGACGCGTCCAGTACCGACGTCATCGTGCACCGGGGCATCGCACTAACCAGCTTCTACCAGTGCGGGGACCTCTACCGGGTGGATCCGTCGTCGGCCACCACGCTGGGCAAAGAGACCTGGAGCGGACACTTCCCGTTCGACTGGGGCGTATCCGCGCATCCCAAGGTCGACGGCAAGACCGGCGAGCTGCTCTTCTTCAACTACAGCAAGCAAGAACCGTATATGCGCTACGGCGTTGTCGACCAGGACAACGAACTGGCGCACTACGTCGACATCCCGCTGCCCGGGCCCAGGCTGCCGCATGACATGGCCTTCACCGAGAACTACGCCATCCTCAACGACTTCCCCCTTTTCTGGGATCCGCAGCTGCTCGAACACAACCTTCATCTGCCGCGCTTCTACCCGGACATGCCGTCGCGCTTCGCGGTGATTCCCCGCCGGGGCAGCACTGCCGACATCCGGTGGTTCGAGGCGGATCCGACCTTCGTCCTGCATTTCACCAACGCTTACGAGGAAGGCGACGAGATCGTGCTCGACGGCTTCTTCGAGGGCGCGCCCCACCCCCTCGAAACCAGCGCCAGCAGCACCAAGTGGGAAAAGCTGTTCCGCTTCCTGGCGCTGGATCGCCTGCAGACCCGATTGCACCGATGGCGGCTCAACCTGGTCACCGGCGCGGTCAAGGAAGAACGGCTGTCCGAGTCCATCACCGAGTTCGGGACCATCAATTCCGACTATGCCGCCCGCCAATATCGCTACGCCTACGCGGCGACCGGTAAACCGGGCTGGTTCCTGTTCGACGGTTTGGTCAAACATGATCTGTTGACCGGCAATCAGGAAAGCATTTCGTTTGGGGAAGGTGTCTATGGCAGTGAGACCCAGATGGCTCCACGGGTGGGCAGTTCGGCCGAAGATGACGGCTACCTGGTAACCCTGACCACCGACATGAACGACGACGCCTCGTATTGCCTGGTCTTCGACGCCGCCCGAATCGCCGACGGCCCGGTGTGCAAACTGGAACTGCCGGAACGCATTTCCAGCGGAACCCATTCAACATGGGTGCCGGGTAATGAATTGCGCCGCTGGCACCATGCCGACTCGGCGCCCAGCGCTATCGGGCTCTAACCGCCAAGGAACGGACATGAAGCGACGCCGGCACACCCATTGGCCCCATGAACTTGCCTCGATCGGCGCCATGCGGTTTGCTCGCCGCTCGTCGAACTTCGAAGAAACCGTCCGGTTTTACCGCGAACTGGTGGGCCTTCCACTCTTCGAGACGTTCGGGGACAGTTTCGGCAGCAACGGCGCGATATTCGGGCTACCCAGCTGGAATCTGACGCTCGAGATCGTCGAGTCGGTCGACACCGTCGCGGTCGATCACCACGAACAGCTATGCCTTTACTTCCCCGACCAGCCCGCACAGCAAGCGGCTATCGCACGCCTCAGGGAGGCGGCGATCGAACCAGTCCAGCAGCACCCGTACTGGGAAGCCGTGGGAGCGGTCACCTTCCGTGATCCGGATGGACGCGAGGTGGTGTTCGCACCCTTCGTGTACGGAGTCAACGAACCCGGTGAAAGCGCCGCGTCGGGAACTCACGAATTCCCTTCCGGCTGAGGACTTTAGCGCGTCGATCGACCGCCGAACGCGGCGGCGGCCACCGCCCACAGCGAGCATGCCACCGCGCACACCGCACTGCCGATACCAACATAGAGCCCGTACTCCGCCGACACCGGTGGATTGACGTTGAGTTTGTAGTACCACGCCGCGAGCGCCACGATGAGCAAGGAAATAACCAGGGCAGCAATCGAAGAGAGCCTGACCGACAGACCGCGGCCCACCATGGCGCCAGCCACCAGTAGCGTCGAGGACAGCAACACGATCAGCTGGCCGGCGCCGAAGCCGGTCGGTAGTTCCAGGTTGCCGTGCGCAACGCCGATGGCATTCGCCCAACCCCCGCCACCAACCGCCGTGGTTAGCCACGGCATCCAGGCGCTGGCTCCCATGACCGCGGCAAACAGGGCGACCAGCCAACCAGGGCGCAACCGGCGAGTCATGATTGCGAGATTAGTCGAATGCCACCTAGGCCCGGGCAACCGACCGCCGGGCCAGCGTGGTGTCGTCGGGCTAGGCCCGCAGTGACGAGAGGTTGAAGTTCGCCCCGGTCGGATCGCTGGCCGCGGCCAGCCGGCCGTAGGGCGTGTCTTCGGCGCCGCGCACCACCGCTCCACCGTTGTCGGCGATCATCCGCAGCGTTTTGTCGACATCCTCGGCACCGAAGAAGATGCTCCACTGCGATGGCACCCCCTCGGGCAGCAGCCTAGCGCCGTCCATCACCCCGAGGAGCTGTTCACCGTCGAAGGACGCGGTGGTGTAGCGGAATTCGTCGGTGTCACCGACTTGTTCGGTTTGCCACCCGAAAAGTCGGCGGTAAAAGTCGATCGCGGGGTGGTAGTCACGGGTCGTCAATTGGTGCCAGACCGCAGCGCCCGCCTCACCGATGATCTCGAATCCACGGTGCCCAAGCGGCTGCCACAGCCCAAAGAACGCGCCGGCCGGGTCGGTCGCCATGCTCATGAAGCCCTTGGCGGGTATCTCCATGGGGTCCACGCACCTGGAGCCGCCCGCTGCGGTCACCGCGGCGGCCGCCGCGGTGATGTCAGCGGTGTGGAAGTAGGTGGTCCAATTGTCCGGCGCCTGCCACTCGGGATTGTTGGCCATCAGGCCGGCGACCGGATGGCCGTTACGGGCGGCATTGACGTAGCCCCCGTATTCGGGTCCCGCCGACTCGAACGTCCAGCCGAAAACCGTGCCGTAGAAGTCTTGGGTGCGGTCGATGTCTGATGTCGTCAGGTCGATCCAGCAGGGGGCGCCTAGCGGCGCGGCGTTACGGATGGGCACGATGACCTCCCTAGTGTGTGGGCCCGGATGCGGGTTCACAGATATGGACCACGACCGATCCAGAAACTCATCGGCAGTCGCGAAGTTTAACCCGATCCGCCATCGATGAGGGGCCGTCATCACCCACCCCTGATCACCGAATGGCGTTCTAGTACTTACGCATCCGCGCTGACCAGCTTGACCCAGGCCACCCTGACGAGCATTCTCTTCGATAACGCGCCGCGGTGGTCCTATCCCCCTGGCAGGCGACCGGAAGGGCAACCCGTGGACATTTGGCAGATCTTTTGCGATCTGGCGCAGGAAACGTGGCTGGAGCATTCGCGGGAGTTGGCTGAGTGGCTACTCGAACGAGAAAGGTCGGTAGCAAGCTCCGCGGAGGGCCGGCGCGGATCCAGCGTTTGCGGTTGGACTATGCGATTGATGACCGCTCTGGAGCTATCGCTTGGCGACGGGCCCCCGGACAACGGCGATCGCTTGGCGGCCAGCGGCGCCAAGTTCGATGAACTCAGTGCCCAAATCGCCGCTCTTGGCCCCGACGACGGCTGGCAGGGCCTGGCGGCGCAGGCCTACCTAGCCCAAAACCTCGCACAGTCACAGCGCGTGAAGCTGATGGGCGATCTCGACCATGAAACCAGCAAGCTGGTTTCCGCCCAAGCCAAAGCGATTGAAAGGGTTCGCGATGTCCTGATCGTAGAGAGGATCGCGCTCATCGGTACCTTCGCGCTTTGCCTTTGGTATGAACTGGCAGATGGCCCCGAAGGCCAAGCTCTTTCGATGGAAGTCGCGATAGCCGCATGCGCGGTTGCGTTGATCGTCCTGAGCGGCTTCCTGGTCGATCTGTGCAACACCACATCCCAGGACCACAGTGAATTGCATTCCGCGACACAAAAATTGACCGACATGCTGGCGACCCTGCCAACTCTGTCCGACCCGGTTCCCGGGCTGGCGGGTGCGCCCCTGCCGCCGTCACATTCCGATCCGGAATTCGATGTCGCCGGTCTGTTTGACCGCACCGGGCAGCTCCCCGAGACAGCTGAGATCTCGGTGGCTTTGGCCGACTTACCCGGCTCTGTTGAATTCAGCGTGCCCACGCTGCCGGGCCCCGGCTTTCCCGATTTCGGTGCACCCGACTTGCCCGTCCCCGGCTTGGCCGGATTGCCGACACTGCCCGAACCGGCCGCCTTGGCCACGCCACCCGCGATGGCTCAGCTAGCCGCACCCTTGCGCCGGCTCACCGGGCTCTCGGGGACAACCGGAGCGCTCGCCAAACTCACCAACACAGCCAGCCAACAGGCACAGTTAATCGCCGCACTGACCCACGACAGACCCGGCACCGCGGAGGGCCCCACCGGCGCTCCGCGCGCTCCGGTGGGCGCCAGGGCCGGGAACCCAGGAGGGCCCCAGCAGCGCGTCCAATAACGCACCTGAGCACTCGAAGTTGCCTTCCGCGGGCCCCGACGGAACGGATTTCGGCCTCCGCGTCAACAAGGTGGCTACGCGCCCGCGACGTGCGCCCGGAGCCGCCTCGGGTTAGCCGGCGGCCGACGGGGCGAATACGGTGACGAAGTTCCGCAGCGATGCGTTGATATCGGTGCGCAGCGCCGCGGCGACGACCATGCCGATCGGACCGAACAGAGCCGGCCCACCAAGGTGCACGTCGAAGCTGACGACCGAGCCTTCTTCTCCGGCTGCAACCTTGGCCATCAGCTTGACCTTGACGCCGCCGACCCCGTCACCGTTGAGGGTCATGCCTTCCGGCGGCTGGTAGCGCACGATGGTCCATTTGATGCGGTTGTGCATGCCCTTGACCTGCACGATTGATTCGACGACCGCACCCTTTTCGAGGGTTTCGGGCAACGTGCTGCGCCACACTCGGTGGATCGTCAGCCACTCCTTGAAGCGGGAGAGATCGGATGCGTGCATCCATGCCTCGTCCGGAGACAGCGGCACGTCGATCGACCCGGAAAGTTTCGCCATGTGATCAGTTCTGCTGCTCGCCCGCGGCGCCGGGACCAGCGACTTTCTTGGCCCCCTCTTGCACCTTGTGGATGGTGTCGGAGTACTTCCCCTCGGTCTTCTCGTCGACGAATTCGCCGGCCTTGTCGATCACCGTCTCGACCTTGTCGGCGTTCTGCGCCAGCAGGTCTTTCGCCTTGTCCAGGATTCCCATGTGCAACCGTCCGTTTCTCTCGGGGATGGTCAGCGTCTGCCCGGAAACCCTACTTGTCAGCGTCAGTGATGTGACCGGTGACTACCGCACTCGACAGCCGGTTAGGGCACCGAGCCCTCGAGGAAAAGACCGGACAGTTGACTGCCGACATTCCCGATACCGGAGATAACGCCTGCTATCGTCAGGCCAAGGTCGCTGGTGTTGCCGAGGCCAGAGGTTGCGCCACCCAGGTTGGTGATACCCGAGAGGAGGCTGCCGCCATAGTTCTGCAGTCCGGAGGCATAGGAGCCGAAGTTCCACACTCCGGAGAGGGTGTCGCCGACGTTGCCGAAGCCCGATACACCCCCGGGACCCGAGTTGAAGAATCCCGACGACGGGCTACCGGTCGCGTTGCCGAAGCCAGGCGCCGTCGGCAGGTCGAGAATCGGAATGGAGATGGGGCCGATGCCCGCGCCGATCGCGGTATTGAGCAAGGTGGAGTCGCTGCCCAGCGAAAGAACGATGGGGATTCGGCTGATGGGGATGTCCGGAACCACGATGGGACGCACCTCGGAGTCAAGCGGCAGATCCAACGTGATCGGTAGCCCGTCCACGTGGACGTCGAAGCTGACATCCGTATTCGGGATGTGGACGCTGACCGTCGCCCCTCCGGACTCTCCATCGACATTGAGGTGCAAATTCACCGGTATCGGTGTGGCGGCGCTCCCGACCCCGTGCACTGTGAAGGACTGCACGGTGAGGCCGGTGATGGCGCCGGTGATGGGGATGTTGAGAATTCCGCCTCCACCGATGGTCAGCGGGATCTGCGGGATGGTGATGGTGTAGTCGGCGCCGATCAGGCCTTGGCCGGTGCCGCGCCAGAAGAAGCCGTTGTTCATGTCCCCGGAGACAAACGCCCCGGTATTGATGTTGCCGCTGTTGCCCAGCCCGGTGTTGGTGTCCCCGGTGTTAAACCAGCCGGTGTTCACATGACCCGGGTTAAACGAACCCGTGTTGTAGGCACCGGCGTTGAACCCACCAGAGTTGTAGGCACCCGCATTACCCCACCCCGTGTTGGCCAGCCCCGAGTTGAACCAGCCCGTGTTGGTCAAACCCGCATTCGCGATCCCGGTGTTGAAACTGCCCGAGTTAGCAATCCCGAAGTTGCCCGACCCAGAGTTGAAGAACCCGATATTGCCGTCACCGGAGTTGAACAACCCCACATTCCCGCTCCCGGAGTTCCACCCACCAAACCCAACCTGATGATCCCCGCTCAGCCCAATCCCAATGTTGCCCGACCCCTGATTCCCAAACCCGAAATTACCCACACCCGTGTTACCCCACCCGATGTTCCCCCCACCGGTATTCCCCCACCCCCAGTTACCATCCCCGGTATTCGCCCCACCCACATTGGCCCCACCCACATTGGCGCCACCCACATTGCCATCACCCACATTGGCCACACCCACATTGCCATCACCCACATTGCCAACACCCACATTGGCGCTACCCACATTCGCACTACCCAGGTTCGCATCACCCACATTGGCGCTACCCACATTCAGCCCACCATGGTTAGCCACACCGAGACCAAACACACTGATCTTGTCGGCCCCCTGCGAGAACAACCCCGCCAAACCATCACCCACATTGCCCACACCCGAACCCATACTCGGAATCGTGTTCACCCACCCCGACACCCCATCACCAAGGTTGAACACACCCGAACCCAACGCCCCCACATTGCCCACACCCGAATACCCCACACCCCCAGACGCAAAGTTCCACCACCCCGAACCACCACCCACATTCCCAAAACCAGACGAACTACCCGTACCGCTATTGAAGAACCCCGACGACGGCGCACTAGTCGTATTCCCAAACCCCGCCACCGCCGGCACATGCGCCACCGGAATCACCACCGGACCCACACCCGGACCCGACAACGCCAACTGCAACGACTCCCCCGGCCCCCCCACCATCAAATCCACCTGCGGACCCGTAATCGTGATCGGATCCACCACAATCGGCCCAATCGTCCCGGTCAGGCTGTTTCCGTCGACCGGATTGAGGTGTATCGGGGGCAGCATGAATTCGCTCAGTCTGATCTCGCCAAGATGGCCGGATAGCGGGATGTCCAGCGGCACTTGGACGTTAAAGCCCACTGCGATCTCGGGGATGGTGATGGTGTAGTCGAAGCCGATTTGGCCTTGAGCGTCCCCGCGCCAGAAGAACCCGTTGTTCTGACTGCCCTGGTTGAACCCGCCGGTATTGAGGTGACCGCTATTGCCGAACCCGGTGTTGAGGTTCCCGGTGTTGGCCCACCCCGTGTTGGTATCACCCGCATTGAGATCCCCGGTATTGGAAGCACCCGTGTTGAAACTGCCCGAGTTGTAATCACCCGCATTACCCACCCCGGTGTTCAACACACCCGAGTTGAACACCCCGGTGTTGTAGCGCCCCGCGTTGAACAACCCCGTATCAAACTCACCCGAGTTACCCACACCCCAGTTACCGGTCCCGGAGTTGAACAACCCCACATTCCCATCCCCGGAGTTGAACAACCCCACATTCCCACTCCCGGAGTTCCAGCCCCCAAACCCCACCTGACCACTACCGGTCAGCCCGATCCCCAGATTATTGCTCCCACTATTCCCAAACCCGATATTCCCCAACCCACTATTACCGAAACCAACGTTATAGTCACCCGCATTACCAAACCCAATATTGTACGAACCCAAGTTCCCCGGCCCGAAATTATACGAACCAATATTCCCCGAACCCAGGTTGAAACCACCCCAGTTCCCAGAACCAAAGTTCAGGCCACCAACATTCCCAAACCCAACATTCCCATCACCGAGATTACCCCCACCAACATTCCCATCACCCACACTCGCAAACCCAACATTCCCCACACCCAAATTCCCCAACCCAGCATTAAAAATGCTCATCCGGTCCGGACCCGCGTAGAACAACCCCGACAGACTGTCACCCACGTTGCCCACACCCGAGGTCCCCAGACCCGAACTGTTGGTGTTCTTCAACCCCGACAACACATCACCCATATTGGTGAACCCCGACAACCCGGTGCCAAAGTTCTCAAAACCCGACGCATGCGACGCGACGTTGCCCCAACCCGACACCGTGGCACCGAAGTTACCGAACCCCGACACACCATCCCCAGAATTAAAGAAACCCGACGACGGCGCACCACCGGAATTCCCAAACCCCGGAGTCGGCGACAAATGAAAAACCGTCACCGTGAGCGGTTCGATACCACCGTCAATGCTCACATCGAACGGTGTTTCGTCGCTACCGATCACAAATTCATTGAATGTGATGGGATTGATGGTGATCTCCGGCGTACTGATCACACTGAGCTCGTCGTTGATGTCGACCTTGATGGCAACCGGCAGACTAGGCAGTTCAAAGCTCAGGCTGGTGCCGGGGATGTCGATCGTGGTCGCTTTGGTGTCTCCCAGCAGGGTGAAGTGGGCGATGAGCGGGATCCCACCGCCGCCCTCACCGCGCAGCCCGAATGGCTCCACCTTCAGGTTGCTGATCTCGCCGGTGAGAGGCAGTTTGAGAATCCCGCCTCCACCAACGGTGATCGGGATGTGGGGGATGGTGATGGTGTAGTCGGCGCCGATCAGGCCTTGGCCGGTGCCGCGCCAGAAGAAGCCGTTGTTCATGTCCCCGGAGACAAACGCCCCGGTATTGATGTTGCCGCTGTTGCCCAGCCCGGTGTTGGTGTCCCCGGTGTTAAACCAGCCGGTGTTCACATGACCCGGGTTAAACGAACCCGTGTTGTAGGCACCGGCGTTGAACCCACCAGAGTTGTAGGCACCCGCATTACCCCACCCCGTGTTGGCCAGCCCCGAGTTGAACCAGCCCGTGTTGGTCAAACCCGCATTCGCGATCCCGGTGTTGAAACTGCCCGAGTTAGCAATCCCGAAGTTGCCCGACCCAGAGTTGAAGAACCCGATATTGCCGTCACCGGAGTTGAACAACCCCACATTCCCGCTCCCGGAGTTCCACCCACCAAACCCAACCTGATGATCCCCGCTCAGCCCAATCCCAATGTTGCCCGACCCCTGATTCCCAAACCCGAAATTACCCACACCCGTGTTACCCCACCCGATGTTCCCCCCACCGGTATTCCCCCACCCCCAGTTACCATCCCCGGTATTCGCCCCACCCACATTGGCCCCACCCACATTGGCGCCACCCACATTGCCATCACCCACATTGGCCACACCCACATTGCCATCACCCACATTGCCAACACCCACATTGGCGCTACCCACATTCGCACTACCCAGGTTCGCATCACCCACATTGGCGCTACCCACATTCAGCCCACCATGGTTAGCCACACCGAGACCAAACACACTGATCTTGTCGGCCCCCTGCGAGAACAACCCCGCCAAACCATCACCCACATTGCCCACACCCGAACCCATACTCGGAATCGTGTTCACCCACCCCGACACCCCATCACCAAGGTTGAACACACCCGAACCCAACGCCCCCACATTGCCCACACCCGAATACCCCACACCCCCAGACGCAAAGTTCCACCACCCCGAACCACCACCCACATTCCCAAAACCAGACGAACTACCCGTACCGCTATTGAAGAACCCCGACGACGGCGCACTAGTCGTATTCCCAAACCCCGCCACCGCCGGCACATGCGCCACCGGAATCACCACCGGACCCACACCCGGACCCGACAACGCCAACTGCAACGACTCCCCCGGACCCCCCACCATCAAATCCACCTGCGGACCCGTAATCGTGATCGGATCCACCACAATCGGCCCAATCGTCCCGGTCAGGTTATTGCCGTTCAGGTAGAGCGTGGGGATCGTGAAGGTACCCACCTTAATCACGCCGAGGGTGGCTGCCACCGGGATGTTGATGGGTATGTTCGCGTCGATGTTCAGCCCGATTTCCGGGACGGTCAGCGTGTAGTCGAAGCCAATTTGGCCTTGAGCGTCCCCGCGCCAGAAGAACCCGTTGTTCTGACTGCCCTGGTTGAACCCGCCGGTATTGAGGTGACCGCTATTGCCGAACCCGGTGTTGAGGTTCCCGGTGTTGGCCCACCCCGTGTTGGTATCACCCGCATTGAGATCCCCGGTATTGGAAGCACCCGTGTTGAAACTGCCCGAGTTGTAATCACCCGCATTACCCACCCCGGTGTTCAACACACCCGAGTTGAACACCCCGGTGTTGTAGCGCCCCGCGTTGAACAACCCCGTATCAAACTCACCCGAGTTACCCACACCCCAGTTACCGGTCCCGGAGTTGAACAACCCCACATTCCCAGCCCCGGAGTTGAACAACCCCAAATTCCCACTCCCGGAGTTCCAGCCCCCAAACCCCACCTGACCACTACCGGTCAGCCCGATCCCCAGATTATTGCTCCCACTATTCCCAAACCCGATATTCCCCAACCCACTATTACCGAAACCAACGTTATAGTCACCCGCATTACCAAAACCAATATTGTACGAACCCAAGTTCCCCGGCCCGAAATTATACGAACCAATATTCCCCGAACCCAGGTTGAAACCACCCCAGTTCCCAGAACCAAAGTTCAGGCCACCAACATTCCCAAACCCAACATTCCCATCACCGAGGTTACCCCCACCAACATTCCCATCACCCACACTCGCAAACCCAACATTCCCCACACCCAAATTCCCCAACCCAGCATTAAAAATGCTCATCCGGTCCGGACCCGCGTAGAACAACCCCGACAGACTGTCACCCACGTTGCCCACACCCGAGGTCCCCAGACCCGAACTGTTGGTGTTCTTCAACCCCGACAACACATCACCCACATTGGTGAACCCCGACAACCCGGTGCCAAAGTTCTCAAAACCCGACGCATGCGACGCGACGTTGCCCCAACCCGACACCGTGGCACCGAAGTTACCGAACCCCGACACACCATCCCCAGAATTAAAGAAACCCGACGACGGCGCACCACCGGAATTCCCAAACCCCGGAGTCGGCGACAAATGAAAAACCGGGATGGTGACCGGGCCGGCTCCACCACCGATGTGGACGGTCAGTGGCGAATCCTCGTTACCGATCATGAACTTGTTGAAATTAATGGGGTTGATCGCGATCTCCGGCGCGACAATCGCTCCGATTTCATTATCAATCGTGACACCCAGGTTAAGGACCGGAATTGAAGGTATCGGTACGGTGACGTCCTTGTCGATGGGTTTGGGTATGTGAACGTCGACGCCGATTTCGTTGGTGTCGGCACCAAGGATGGTGACCTGTAGATCAAGAGGTATGCCAGTGGTGCTGGTTCCGACTCCGTGCACCATGAAGGGCTGCACGGTGAGGCCGGTGATGGCGCCGGTGATGGGGATGTTGAGAATTCCGCCTCCACCGATGGTCAGCGGGATCTGCGGGATGGTGATGGTGTAGTCGGCGCCGATCAGGCCTTGGCCGGTGCCGCGCCAGAAGAAGCCGTTGTTCATGTCCCCGGAGACAAACGCCCCGGTATTGATGTTGCCGCTGTTGCCCAGCCCGGTGTTGGTGTCCCCGGTGTTAAACCAGCCGGTGTTCACATGACCCGGGTTAAACGAACCCGTGTTGTAGGCACCGGCGTTGAACCCACCAGAGTTGTAGGCACCCGCATTACCCCACCCCGTGTTGGCCAGCCCCGAGTTGAACCAGCCCGTGTTGGTCAAACCCGCATTCGCGATCCCGGTGTTGAAACTGCCCGAGTTAGCAATCCCGAAGTTGCCCGACCCAGAGTTGAAGAACCCGATATTGCCGTCACCGGAGTTGAACAACCCCACATTCCCGCTCCCGGAGTTCCACCCACCAAACCCAACCTGATGATCCCCGCTCAGCCCAATCCCAATGTTGCCCGACCCCTGATTCCCAAACCCGAAATTACCCACACCCGTGTTACCCCACCCGATGTTCCCCCCACCGGTATTCCCCCACCCCCAGTTACCATCCCCGGTATTCGCCCCACCCACATTGGCCCCACCCACATTGGCGCCACCCACATTGCCATCACCCACATTGGCCACACCCACATTGCCATCACCCACATTGCCAACACCCACATTGGCGCTACCCACATTCGCACTACCCAGGTTCGCATCACCCACATTGGCGCTACCCACATTCAGCCCACCATGGTTAGCCACACCGAGACCAAACACACTGATCTTGTCGGCCCCCTGCGAGAACAACCCCGCCAAACCATCACCCACATTGCCCACACCCGAACCCATACTCGGAATCGTGTTCACCCACCCCGACACCCCATCACCAAGGTTGAACACACCCGAACCCAACGCCCCCACATTGCCCACACCCGAATACCCCACACCCCCAGACGCAAAGTTCCACCACCCCGAACCACCACCCACATTCCCAAAACCAGACGAACTACCCGTACCGCTATTGAAGAACCCCGACGACGGCGCACTAGTCGTATTCCCAAACCCCGCCACCGCCGGCACATGCGCCACCGGAATCACCACCGGACCCACACCCGGACCCGACAACGCCAACTGCAACGACTCCCCCGGACCCCCCACCATCAAATCCACCTGCGGACCCGTAATCGTGATCGGATCCACCACAATCGGCCCAATCGTCCCGGAGAGCGCGGTTCCGTCCAGGTGCAGCGCGGGAATCGTGAAGCCCGGCACGCTGATGATGGGCTCACCATCTATGAGCGTCCCGATCGTGCCTCTTAGCGGGATATTGAGCGGGACGTCGACGTTCAGTCCTAGCCCGATCTCGGGGATGGTGATGGTGTAGTCGAAGCCGATTTGGCCTTGAGCGTCCCCGCGCCAGAAGAACCCGTTGTTCTGACTGCCCTGGTTGAACCCGCCGGTATTGAGGTGACCGCTATTGCCGAACCCGGTGTTGAGGTTCCCGGTGTTGGCCCACCCCGTGTTGGTATCACCCGCATTGAGATCCCCGGTATTGGAAGCACCCGTGTTGAAACTGCCCGAGTTGTAATCACCCGCATTACCCACCCCGGTGTTCAACACACCCGAGTTGAACACCCCGGTGTTGTAGCGCCCCGCGTTGAACAACCCCGTATCAAACTCACCCGAGTTACCCACACCCCAGTTACCGGTCCCTGAGTTGAACAACCCCACATTCCCATCCCCGGAGTTGAACAACCCCACATTCCCACTCCCGGAGTTCCAGCCCCCAAACCCCACCTGACCACTACCGGTCAGCCCGATCCCCAGATTATTGCTCCCACTATTCCCAAACCCGATATTCCCCAACCCACTATTACCGAAACCAACGTTATAGTCACCCGCATTACCAAACCCAATATTGTACGAACCCAAGTTCCCCGGCCCGAAATTATACGAACCAATATTCCCCGAACCCAGGTTGAAACCACCCCAGTTCCCAGAACCAAAGTTCAGGCCACCAACATTCCCAAACCCAACATTCCCATCACCGAGGTTACCCCCACCAACATTCCCATCACCCACACTCGCAAACCCAACATTCCCCACACCCAAATTCCCCAACCCAGCATTAAAAATGTTGGTCCGCCCGGGGAAATCGATGATGGCCGTCTGCACCGCCCCCGCCGCCGCCGCGGCGGGGCTCTGCAGCACCTGGGTGAACGGTGTCAGTGCCGCCACTGCCGCTGACGCCCCGGTGTGGTAGCCGAACATGGCGGCCACATCCTGGGCCCACATCTGTTCGTATTCGGCCTCGACCGTCGCGATCGCGGGAGCGTTGAAGCCCAGCAGGTTGGATGTCACCAATGACACCAACTGCGTCCGGTTGGCCAACACCGCCACCGGATGCACCGTCGCCGCTACGGTGGCCTCAAAGGCCGCCGCCGCGATCCGGGCCTGGCTGGCCGCCTGCCCTGCTTGCACTCCGGTCGATGCCAGCCAACCCAGATAGCCGCTGGCGACGTTTGCCATCGCGGCAGAGGCCGGCCCCTGCCAGGAAGAACCGGTGAGCGCGGAGGTCACCGAGGAGAAAGCGGCAGCCGCCGATCCCAACTCGCCAGCCAGTCCATCCCAGGCCGCTGCCGCGGACAACAGCGGGCCCGACCCGGCACCGCTGAATATCCGAGCCGAGTTTATTTCTGGTGGCGACACCGAAAAACTCATCGCCGCAGCCCTTCTCAGGCGGCCGCCAAGCCGGAGGCCACCTGCCCATCGCAGCCCCCCCGACAACCCGACGATCCACGGGATCCACCCGGTCGTCGCCCATTGGCTGGTATCGCATCAGCATACGGCGGTTACCACGGGGACACGGGAACTTTAACAAAAAACTGTGACCAGTGGTCATAAACCGGGTCATTCACTCGAAATGTAAACTCTTTGTACAGAATCGTCGCTTTGGCCGCCCGGACACCATTTTGTCCACATCACCAATTTGTCGCGCGGCCGCGCGACTCGAGCTAGCGCGAGTCGAGAAGAAGAATCAGATTCGCAGCTACCAGCGAATCGAGGCCGGCGTCGCCCTAGCCAGCTATCGCCATACCCGCGGACGCAACCCCAGGGCTCTGGCCCGCAGCCACCACATGGCCTCGATCAGCGCGGCCCCGAGCAGACCGATCCCCAAAGCGATCGAAGTCGTGGCCAGATTGGAGGGATCCAGAAAGAACTTCCGCTGCGCCAGCGGGAGGCTAAAGATCGCCACATAGGCTAGGCCACAAGCGATTACGAGACCCAGCCGCCACCAGCGATAGGGCCGGGCCACCACCGCCAGTACCCACAACGCGGTTACCAGCAGAGTTATCAGGGCGGCGGTTGAGGCTTGCGTCTGCTCCTGCCACGTCGAATGTCGCCCAGGATAGGCGGTCAGGTAGGAGACGAAGGTCGCGACGCCGACCACCAGTCCAGATGGCAGCGCAGAGGTGAGGACCCGCCGTACGAATCCTGGATAGGCCCGCTCGTCGTTGGGCGCCAGCGACAAAATAAAGGACGGAATTCCGATCGTGAACCACGCCGCGATCGTGACGTGTATTGGCTGAAACGGATACAGCAATGGATCTGCGCCCAATGGCTTGGCGAACAAGCATTCGATACCCACCAGCAACGCCAGCAACGCCGAATACACGGTCTTGGTCAGAAATAGATTAGCGACGCGCTCAATATTGCCGATCACCCGCCGACCCTCGCCGACGACGTAGGGCAACGTGGCAAACCTGTTGTCAAGCAGGACTATCTGCGCCACCGCGCGCGACGCGGGACTGCCGGTTCCCATCGCCACGCCGATATCGGCATCCTTGAGGGCCAGTACGTCGTTGACCCCGTCGCCGGTCATCGCCACCGTGTGCCCATGGGACTGCAGCGCATGCACTATGGCGCGCTTCTGGTCCGGCCGCACCCGCCCAAAAGTGGTGTAGGTATCCAGGACGTCGGCCAACTCGGGCTGCTCCGATGGCAGCTGTCGTGCATCCATGGTTTGGCCCTGCAACCCGAGCTTGGCGGCGACCGCGCCGACCGATACCGCGTTGTCCCCAGAGATGACCTTCACCGAAACATTCTGAGCGGCAAAGTACTCCATCGTTTCGCGCGCATCGGGCCGTACTTTCTGCTCCAGAATCACCAAGGCGGCCGGAGTAACCTGGCCCGGTGCGCAGGGATCGTCCACCGCCACGTCTGCGACCCCCAGAAGCAGGATTCGCAGCCCCTGTGCCCCAATCCGTTCCGCCTCCCGGGCGGCCTCGGACGCCGAATCCAGCAGCACATCGGGTGCACCGATCACCCAATTTCCGTGGTCGCGAAATGATATGCCGCTCCACTTGGTTGCCGATTTGAACGGCGCCGTTGCGGTGGAGGTCCAGTCCGGTGGTGACGGAAAGGCCTGCGCAATGGCCTGCATGCTGGCGTTGGGCCGAGCATCGGCGGCAGCCAGGAAGGCCAGCACGTCGGCGACGGCCCCATGCTGGTCGGCGATGAGTTCGTCGACATCGGACACGCGCATACCGGTTTCGGTCAGCGTGCCGGTCTTGTCGGCGCACACCACGTCGACCCGGGCCAGTCCTTCGATGGCGGGCAATTCCTGTACCAGGCACTGGCGTTGCCCCAACCTGACGACGCCGACAGCGAACGCTATCGAGGTCATCAGCACCAGGCCCTCTGGGACCATCGGCACCAACGCGCCCACCGTTCGCAGCACCGAGTCTCGCCAACCCGCGTGGGTGGTGAACAGCTGGGTATAGATGGTCAGCACCCCGGCAGGTATCAACAGATAGGTGATGAATTGCAGAATCTTGTTGATGCCGCTGCGCAATTCGGATTTCACCAGGGTGAACTTGCTCGCCTCTGCGGCAAGCTTGGCAGCGTATGCCTCGTGCCCCACCTCGGTCGCACGGTATGCCCCGCTACCTGCAACCACGAAGCTGCCTGACATGACTTGTTCGCCCACGTGTTTGGCGATCGAATCGGCCTCACCGGTGAGCAGGGATTCGTCGATCTCGAGGTTGTCCTGCTCGAGGACTTCGCCATCAACGACGACCTGATCGCCAGGTCCGAGTTCGATGACGTCGTCGAGCACCACCTCGCTGGGCGACATTGTGCGGGTGCCGGATTGCCGCCGAACCAACGGTTTCGCCTGGCCGAGGATTGCCAGGTTGTCCAGTGTCTGTTTTGCCCGCAGCTCCTGGATCATTCCGATGATGCTGTTGGCGATGATCAGCAGGCCGAACATCCCGTTGATCACCGAACCGGTCGCCAGGACGATCAGCAGCAGTACGCCCAGAATCGCATTGATCCTGGTGAATACGTTGGCCCGAACGATTTGGGCCACACTGCGAGTCGCCCGCTCGGGAATGTCATTGCTCTTACCTTCGGCTAACCGTGCCGCCACTTCGGCATCGGTCAAGCCGATGGCCGTCATCGCGTGAACGTTCCGAGCTTGTTCGAATCGAAATACTCGAGATTGAGCGTGTCACCGGCGAAGGTCGCCTTCGAGATCGAACCGGGCAAAGCGTTCTCCGTCGACAGTGCGAACGTGAAAGTGTCGCCGTCCCAATGCGTCAGGTCAAACGTCTGGTTCTTTGGCCCCATCGACAACTGCAGCTGGCCATCGCGCTCCGTCACGGTGGCGGGGCCCCAATAGTCGTTGGCGTATACCCCGATGTAGTCGCTTGGCGGCCGGGCCGGTTCAGGGTTGACCGGGGGCTGCTTGCCGACCAGAGATCCTTCCGGGGTATTGATGGGGCCCATTTGCTGTCGGTATAGGTTCGTCCAGTCTTCGCGGACTTCGCCGTATTGCACCAGATCCATGAATTGGGCGGTGAGCGCTTCGGGTATGCCGTAGGGCGCGGCATTGGTCAGCGCAACGATGGCGATGTCTTCGGAGGGTAGGACCACAAAGTTGGTAGCAGCCCCCAGCCCGAACGCCCCGGAATGGCCGTACTGGGTGCGGCCCGCGGAACTCACCGACACGGTGAACCCATGGCCGTAGAAACCGGCGCGAGCTTTCGGTGAGCGCGCCGCCGACGAGATGACCTGCGGTGTGATGGCGGGGAGCAACGCCTCCGGTGACACGATTTGCTGGCCGTTGTACTCGCCGTTGGCCAGCACCATGGTCAGCCAGTGGGCCATGTCATTGAGCGACGAACTCACCCCGCCCGCCGGCGTTTGAGCATCCGGGTCCCGTTGGAACCGGGCCTCCCACCGGTCCCCCACCTTGATGTGGTTGACCGCGTGATTGGGCCGGGCCAGGAAGTCGGCGAATCGGGAACTCGTAGAGGTCATCCCCAGCGGGCGATAGAGCACCTCCTCGGACAGGTCCGGCCAGGCCTTGCCGGCTGCTGCCGCGACCGCATCGGCGGCGGCGGTCACACCGAAGTTGGTGTATGCATAGCTGATTCGAAAGGGGTCCAACGGCAGGTACTTCAACCGTTCGAGCACCTGCGTTGTGTCGTAGCCCAGATCTTCGAGCGCATCCCCGGCGTGGTCGGGCAACCCGGACCGGTGCGAATACAGGTCAGCGATCGTGGCGTGGTCGGTGACGTAGGGATCGCTGAGGGCAAACTCTGGTAGCTTCGAAACGACGGGCGTGTCCCAAGAAACGACATTGGTGCTGACCTCGTGCGCGACCACGGTCGCCCCGATGGGCTTGGACATCGAGGCCAGCTGGAAGACCGTGTCAGTGTCGACCTTGTTGTCCTGACCGTCGCCCTTGCTGACGTCCCGCACCCCGAATCCCTTGGCATACAGCGTCTTTCCACCGTGGACAATCGCCACCGCCATGCCGGGTATACCAGTGCTTTTCATCAGCTCGGCCACTAAGCCGTCAACCTTTGCGACCGCTTCGTCGATCCGGCCCGGGGGAATGTCGATACCGGAGACCTCATTGGGCGGGAGCTGCGACGGCGTCGATGGCGGGTTGGAAATTGATTGTTTGGGAGCACATCCCACCAACGCCAGGAACATCATCACCACTGCTGTCGTCGCCGCGCGTTTGGTCATTGCCGCACTCTAGCCGGGCATCGTCGCCCTCCCGGGTAGGCCCCATGCCACGTGCCGCCAGCACCGCTGGTGACCAGCGGGCATGCGGTCATGACAGTTCGCTGCGGCGTTCATGTCCCCGATGTCCGCCGAGGATATCCCCTTGCCGTCCCTTACTGCGGTGGGACGCAAACATCACCACCGCCAAGGTTGCGGCGCCGATACCGCTGGCATGAAGCCGATTTCGGCATCGCCTCGATCAGAGCCGCCACCAGGGGTTGAATCGCAACGGCCCGGCAGGATCGATGCGCTGACCGGGCAGTGGCACGGCCACCTGGACCTGGTCTGATTCAGCGGCTTTGAGCAGTCGCTCTACCGGTTCCGCCCACGGGTGCGGCGCCAACCGGAACGTCCCCCAGTGAATCGGCACCAACAGCCCCGAACCCGTGTCACTGACATCCAGGTGCGCCCGGACCGCCTCCTCGGGATTCATATGGATGTCCGGCCACCCAGTGTTGTAGGCGCCGATGGGCATCAAGGTCAGGTCGAACGGACCATGATCGGCCCCGATCTCGGCAAAACTCTTGGTGTAGCCGGTGTCCCCGCCGAAGTAGGCGCGATGCGTCGGTCCTACGAAGGCCCACGACGCCCACAGGGTGTTGTTGCGGCTCATGAAGCGCCCGGAAAAGTGCCGTGCCGGCATGCAGATCACGCTGAGCTCGCCGACCTGGGCGCTCTGGTGCCAGTCGAGTTCGATGATGCGATCCTCGGGGACGCCCCACGACCGCAGATGTGCCCCCACCCCCAACGGCACAAAAAACGGCGCCCGCTGACTACGGACCAGCGCGATCACGGTGTCGATGTCGAGATGGTCGTAGTGGTCATGGCTGATCACCACCGCGTCTACGGCGGGCAACCCGTCGAGCTGGACCGGCGGCGGATGCAGCCGCTGTGGGCCGACCAGATCCGAGGGCGAGCACCGGTCGCTCCACACCGGGTCGGTCAACACCCGGTAGCCGTCGATCTCGACCATCGCCGTGGAGTGGCCGAACCAGCTCACCGCCAGCCGGCTCGCGTCGCCCTGGTACACCTGCGGAGCAGCCAGCGGGATCGGCTTGGCCGGGCGGCTCCCACCTCGATTCGCGAGTAGCTCCCAAGCAAGGAGCCGCATTTCTTCACGATTCAGAGTGAACACCGAGGCGGGGTCGAGGTTGACGAATACACCGTCGCGATAGTTCGGCGATCCATCCGAGGCGGCCTCGATCGCCGCAGGATCGGCACCCAACGCAGCTGGCGCTCCGTGCAGCGCCCGCATCAGCCATCCGCCGGCCGCTAGCGAAGCGGTGCCGGCGGCCAGTCTTAGTGCCCGGCCGACCATGTTGGATTACGCCCCCTGGAACTTCGGCGGCCGCTTCTCCACCCGAGCGACCTGCGCCTCGATGACGTCCTGGCTTCCCCAGGCCTTGTCGAACAGCTCCTTGTGCTCCGGCCACGGTTGCTCGATGGAACCGTCGTCATTGAGCACCCGCTTGGCATGCTGGATCGCCAACGGCGCCAGACCGGCGATCTCGGCGGCCCAGGACTGTGCATCGGCCAACGTGCCGATGCGGTTGGCCATCCCGGTGTGCAGCGCCGTCTCGGCGGTCAACTTCTCCGCGGTCAGCAGCATCGCGCGCGCCCGTCCGTGCCCTACCAGCGACGACAGTCGGCGGATGCTCCAGTTATCCAGGGCCAGGCCATATTTAGACGTAGGGAACTGGAAAAACGCTTCGGGAGCCACGACCCGCAGGTCACACTGCATGGCCAGCTGCAAACCGGCGCCGATGGCAGGCCCATTCACGGCACCGATAACCGGCATCGGGGCTGCGTCCATCACGCGGTGCAGCTCGATGAGCCGATCGGGATAGTCAGCGGCAAACGCATCACCGGATAGATCCGCTCCCGCGCAGAACGCGGTGCCCTGGCCAGTGAGTACGACCGCGCGAACCGACCCGTCGCCGGCTTTTTGGATGGCCTCCCGCAGCTCCTCGACCAGCTGCGAGTTCAGGGCGTTGCGACGCTCCGGGCGCTGCAACTCGATGGTCATAACGGCTTCGACCTGGGAGATACCGATCATGGGGCAAGCCTATATAGCCTCATCGAGTGAGTCGTATCACCACCGACCAACTGCGCGACGCCGTACTGGACGAGGGCTCTTTCATCAGCTGGGATACGCCCCCGCTAGAGGTCCCGATATCGGAGTCCTACGCGCGCGATCTGGCCGACGCCCGAGCCGCCACCGGCCGTGACGAATCGGTGCTGACCGGCGAGGGCCGCGTGTTGGGGCGCCGGGTCGCGGTGGTGGTGTGCGAATTCGACTTTCTCGCCGGCTCGATCGGCGTGGCGGCCGCGGAGCGAATCACCGCGGCCGTGGAACGCGCCACCAGCCAGCGGTTGCCGCTGCTGGCCTCGCCCAGCTCCGGGGGCACGCGCATGCAGGAGGGCACGGTCGCGTTCCTGCAGATGGTGAAGATCGCCGCGGCTGTCCGGCTGCACAAGCAGGCCCACCTTCCCTACCTGGTCTATTTGCGCCATCCGACCACGGGCGGGGTGTTCGCGTCATGGGGTTCGCTGGGCCACGTGACGGTGGCCGAACCGGGGGCCCTGATCGGCTTCCTGGGTCCCCGGGTCTACGAGCTGCTCTACGACGAACCGTTTCCCGCTGGCGTCCAGACCGCGGAGAACCTGCAGCGCCATGGTGTCATCGACGGCGTGGTCACGCTAGACGAGCTACGACGCACACTGGATCGCGCATTGACGGTACTCACCGACGCGCCAGCGCCAGCGCCAGCGGCGCCAGCTCCCACTGCGATACCGGATGTTCCGGCGTGGACTTCGGTGCTGGCATCGCGACGACCCGACCGGCCGGGGGTGGAACACCTGCTGCGTTACGGGGCCACCGACCGAGTGCTGCTCTCCGGGACCGGTTACGGCGACGCGGCGACCACGCTGCTCGCGCTGGCCCGCATGGCCGGTCAGCCAATGGTGGTGCTTGGCCAGCAAGGGATCGGTGGCGGGATCATCGGACCGGCGTCGCTGCGCGAGGCTCGCCGCGGCATGGCACTGGCCGCCGAGCTGCGGCTGCCGCTGGTCCTGGTCATCGACACCGCCGGCCCCGCATTGTCCGCCGATGCCGAGCAGGGTGGGCTGGCCGGCCAGATCGCCCAATGTCTGGCCGAGTTGGTGACGCTGGGCACCCCGACGGTGTCGGTGCTGTTGGGGCAGGGCAGCGGCGGGCCGGCGCTGGCGATGGTGCCCGCAGACCGGGTATTGGCCGCCCAACACGGCTGGCTAGCTCCACTTCCGCCGGAGGGCGCCAGCGCGATCGTCTTCCGCGACACCACCCACGCCGCCGAGCTCGCCGCAGCGCAAGGCATTCGATCGGCGGACCTGCTGGCCGCCGGGATCGTCGACGTCATAGTTCCCGAACTCCCCGACGCCGCAGCTGAGCCGGTCGAGTTCGCCCAACGACTTTCGATCGCCATCGCGACCGAGGTTGCCGCGCTGCGTGAGATACCCGACGCCCAGCGCATGACGGCTCGACTCGCGCGGTACCGCAGCATCGGGCTCCCGCGCGACCGCTGACCTGCGGCGGTGCCGTTTAGCGGTCGGGCTTCGGCCCCGCTGCGGCGATTTTGGTGTGGCAGGTTAGCCAGGATCGAATGCGTGGCGGAGGGACGGGAGAATCAGCAAGGCCGGTTCGGTAATGTGATGCTGGGTCTGCGCAGCTCGCTCGATTCTCCCGTCAGCACCGCCTGCCCCGCACGGCAGGAATCATTCTGAGCTGCCGCGAGAGTCCAATTCGAATTCAATTTCTCTTACAACAGCCTCTTTTTACCGACCAGGATCTGGCTAGCACCCGTGAGAGAGCTCGGTGATCGATTTTTAGCCCCACGGCCGTTACCGCAGAGATTGCACCATTCCGCCAACGTGCGCAGATCACTACGGAGGCGCAGCCGCATCGCCGCCACCCGGCGAGAGACCGGCTCCATGAGACAAACTTGTCCAATCCTGTTCCTTTACATCTCTTTTGAGACATGCATGTTAAATCTCACACTGAGGATCGTAAGGAAAATTCCCCTTTTGAATAAGAAGCGAACGCCTAATATGGACACCGTCAAGTTTCAGCAGTACGGTCAGCTACGTGCCCCACGACCATCCAGCGAGCCCGCTCTCGTATCGGCTTGCCGAAGCGGGATCGGTTGCCGCCGTTGCCAATCGGGGCCGCCACCCCGAACGGCGCCGCGTTCACTGCAAGCTGCGCAGCTGGCCACCATCGGATTCCCCACAACGACCGGATGTCATGACGGCGCGCCGGCAACATTGCGCACACCGGCCCTTGCGGATGGCATGGTGCGGCAACACCGTTCACCTCCACACCGCCATCGCCGGCAAACCCATTGGCGCCCGCACCCATCCTGAAATGGTGTTTCATGCAGTTCGATGGCGATCCCATACACCAAATCGCGCTATTGCGACCGTCTCGAGACGAGAGTCGGCGCCGCGGCCCATGGAAGCGGCAACGCGCTCGATCCCGAGAAATTTTTGCGAGTTTGTAGTTAGATCAACTACGCAGGGGTCTGTGATGACTTCAGCCGGCGGGTGCGGTTGAGGATCGTTGGTTCGGGTTGAATGGGCGCGCGGGCGCGGGGAGTGGTATTGGTTACGGGTAGAGTGCGGGCGTTGGCGGTGGGGCTTACCGCGGGATTTATTGTTTACCTGGATACAACGGTATTACTTGTAGCTTTCGGTGCTATTTCGGCAAGTTTTCCGGAGGCATCCTCATCCGCCCGGTCGTGGGTGCTTGACGCGTATTTCATTGTGTTTGCCGCGTTGATGGTGCCGGGCGGGCGTTGGGCAGATCAGTTCGGTAGCCGCAACGTCTTCGCCATCGGTGTCAGCACGTTCATTCTGTCGTCTGTGGGTTGCGCGGTCGCGCCCACGTTGGGCGCGCTGGTTGCGGCTCGAGCGGCACAAGCGGTGGGTGCCGCGCTGATGGGGCCGGCTTCGCTTGCGCTGATTCTTCCTTATTTTGGTCGGGGTTCTCGGGCCACTGCGGTGTCGCTATGGGGTACCTCGGCGGCGTTGGCGGCGGCACTGGGGCCACCCCTCGGGGGGTTTCTCGCCGATACCGTGGGCTGGCGCGGGATTTTCCTCATCAACGTGCCGATCGGGTTGGCCGTGCTTGCCGGGTTGCGCAATGTCGACAACCGCGGCGATGCCGTGGCGGGGCAGCTGGTGAACACGAGCGCGATCGTCCTGATCGCTTCGGGTGTGGGGGCGCTGACGGCAGGCATCCTTGAAGGCCCGTCCTGGGGCTGGGGCCAGCGCCGGACACTGCTGTTGCTGATTGCGGGTGCCATCCTGCTGGCCGCGGCGATGGTGGGGGTGGCACGCCACCACCGCCGCGCGGAGCCGATACACGATTTCGACAAGGGCCGTTTCTTCGCCGCCAATGCGGCGACCGCGATCTTCGGGGCCGGCTTCTATGGGTTGTTACTTGCCGTCGTGTTCTTTCTGACGTCGCACTGGCACTATTCCACTTTCGAGGCGGGACTGGCCATGATGCCGATCTTTGTTGCGGCCGCGCTTGCGGCTATCCCGGCCGGAAGGATCGCAGATGCGCGGGGACACCGATGGGCGGTGATCCCCGGTTGCTGGGTTTTCGCTCTCGGCGTTTTCCTGTTCTGGTTACTGACAACGAGCCGAGCCGACTATGCGTCACGGTGGCTGCCCGGATCGATCCTCTGCGGGATTGGCATCGGGTGTGTCATGCCGGTTCTCGCAAGCGCTGCGATCGATGCGATGCCCGGCCAGCTCCTCGGCACCGCCAATGCACTCAATTCCATGTTGCGGCAATTCGGCGCGGCCCTGGGCACCGCCGCGGTGGGCACGTTGCTTGTTGAGCGTTCCGGTCACTCGCCCATCGACGTGGGCAGCTTCCGGGTCGTATGGGCATTTCTGGGGACTTTGGCCATCGCCACGATTCCGTTTGCGCTGCGCCTGATACGACCGGCGTGGCAACGACCGGTCGAGGAGCCTCAACCGGCAGCCGCCGAATGCACATCGCCACCCTAGCCGTCTCACGGAGCACTTTCAGGAAGAAACACCTCAGGGCAAACGATCAATGACAGGGATTAGGGGCACAAATCATGGATCTCTTCGATAAATTTGTTGCGGTAGACGAGCCGCTGCTACACATTTCTCGTGCCACACATGGCATAGCGACATATCCCAAGCTGGATGGGCCCGTCGGCGCCCACATGAGGTGGCAAGACCGCGAGCAGATCGTATGGAGCATCAACAACTATCTCGGAATCGCCAATCTTCCTGAAGTACGGGAAGCCGATGTCGAGTTCGCTCGACTCTACGGATTCGCAAGACCCATGGGCTCACGAATGATGTGCGGCGAGACGGACATCCTCGAGCAGTTGGAAGAGGAGCTGGCCAATTATGTGAAGAAGCCGGCGGCGCTCTTTCTCAACTATGGGTATCAAGGCATGGCCTCACTCATCGACTCACTCACCACCTCCTCAGACTGGATCGTCCTGGACTCGCAATGCCACGCGTGCATCATCGACGGGGTCCGGCTGAAGAAGAAGGGCGGCCTCGACCAGACACGTACGTTCTCGCACAACAATATTGACGAACTCCAAGCATGCCTGGCCGAGATCGATCGGGTGCGCAGTGCCGACGCCGGCGTATTGGTGATCACCGAAGGGGTTTTCGGCATGTCCGGCGACCAGGGTGCACTACGTGAGATCGTCGAACTCAAGAAGACCTACGATTTCCGATTGCTCGTTGACGACGCACACGGGTTCGGCGCCCTGGGCGCAACCGGCAGCGGAGCCGGGGAAGAACAGGGCGTCCAAGATGGTATCGACCTATATTTCAGCACCTTCGCCAAAGCGGCCGCCGGCACTGGGGCATTCGTCGCATCAGAGGCCAACGTAATTTGGAAACTGCGCTACACAATGCGCTCGCAGATCTTCAGCAGAGGCCTACCCCTGCCGATCATCGCCGGAAACCTGTTCCGCTTCGAGTTGCTGCGCACCCGCCACGATCTGCGCCAGCGAGCCCATGCCATCGCACATGAGCTTCAAACATCGTTGACCGACAAGGGATTTGACATCGGCAACACCCAGAGTCTGGTCACACCGGTATTCCTGCAGATGGACCCGTTGCTAACCCTCGAATTTCTGAACCGAATGCGCCACGAGCACAACGTATTCTGCTCGGGCGTGATGTACCCGGTGGTCCCCCCCGGGGTTGTCCAGCTACGACTGGTGTCCACCGCATCACACGACACCGCCGACGTGGAACCGACAGTAAACGCCATCGCGTCGCTCTACGACGAGCTAGTCCCCAACCGGGATCGTGACCTATCACCGGCACCTGAGCTCGGCGCGGTCTAACACCAGAATCCTATTGGGCGGACACGATGACAACTCACAGCCTCGCCGAATCACCATCTCGCCATCACAACCACTGGCCCCCAACCACACGATGTAGTAACGGGCCAGCTGTGATCGTCGACCTTCGCACCCGAAGAAGACCCGCACCCGCAGCGCCGACCAGCGAGCGCACCCCATGACCCGCTACGACTCACTGCTGGCCACCTTGGGCGATACGCCCCTGGTTGGCTTACCACGACTCTCACCAGGCTGGGACAACAGTCCGCACGTGCGGTTGTGGGCCAAACTCGAAGACCGCAACCCCACCGGGTCGATCAAAGATCGCCCAGCGCTGCGGATGATCGAGCAAGCCGAGGCCGACGGTTGGCTGCGGCCGGGCGCGACGATCCTGGAGGCCACCAGCGGCAACACCGGCATCTCCCTGGCGATGGCCGCCAAACTGAAGGGGTATCGGCTCATCTGCGTGATACCGGAAAACACCTCGATCGAGCGCCGTCGGTTGCTCGAGCTCTACGGGACCGAGATCATATTTTCCCCCGCCGAGGGCGGATCCAACACCGCGGTAGCGCTCGCCAAACAACTGGCCGCCGAACACCCCGAATGGGTCCTGCTCTACCAGTACGGCAACCCCGCCAACTCCGACTCCCACTACCGCGGCACCGGCCCGGAACTGCTCGCCGACCTGCCCGAGATCACCCACTTCGTCGCCGGCCTAGGCTCCTCGGGCACTCTGATGGGCGCCGGCCGATTCCTGCGCGAACACGTCGCCAACATCAAGATCGTGGCCGTCGAACCCCGCCACAACGAAAAACTCTGTGGGATGCGCAATCTCGACGAAGGATTTGTGCCCGAACTGTATGACCCCACGCTGGGGGCCGTGCGCTACCCGGTCGCCACCGCCGATGCCGAGCACCGCATCCGCGAACTCGCACACACCGAGGGCGTCCTGGCAGGCCTGTCCACGGGCGCGGCCCTACACGCCGCATTGGAGATCGGCACTCAAGCTCTGCGAGCAGGCGAGCGTGCCGATATCGCGTTCGTCGTCGCCGACGCCGCGTGGAAATACCTCTCCTCCGGCGTCTATGAACACCCGGCACCTAGCAAGTTACTGGCCCCATGACGCCACGATGCGAGCCCGCAAGTACGACGCGAACACCCAGAACCGGACCATCGGATTTCTTCCTCATATCGAATCAAACGAAATTCGGCAGGAGGGTGAACCCGTCTCCCAAATACTAAAAACAACGCCACGGCTCGCACCGGCCACGATCGGCACAACCCCGGCCGCACAGCATGAACACCGCGAATTAATCCGGAAGTCCGCCAACCCCCGACACCACGCCTACAGCTAAGGCATCACTGACATGACTACTGCGATGAGCGTCTTCGACGCACTGCCAGACAGACTGCAGGACCCGGTGGTACTGACCGCCCCATTCCTGATACTCCTGATCGTTCTCGAATGGATAGCCGCACGCAAACTGCTAACCACCAGCGCGCCCGCTGCCGACGACTCGAGAAACGCGCCCGGGGCCCACTTCGGCCCCGACACCATCGCAAGCCTGTCCACCGGGTTGGTCTCACTGGTCACCGGCGCCACCTGGAAGACCATCGCCGCAATCGGCTACGCCGCCATCTACACCTACGTCGCGCCCTGGCATCTTTCCCCACACCAGTGGTACACGTGGGTTATCGCGGTCCTGGGCCTAGACCTCATCTACTGCGTCGATCACCGCATCGCCCACAGAGTCCGGCTGATCTGGGCCGCACATCAGCCACACCACTCCAGCGAATACTTCAACCTGGCCACCGCGGTACGCGTGGAATGGAACAAGAGTGGCGAGATCATCATGTTCGCCATACTGCCGCTGTTGGGAGTTCCTCCGTGGGTGGTGTTCTTCAGCTGGTCAATAAATCTGACCTACCAGTTCTGGGTCCACACCGAACGGATCGGCAAACTACCGCGCTGGTACGAATACCTCTTCAACACACCGTCACACCACCGGGTGCACCACGGTATGGATCAAATGTATCTAGACAAGAATTTCGGCGGAATTCTCATCATCTGGGATCGCATGCTGGGCACATTCCAGGCCGAAGAATTCCGCCCACACTACGGACTCACAAAACCGGTCCACACCTTCAACATCTGGAAGCTACAAACCAACGAATACGCGGCGATAGTCCGAGACTGGCGCTCAGCAACTCGACTACGCGATCGACTCGGCTACGTCTTCGGACCGCCGGGCTGGAAACCGCAGACACCCGCCAACCAGGAAACCGGCAGGCTGGCCAAGTCCGCTTGACCCCCAAGCCATCGAGTTGGCAATCCGCCTCAGCCGACCCGCGCAGCACCGCCAGGTCTCAGCGGATCAACACCACGCCAAGAAGTTGACTGAGCCAAGCTCGTGCCGCGTCCTGGTTGCCGTCCAGTAGAAGTTGAATGCTGACCCCGTCATAGGCGGCGACCACGGCGCGGGCGGCGTCGGCAACGCTGCCGATCGCTGCGGGTAGTTCGACATCGCTGCCAGCAAGCCGGTCTTCCACTGCGGCACGCAGCTGCGCCCGTTGGGCCGCCAGGCGTTGGGCGAGATCCGGGTGGCGGGCGGCGTGCATCAGGAAGTCAGTCTTGATGAGCAGCCAGTCGCGGTCGAGCAACAAGGTGCTGGCGATTCGATCCACTGTCCCGGGCACGTCGGTGGGATCGTCGACGCTTGCCATGGCGGTGCCGACCTGTTCGGAGATCAAGGTGGCGCGCTGGTCATAGAGGGTGAAGAAGAGTTCCTCGAGGCTGTCGAACTGCGAGTAGAACGCCCCCCGGGTGTAGCCGGCCGCCGCACACACATCCTCGATGCGCACGTGCCCGAACCCTTTGTCTGCGAACACCCTGAACGCCGCATCGACCAGCCGGGCCCGAGTCTCGGCGCGCCGCTTGGTCACGCGCGCCGGCGTGGCAGTGTTGGCTTGCGGTGTCATCTACATCACACTCCGATACATCAACGCATCCGATGCATTAATGTATCAGATGCGTGGGCGTAGGGCATACTCACACATAACTCTAGGAAGGCTGTCGGATGGACGCTGATGTCATCGTCGTCGGTGCAGGTTTGGCCGGGCTGGTCGCCACTCACGAACTCACCCGCCGGGGTAAGAAGGTCGCGGTGGTCGATCAGGAGAACGAGAAGAACCTCGGCGGTCAGGCCTTTTGGTCGTTCGGCGGACTCTTCCTGGTGGACAGCCCCGAACAGCGCCACCTCGGAATCAAAGATTCCCTGGAGTTGGCGTGGAACGACTGGTCCGGCAGCGCGGCGTTCGACCGGCCCGACGATGAAGACTTCTGGGCCACCAAGTGGGCGCGCGCCTACGTGGAGTTCGCCGCCGGCGAGAAGCGCTCTTATCTGACCGACCTCGGAATCCGGTTCATGCCCACCGTGGGATGGGCCGAGCGCGGCGACCTGCGCGCCGAGGGCCACGGCAACTCCGTTCCCCGTTTCCACATCGCCTGGGGCACCGGCACCGGCGTCGTGGAACCGTTTGTCGACTCCGCTCTACAGAGCGCCAAGGACAAGCTGGTGACCTTCTACCATCGGCACCGCGTTGACGAGCTGGTCATCACCGACGGCGTTGCCACCGGGATCAAAGGCACCGTGTTGGCGCCCGATGACGCGGAGCGCGCCACTCCGTCCAACCGCGACGAGGTAGGCGAGTTCGAACTGTCGGCGCAGGCGGTCATCATCACCACCGGCGGGATCGGCGGCAACCACGACATGGTGCGGCGATACTGGCCGGACCGGATGGGCACCCCGCCAGCCTCGATGATCACCGGCGTGCCCGCCTATGTCGATGGCCGGATGCTCGACATCGCCAACGACAGCGGGGTACGCCTGGTCAACCGCGACCGGATGTGGCACTACACCGAAGGCGTCAACAACTGGGACCCCATCTGGCCCAAGCACGCCATCCGCATCATCCCCGGCCCGTCGTCGATGTGGTTCGACGCACTGGGGCGCCGGCTACCGGCCCCCTACCTGCCCGGCTACGACACCTTGGGCACCCTGCGCCACCTGCGCACCACCCCCGAGATCGCCAAGTACGACCACTCCTGGTTCATCTTGAACCAGAAGATCATCAAGAAGGAGTTCGCCCTCTCGGGTTCCGAGCAGAACCCCGACATCACCGGCAAGAGCCGCAAAGCCGTTCTGCAAGAACGGTTTTTAAACAAGGACGCGACCGGTCCGGTCGAGGCGTTCAAGCGCCACGGCGCCGACTTCGTCGTCGCCAACAGCCTGGAAGAACTCGTCGAGAAGATGAACGGCCTGACCGACGAACCGCTGCTGGATCCGGCCGCGATCCGCAGGCAGATCGAAGCGCGGGATCTGCAGGTCGCCAACCCATTCTGCAAGGACGTTCAAGTTCAGGGGATCCGCAATGCGCGACGCGCCCTTGGCGACCGGCTCGGCCGCGTCGCGGCGCCACACCGCATCCTCGACCCCAAGGCGGGGCCGCTGATCGCGACGAAACTGCACATCCTGACCCGAAAAACATTGGGCGGCATCCAAACCGATCTGTCGTCGCGGGCGATAAGCAACAACGGCGAACCGATCGCGGGCCTGTATGCGGCGGGAGAGGTCGCGGGGTTCGGCGGCGGCGGCGTGCACGGTTATAACGCGCTGGAAGGCACGTTCCTGGGCGGCTGCATTTTCTCCGGGCGCGCCGCTGGCCGTGCTGCCGCCGACGCCGTCTGAGCGAGTCGCTGACCCTCGCGAGCAGACGTGGAATCGCACAAGATCTGCGATCTTGATGCGATTCCACGTCTGCTCGCGCCAGTGGCTCCCAAATAGCTAGCCGCGACCCGGCGCCTACCCTCCCACCGCCATAGCCGGCAATCAGGCAAAATGGGCGGCATGGACACTGGTGCGAACTCACCTCGGGTCTTGGTGGTCGACGACGATTCCGATGTGCTCGCCTCGCTGGAGCGCGGTCTGCGGCTGTCCGGATTCGAAGTATCGACCGCCGTCGACGGTGCCGAGGCCTTGCGCAGCGCCACCGAGACCCGGCCGGACGCGATCGTGCTCGACATCAACATGCCCGTGCTGGACGGCGTCAGTGTCGTTACCGCACTGCGTGCCATGGACAACGACGTCCCGGTCTGTGTGCTGTCCGCGCGCAGCTCGGTCGATGACCGAGTGGCCGGTCTGGAGGCCGGCGCAGATGACTATCTGGTCAAGCCATTCGTGCTGGCCGAATTGGTGGCCCGGGTCAAAGCGCTGCTGCGTCGCCGCGGGGCCACCGCGACATCTTCATCGGAAACCATCACGGTGGGCCCGCTGGAAGTAGACATCCCCGGCCGACGGGCCCGGGTCAACGGTGTCGACGTCGACCTCACCAAGCGCGAGTTCGACCTGCTCGCGGTCCTGGCCGAGCACAAGACGGCGGTGCTGTCGCGGGCACAACTACTCGAACTGGTGTGGGGCTATGACTTCGCCGCCGACACCAACGTCGTGGACGTATTCATCGGCTACCTACGCCGCAAGTTGGAGGCCAACGGCGGCCCGCGGCTACTGCACACGGTCCGCGGGGTCGGATTCGTGCTCAGGATGCAATGAGTGCAATGACAGTGATGAACATCTTGTCGCGAATTTTCGCCCGTACGCCCTCGCTGCGCACCCGGGTGGTCGTCGCGACGGCCATCGGCGCCGCGATTCCGGTGCTCATCGTCGGAACCGTGGTCTGGGTCGGGATCACCAACGACCGCAAGGAACGGCTGGACCGCCGGCTGGACGAGGCCGCGGGTTTCGCCATCCCGTTCGTGCCGCGTGGCCTCGACGAGATACCGCGCTCCCCCAATGACCAGGACGCACTGATCACGGTCCGCCGGGGCGACCTGGTCAAGTCGAACTCCGACATCACGCTGCCCAAGCTGCAAAAGGACTACGCCGACACCTACATCCGGGGGGTGCGTTACCGGGTGCGGACGGTCGAGATCCCCGGACCGGAGCCAACATCGGTCGCGGTGGGCGCGACCTACGACGCGACCATCGCCGAGACCAACAACCTGCACCGCCGGGTGCTGTTGATCTGTACGTTCGCCATCGGCGCGGCAACGGTATTTGCCTGGCTGCTGGCCGTATTCGCGGTGCGGCCCTTCAAACAGCTCGCCGAGCAAACCCGCTCGATCGATGCCGGAGACGAGGCGCCGCGGGTAGAAGTGCACGGCGCCAGCGAGGCCATCGAGATCGCCGAGGCCATGCGAGGCATGCTTCAGCGCATCTGGAATGAGCAGATTCGAACCAAGGAGGCGCTGGCCTCGGCGCGCGACTTCGCCGCGGTGTCCTCCCACGAACTGCGCACTCCCCTGACCGCCATGCGAACAAACCTCGAGGTGCTTTCCACCCTGGATCTTCCCGACGACCAGCGCAAAGAAGTGCTCAACGACGTGATTCGGACGCAATCGCGAATCGAGGCCACCCTGGGTGCCCTGGAGCGGTTGGCCCAGGGCGAACTGTCGACATCCGAAGACCATGTGCCGGTTGACATCACCGAGTTGCTCGACCGTGCCGCCCACGACGCGATGCGCATTTACCCCGACCTCGATGTGTCGCTGGTGCCCTCGCCGACCTGCATCATCGTCGGCTTGCCGGCGGGGTTGCGGCTGGCCGTGGACAACGCCATCGCCAATGCGGTCAAACATGGCGGGTCCACCCGGGTCCAGCTGTCCGCGGTCAGTTCACGGGCCGGGGTCGAGATCGCCGTCGACGACAACGGCAGCGGTGTCCCCGAAGCCGAGCGCCAGATGGTGTTCGAGCGGTTCTCCCGAGGGTCGACGGCGTCGCATTCGGGCTCCGGCCTCGGGTTGGCCCTGGTGGCCCAGCAGGCCCACTTGCATGGCGGGACCGCGTCACTGCAGAACAGCCCACTCGGCGGCGCGCGACTGCTACTGAAACTTCCCGGCCCCAGCTAGTCCGATAGCGCGAACAGCGTCACTTCCGGTGCGTGCTCTTGCTCCACGCGGTGAAGAATGCCCGCGCGGCGGCCGCTTCGTCCTGAAACCAGACCTGAGCGCACGTCGTCTCGTACGACGAGTCCTCGGGGGTGTAGTAGTGGCGGGTGTCGGTGCGCCCCTTAACGACCCAGCCCTGGGGCCCAGTGCCGTCGGCATCGGCTCGGGCCGAACCCGGGCCGTACGGGGCAAACCGCCCCGGCGCCAGCTGGGCAGCCGAGGACTCCTCGGTAACAGCGGTCTTTTCGGTCGGTGCCCTCTTGGCCCGCGCAACCTTTTTCTTCGGAACTCGCTTGGCCCCCACCATGCGCTTCACTGGGCGCTTCCTGGCCCCAGCAATCTTGCGCGCGGCGGCCTTTTTCGCGGCGGCGGTCTTCTTCTTCGCGCCGGGAACCTTCTTCTTGGGCGCGTCCTCGCCTGCGGCAGCCTTCTTTTCGCGTGGCTCGGCGGTCGCCGTCTTCATCGCCGGGGGCTTGGTCTCGGCGTCTGCGGCGTCGGCTCCGCCCCCCGAAGCAGCGGCTGCCACTTGGTATTTGGTGGATCGGACCATCAGGGCGCAGGTCAATACCAGTCCGAGTAGGAACGACAGGATTATCAACCACCAGTGCACATGGGCCATCACTGCGCCACCTCGGTCTGGTGGGACTCGGCTGGATCCGGCTCCTCGGCCTGCACGGTTTGCTCGGTCTGCTCGGTTTGCTCGGTCTGCTCGGCCTCTACCGCCTCCGCTGTGGTGGCGACCGGTTTGATCGACACCGTGACAATCCCCCAGGCAACGGCCGAGCCCACAACGAAGGCAGCCAGGTAGTACAACCACTGGATCACGAAATCCACGCTGGATTCTCCTTAGCTGACCACGATTTCGACACGGCGGTTCTTGATGCGGCCCTCGGCCGTGTCATTGCTGGCGATCGGGTTCGCCGAGCCGAGACCCTTGGCGGTGATGTGATCGGTGGCAACGCCGTGGGCCACGAGGAAGTCGGCCACCGTCTGGGCACGCTGAGCGCTCAACGGAATGTTGAGGCCTTCGCTGCCGCTGTTGTCCGTGTAGCCGTTGACCGTCACCTTGGCATCCGGACACGCCCTCAACTTGTCCACCACCTGAGTCAGGACCTTATTGCTGTCCGGGGTCAGGCTCACCCCATCGTTCCCGAAGGCGATCGCCCCACCGGTCAGCGCCGTGACGGCCGCCTGCAGGTCGGCACATGCGCCGGTGGCCGCGGGACCCGTTGGAGGGGTGCTGCCAGCAGGCTGCCCCTTGACCTCGATCTGGTTTTCCACGTTCACGTCGGGCCAAACGCTCGTTGCCGCGCTTCCGACCGCATCCTTCTGGTCCGGCGATGCGGCGGTTCCGGTCAAGGTGATGGTGTCCCGTTCCACCTTGAGGGTGAAATCCGGAATCGGCCCGCTGGCGGAGAAAACAGGTTCGGCGTTGGAGAAATCAAGCGCGCGGACCTTGGGATCGATCTGGATCTGATCGACCACGGTGACATTTTGACTCAGCAGGCCCTTGAGCGACGTCATCAGCGCCGCTTTGGCATCTTCATTGGGAAAATCGCCGATTAGCGTCAGGGTATTGCCACTGCGGCTCACCGACAGCAATGACAACGACAACTCGGGCCGATCTGGCTTAGCGGAACTCGCCGTAACGGTCGGCAGCTCACCGGTCGGCCCGTTGACCGACGTCGGACGCTGGTAGGCGCCGTAACCGAGGGCCGCCAACAGCAATGGAATAACCACCACGCCGATTAGCCAGGAAACGCCCAGCGGGCGCCGTTCGAATTTCGGTTCCTTCGGCGCCTCGGTGGGTGCGGGCGCCTCGTCCAAGCCCGCGTCGGTACCCACCCGCACTTCTCCTTAGCGTCAGTTGGTTGCACAGCCCTCGCGGTGCCCCTGGCGATATGCAGCCTACCGACTCCCCGCCAGAGCAATTACCGATGTCAGGCACACTGGAGCAATGGCTAATGGGCGGAAACCGACGGACAGCGAAACCCTGGCCCATATCCGCGACCTTGTCGCCGAGGAGAAGGCATTGCGTGAGCGGCTTGTGCACCGCGAAATCTCCGAGTCAGAGGAGCATGAACGACTGCGCCTCATCGAAATCGAACTCGACCAGTGCTGGGATCTGCTGCGCCAGCGCCGGGCGCTGCGGGAGACCGGCGGCGACCCGCGGGAGGCAAGCGTGCGTCCCGCCGGCCAAGTCGAGGGATACTCCGGCTGACACGACCCCGCACTGACACCAGAATGAAAGAATTCGATGTCGTCGTTGTCGGCGGCGGCCACAATGGCCTGGTCGCGGCCGCGTACCTGGCACGGGCGGGTCTGCGCGTGCGGGTGCTCGAGCGCCTGGGACACGTCGGCGGGGCAGCAGTCTCGATCCAGGCGTTCGACGGCGTCGAGGTTCGTCTATCCCGGTATTCCTACCTGGTCAGCCTGCTGCCGCCGCAGATCATCAAAGACCTGGGTGCCCCGGTCCGGCTAGCCCGGCGCCAGTTTTCGTCCTATACCCCCCAACCTGACACGCACGGACGCTCCGGCCTGCTGATCGGGACCGCCGGCGACGACACCTTTGCCGCGGTCGGCGCGGCCGGCGATGAGCCCGGGTTTGCCGCGTTCTATCGGCGCTGCCGGCTGGTGACCGAACGCCTGTGGCCGACGCTGCTCGAGCCGCTACGCACCCGCGACCAGGCCCGCCGCACCGTGGTGGACTGTGGCGCCCCCGAGGCACTCGGCGCCTGGCACGCCATGATCGAGGAACCGATCGGGCGCGCCATCACCGCCGCGGTGCACGATGACCTGGTTCGTGGCGTGATCGCTACCGACGCGCTGATCGGCACCTTCGCCGGGCTCGACGAGCCATCTTTGACCCAGAACATCTGCTTCCTCTATCACCTGCTCGGCGGCGGCACCGGTGACTGGGACGTCCCGATCGGTGGCATGGGTTCGGTGACCGCGGGGCTGGCCGCCGCCGCCACCGGATACGGCGCCGAAATAGTGACCGGCGCGGAAGCTGTCGCGGTCACCCCGAACGGTGACGTGCGCTATCGCGCTGGCGACGACGAACACCTGGTCCGCGGGCGCTTTGTGCTAGCCGGCGTCACCCCAGCGGTCCTGGCAAAGCTGCTGGGCGATACCGAACCAACCTTGGCCCCGGGCGCACAGGTCAAGGTGAACATGGTGCTGCGGCGACTACCTCGGTTGCGTGATGCCGCCGTCACACCCGAACAAGCCTTCGCCGGGACATTCCACGCCAACGAAACCTGGACCCAGCTGGAAGCCGCGCACCAGCGCGCGGCCGCCGGGCATCTGCCGGATCCGTTGCCGTGCGAGGCGTATTGCCATTCGCTGAGCGATCCGAGCATCCTGTCGCCCGCGTTGCGTGACTCCGGCGCGCAGACCATGACGGTGTTCGGCCTGCACACGCCGCACTCGGTGTTCGGAAACGCCGACCCCGACGTGCTGCGCGACCAACTCACCGCAGCGGTGCTGGCCTCACTGAACTCGGTCCTGGCCGAGCCGATTCAGGACGTGCTGCTGACCGACGCCCATGGCCGGCCGTGCATCGAGACCACGACCACCGCAGACCTACAGCACACGCTGCACATGACCGCCGGCAACATCTTCCATGGCGCGCTATCGTGGCCATTCGCCGAAAACGACGACACCCTGGACACCCCCGCCCAGCAATGGGGGGTGGCCACCAACCACGACCAAATCATGCTGTGCGGCTCGGGCGCCCGGCGGGGCGGCGCGGTGTCGGGTATTGGCGGGCACAACGCCGCTATGGCGGTGTTGGCCTACCTGCGGCAAGACCGCTGACCGACTACCGCCCGTCCATCGCGACATAGTCGCGCTCGGTGTAACCGGTGTAGATCTGGCGCGGACGCCCGATCTTGCTGTCACCCTCGTCGTGCATTTCGCGCCAGTGCGCGATCCAGCCCGGCAGCCGGCCCAGCGCAAACAGCACGGTGAACATCCGGGTGGGGAAGCCGAGGGCACGGTAGATCAGGCCGGTGTAGAAGTCGACGTTGGGGTAGAGCTTGCGCTCGATGAAGTAGTCGTCGGTCAACGCCGCCTCTTCGAGCTCCTTCGCGATACCCAGCAGGGAGTCATCGCCGCCGAGCTTGGACAGGATCTTGTCGGCCTGCTCCTTGACGATCCTGGCGCGGGGGTCGTAGTTCTTGTAGACGCGGTGGCCAAAGCCCATCAGCTTGACGCCGGCTTCGCGGTTCTTCACCTTGCGGACGAACTCGCTCACGTCGTCGCCGCTGTCGCGGATCTGCTCGAGCATCTCGAGCACCGCCTGGTTGGCACCGCCGTGCAGCGGGCCCCAGAGGGCGTTGATGCCGCCCGAGATCGAGGTGAACAGGTTGGCCCGGGAGGAACCCACCAGCCGCACCGTGGAGGTCGAGCAGTTCTGCTCGTGGTCGGCGTGCAGGATGAACAGCATGTCCAGCGCCCGCACCACCTCAGGGTCGGGGTGGTAGGGCTCGGCGGGGAAGCCGAACGTCATCCGCAAGAAGTTCTCGACCAGCGTCAGGGAGTTCTCCGGGTAGAGGAACGGCTGGCCAACCGACTTCTTGTAGGCGTAGGCGGCGATGGTCGGCAGCTTGGCCAGCAACCGGATCGTCGAGAGCTCAACCTGCTCGCTGTCCATCGGGTCCAGCGCGTCCTGGTAGTACGCCGAGAGCGCGTTGACCACGCTGGACAGCACCGGCATCGGGTGGGCGTTGCGGGGGAAACCGTCGAAGAACCGCTTGAGGTCCTCGTGCAGCATGGTGTGGCGCTGGATCCGGCCGGTGAACTGGGCGAGCTGGTCGGTGTTGGGCAACTCGCCGTAGATCAGCAGGTAGCAGACCTCGATGAAGGTCGACTTCTCCGCCAGCTGGTCGATCGGGTATCCGCGGTAGCGCAGAATGCCGGCGTCACCGTCGATGTAGGTGATTGAGCTTTTGCACGACGCGGTATTGACGAAGCCGTTGTCGAACGTGGTGTGTCCGGTCTTGGACAGCAGCGGGCCGAGCGCAATGCCGTCAGCACCCTCGGTGGCATGGGCGATCTGCAGGTCGATCTCGCCCCCCGGGTACTTCAGAGTTGCGGTGTCGTCGGTGTCGGACACGAGAACCCCTTTGCGTTCTGGCTGATATGACTGCCCCACTCGGTGCGTATAGCTGAAGGTAGTCGTTGACACGATGGCGCGCCTGCCCGGGGTCGTATCTGCTGGCCCGGTCGATCTCCGCGACCCTGCTGCCCGGTGGCCATGACGGGCCACCGTGGCATGCCCCGACAAACCCTTTGCATATTCCGTGCGGAAGCCGGATGAACGATCAGACAACCGAATGCGCGCGATCGAGCGGATTGCCGACCGTGCCACACCCCGCCCATCCGCGCCTCGCGAGTCATTAATATTCAGCGACAAATATTTCTGCAGGAACTATTTCATAGACTTAAATCACGCGGTCCACCGGTCCACCGATCGAAGCGCCGGAAATCGCGCGTGGCCCGGCTACCAGGCCAGGACCTCGGGCCGGCGACGCAAGTGATACTGATCGAGGTCGGGATCGGCGAGCATGGCCCGATGCTCGGCCGGCGCGAATGGCCACACCTCCGGCACCCCATCATCGTTCAGATACCAGCTGCTGCAACCCGTCGTCCACACCGTCCTGGGCATCGCAGCCCGCAGCTTGGCATTGAATTCATCGGTTGCCCACGACGTCGGCTCGACCGTGTCGAACTCGCTGCTGCGCCACCGCTGTATCCAGCGCAATATGTGATCGGCCTGCGATTCGGCAATGCCAGTCAACGGGTAATTCCCCACTGGACTATGCGGACCCAGCAGCATGAAAAAGTTCGGAAAGTCCGGCATTGCCACCGTCTGATACGCATATGGGCCGCCGCGCCATACCTCGTCGATCTCGACACCGTCGCGGCCGATCAGCTTCATCGGCCGGAAGAACGCGTGCGAGTCGAATCCGGTGGCGAGCACGATGACGTCCACCTCGCGCAGCACCCCGTCGTCGGTCACGATGCCCGCGTTTTCAATGCGGTCGATGCCCGTGGTGACCAGCTCGACATCGTCACGCTGAATAGCACGGTAGAACCCCGAGGACATCACCAGCCGCTTACACATCGGCTGGTAGTCCGGAGTCAAAGCCTGGCGCAGGTGTGGATCCCGGACCAGGCGCAGGCTGGCACGGCACGTCATCCCCGTTACGCGGCGATGCCAGCCCGGCCTGGTCAGCGCCGCGGTGAATTGTTCGAAGGCCCGGCCCCATATCTTGTAGGCCAACGATTCGAGCCACGGCGCCCCGCGGTAGCAGGCACGACTCACCTTTGAGTACTGCCTGTTAGGCCACGGCAGGATCCACTGCGGGGTGCGCTGGAACATGGTGACCTTGGCCGCCACACCCGCCAGGGCGGAGACGAGTTGCACGCCGGTTGATCCGCTACCGATCACCGCCACGCGCTGCCCCTGCACCGCGACCCGATGATCCCACCGGGCCGAGTGAAAGGCGCTGCCTCCGAAGTCGTCCAAACCTGCGATCGCCGGCACCCGCGGGTGGTGCAGCAAACCGGTGGCCACGATCAAGAAGTCGACCGCCGTCTCTTCGCCGCTATCCGTCACCACCGACCAGTGATCGTCTTCAAATCGAGCGCTGACGATTTCGGTCCCGAAACGAATCCGGTCCCGCAATCGATAACGGTCGGCAATCCCACAGAAGTAGGATTGAATTTCGCCGCCCGGCGAGAATAAGTTCGACCAATCCGGATTCTTGGCAAACGAGTACTGATAAAGCCGCGAAGGCACATCACAGACCAGGCCCGGATATGTGTTCTCACGCCATGTCCCACCGACCTCATCGGCCTTCTCGTAGATGGTGACATCGGTAATTCCACTGTTGAGCAACGTAATTGCCATGCAGATTCCGGCCATACCTGCGCCAACGATGGCGACGGAAGGATCACGCCTTGTCATTGATCAGCTGCTCCCAATAGACGCGCACTACCAAAATTTCCTTCTAAAACTTCCTTCTAAAATGCCGTTCGATAATGCGACATGCAAAAAGGCTGCGTTGACACAACAAGATAAGGGTCCAGTACCCGCCGCTGTCAAATTAAGCCGAAAGCGCCACATAGATCAGAATCCAATTCTGATTTATGTGGCGCGCGGAAATTGAATGCATTACGCACCCGGCGCAAAAATCACCGACCGCAATTAGTGCGAAAGGTTTGCCGATCTCAGGGTTGCAGACGTTCGATCTGTGCGCCGCTGACCCGAATCCGATTGTGCACCCGGTTCTCCCGGCCCTGCCAGAACTCGACCACCTCAGCTGCGATGAGATAGCCGCCCCAATTCGGCGGCACCGGGATGCGCTCGACGTCGGCAAAGCGCGCCGTCACCTGCGCCAATTTGTCGAGCAATGCCGCGCGCGACGCGATCGGCTGCGACTGGTGCGACGCCCATGCGCCCAGCTGAGACCCGCGCGGCCGCAAAGACCAGTAGTCCTCGGTCACCTGCGCAGCGACCCGGCTCACCGGGCCACGGACGTGAACTTGGCGCCCCAGCTGGTACCACGGAAACGTCACGGACGCGTACGGAGTCTCGGCCAGCTCGGCGCCCTTGGCCGAGTCATAGCTGGTGAAAAACGTAATTCCGGCCTCATCGACCGCCTTGCACAGCACCGACCTGCTGACCGGGCGCCCCTGCGAAACGGTGGCCAGCACCATCGCGTTGGGTTCGGCGATCCCGGCATGTTCCGCGTCGTCGATCCACTTACGAACCAGCGCAAGCCATCCGTGGCCGAGCCAGTCCGCATCCAGGTCGGGACTGGCATCCTTTTCGGGTGACCCATATTCCACCCGCATCGCGGCCAGGCGCTGCTCGTTTGGCCCTGTCATTGCGCCAACGCTACCGGTGGGGCTACTAGGCGGTAGTTTCCGCCCCGAGGTGGAGTGCAAGAATTTGGCTATGACTGTGGTCCCGGAAGATTTTGTCCCTGGCCTCAATGGCGTAGTCGCCTTCACCACCGAGATCGCGGAGCCGGATAAAGACGGTGGCGCGCTGCGCTATCGCGGCGTCGATATCGAAGATCTCGTTAGTCTGCGGGTGACATTCGGCGATGTGTGGGCGCTGCTGGTCGACGGGGAATTCGGCCGCGGGCTGCCGCCCGCCGAGCCATTCCCGCTGCCGATCCACACCGGCGATGTACGAGTCGACGTTCAGGCTGGGCTGGCGATGCTGGCGCCCATCTGGGGCTACGCCCCACTGCTGGACATCGATGACGCCACGGCCCGCGAACAGTTGGCGCGTGCGTCGGTGATGGCGCTGTCGTACGTCGCTCAATCAGCACGCGGCATCTATCAGCCGGCCGTGCCTCAGCGAGTCATCGACGAATGTTCAACGGTCACGGCACGTTTCATGACGCGATGGCAAGGCGAACCGGACCCCAGGCACATCGAAGCCATTGACGCCTACTGGGTGTCGGCCGCCGAACACGGCATGAACGCCTCGACCTTCACCGCCCGCGTCATCGCCTCTACCGGCGCGGACGTCGCAGCGGCACTCTCGGGCGCGATCGGTGCGATGAGCGGGCCGCTGCACGGCGGTGCACCGGCTCGAGTCCTCCCCATGATCGAGCAGGTCGAGCGCACCGGAGACGCCCGCGGCCTGGTCAAGGGCATTCTGGACCGCGGCGAGAAGCTGATGGGCTTCGGGCATCGGGTCTACCGCGCGGAGGACCCGCGGGCGCGGGTGCTGCGCGCCACCGCCGAGCGGCTGGCGGCACCCCGGTACGAAGTCGCGGCGGCCTTGGAACAGGCGGCCCTGGCCGAGTTGCGTGAGCGCCGTCCCGACCGAGCTATCGAGACCAATGTCGAGTTCTGGGCCGCGGTCATTCTGGACTTCGCCGGCGTCCCGGCCAACATGATGCCGGCGATGTTCACCTGCGGGCGGACCGCCGGCTGGTGTGCCCACATTCTCGAGCAGAAGCGGCTGGGCAAGCTGGTCCGCCCCTCCGCGATCTACGTGGGTCCGGCGCCGCGCACCCCGGAGTCGGTCGCGGGCTGGGACCGGGTGCTGACCACCGCATAGCACGCGCCCGGACAGGTCGAATCGAGCACCAAATACCAAGCGCTACAAACTAGTTCGGGTAAGAGACGTTGGTGGTCTCGTAGTGGAAGGCGACCGCCGGAGGACTGTGGTCCGACAACGGTTGCCCGTTGGAATTGTTGAAGTTGGGCGCCTCATTGCTGTAGGCGGTGGCCTGCAGCGTCACTCCCGTGCCACTGCGATAGAAGATCTTGTCGAGCAATTCGCATTCGTTGCCGACCATGCAGTCCGGCGCGAACGGCGGCGTGGTGGGGCCGTGCTCGACCTCCACCCAGGCGTCGGTGAGCCCGGTGGAACCGGCGAAGTCGAGCAGGCCGGCTTGGTCCTCGGAGTACAGCGCGTTGAAGTCGCCGGTGACGATCACCGCGCGGCCCGCGGAGTTCTGCAGGATGTAGTTGGCAAGCTGCCTGAGGTTGGCGTTGGTAAGCACCCCACCACCGGTGTTGGCATGCAGGTTGTAGAGGTCCATGGTGTTTCCGCCCGGCAGTTGTAGCTGCGAGTAGCTAAAACCCTTCGGGGTGAGGCAGTTGTCGGCATCGCATTGAAACCACGTCTGCCGGTCGAGCCTTTTCACCTTGAACACGGCGAGGCTATTGAGCCCGTCGGAGAAGGGCACACCGATCGGCCACAGCAAGGTGGGCGGGCTGGGCGGTGTCTGGCTGGGCATCCTGGACTTCTTGATCAGGAATTCGTGGTAGCTGAAATCCTCCTGGACGTTGGACACCGAGAAGTTGTTGAGCCGCTTCCCGATCTCCTTGGTGTAGAGAAAGCGCGGCAGCATCGCGCTGGAGAGCGGGAACGGCAGCCCGGCGATGTTGTACGTCAACATGCTGAAGTCGCCGCTGATCGTGTCGGTCGGGATGTTGCCAACGAAGATCGTCACGGTGGCGACGTCGTCGTGGCCGTGAAACGGGCCCAAGTATCCGGCTAGCCCGTGCACGTGCAGGCTGGTGTCATCGCTGACCGCAACGGTGAACGTGTCGATGCCAACGAAATTCGGCTCGGGGGTGTAGACGAAGGCGGCCCTGCTCTCGTCGATGTTCACCATGCCGTGCTGAGGCCCACCAGGGGTGCCGCGGGGATTGACCTTGAAGGTCATCCTGTTGCCATCCGGGTCGTAGGCCGAAAACGGAACCAGGCCCGTCGAGCCGTTGACGTCGATCTTGAGTTGTTGGGGCGTGGCCACCGGCGTGCGGTTTTCGAGGATCGGCACCACTCCATTGCGGATTGAGGCCAGGAAATTGATCACGGCGTTGAGCAAGTCATCGGGGATGTTGCTGGGATCAAGCTGTGGCGTACCCATCCCTGGCGATGCCGCACCCGGCAGAGCCGTACCGGGCAGTACCGCTCCCGGCTGCGCCGCACCGGGCACCGCACCCGGCTGTGCCGCCCCCGGCAGCAGAGACGCTGCGGTGTTCTCGCCGCCCGGCGGCGCGGGGACGTCGGCCCACGATTCACCACTGGAGGCGTCCGAATCAGTTGGTGCGGCATGGCCGATCGCCTGATCGGTTGCCGCCGCAGCACCCACCACCAGAACGAACACCAGCGCCCCGACCCGGACCGCATGGCTGGCGTAACCCATAAATTCTCCTTGTGCCTCCACCGGGAAAGTGGCTTCGTCGGATGACGCTTTGCCGGTCGATGCGCAAGCTCGCGGTGGCTTGCCGGGCAAGCTCGATGCGAGCCAGGCCCAGCAAAGCCAACGGCCCGTCCGACGGCATCGACTGACAAGTGGCGGTATTGAGGTGTCGCGCTGCTCACCAGGATGTTCGAGGTGTGCAACCGGGAGGTCCGTAACGTGCAGCGAAGTCTGCCGCCCCACCAGAGCTATTGTCAATACCGATCTTTGGAGCCGGAAGCCGCGGTCGAGCCCGCCCGAGTAGCCCGCGTCCGGACATGCAGGACCGCCTCCCCCGGCGCATCATTAACGCCCGCCCTGGCTCGACCGAATGCTCAAACACCGTGAATTCCAATTAAATTCATCCAGATCACCGAGCCCATACCCTGACCATCCCGATGATCCGCCGAGGGGTATAAAAAGGCAGCAAGAAGGCACTGCCAGTGGCGACCGTTGCAGCGACGTTCTGTCGTGAGTGAACTGATCTTGCCAGCCGGATAGCACACAAGAAACGCGATAAAAATGGCCATAGGCATTGCGAGACAGCACTTATCACCTATACGCAGCCATCCCGAGTCAGTGCATTTCAAGGTTTATCCGCTGCCGCCCAATGCCTTTCGAATGAAACAATCGGTGAGCGATGCCATCAGCATCCTCGTTTCGCCCAGGCTTCCGACTTCGGCGAATTTTCGGGTCGACCTATATACCAACATATTTCGTACATGACGAACCTGCGCGCCAGTAGCTTTCACCCTCTCGTCCGGCATTCGCGTCCGACGCCGGAGCCCGAACACCAAAGCGACGCCAGTACGCGATCGTGGATGTTCGGCCACCAAGGGTTGACATATCGCCAGGAAGTGCTAAAGGAGCGCAATTCCCTCGCAAATCCCGTCAAAATCAGCGTGTTTCGTGACGTAATAGTACCCGTGTCGCGATCCAATCGTATTCGCGCCGATGCCGAAAAGTGCTCTCGCAGAAATGAAATCGTAGTCAACGGCGCCGTGTCTAGCGCTTTGGCGTCCACCAGGTCACTTGACGATCACTCGCCCATCACGGTCAGACAGTCACGGTGGACGCATCGCAACATCGGCCCGCGGCCGGGAGCCGGCCGCAGCCAGCAACCGGGGGGGCGAACCAGGGGCGGTCGGGAACCGAGGCGAACCGCACCGAGCGACGGCCACCGCCCGTCGCCTCATCCGCGCCTCATCTGCGCCTGATCTGCGCCTGATCCAAGAGTCCCGCACAGGCGACCAGCGCCCGTCCGGCCACAGGCCACCGGGGCTTGTCGGTGCCCCGCGGTTAAATGACGAACGCCGCGATGAGTTTGTGTCGCGGCTTGGGTCAGTACCGGTGAGCCCATTCGGGAAACCAACAGCAAGGAGACTTTCATGGCAATCAACGTCGAACCCGCCCTGTCCCCCCACCTCGTCGTTCACGACGCCGCGGCCGCCATCGACTTCTACGTCAAGGCCTTCGGGGCCGAGGAGTTGGGCCGCGTGCCCGGTCCGGACGGCAGGCTGGTCCACGCCGCGCTTCGGATCAACGGCTCTACCGTGATGCTCAACGACGACTTTCCCGAGATGTGCGGGGGCAAGTCGATGACACCGGTATCCCTGGGCGGAACACCGGTCACTATCCATCTGACCGTCACCGATGTGGACGCGAAGTTCCAGCGGGCACTGGATGCCGGAGCCACGGTTGTGGCGCCGTTGGACGACCAATTCTGGGGAGACCGCTACGGAGTTGTCGCCGATCCTTTTGGCCACCACTGGTCGCTGGGCCAGCCGGTACGCGAGGTCAGCATGGAGGAGATCCAAGCGGCCATGTCCGCACAGGCGAGCAACTAACGCAGATCAACCCTGACGTTGCGCAGGCGTCGCCGTACCGCGGCGCCTGCGCAACGGCGCGGCCTGACGACTCGCTTACCTGCCGAGGATCGCCGCGAGCAAGCCACGAGACGGGCGCACCGGTGCCCCCGAGGCGGCGGCACCCAGCATGTCGGCCACATCGGTGAACTTGTTGCGCGGACGCCCCTCGGCGTTACCGCGTGCAATCTCGGCCGCGTCGATGGCAAACCATCCCGCGGAGTCGATGACGTCGGGTTCGCGGGTATGCACCAGCTTGGCCAACGCGGCCGGTTTGCACACCGGATCGCCCAGCTTGCCCGCGTTGAAGTCGGCGACCAGCGCCGCAACCGTCTGCAGCGAGCAGGACTTGTTGGTACCGATGAACCCGGAGGGCCCGCGCTTGATCCAGCCCGCGACATAGACACCTGGCACCGGGGCGCCGCGAACCGGGTCCACGACTCGGCCACCGTCATTGGGGACAACCGCCGCATTGTCGTCAAACGGCAGATCGCCAATCTTCGTGCCGCGATACCCGATCGACGTCAGCACCAGCCCCGCATCGAGGGTGCGCATTTCGTCGGTACCGGTCACCGAAAACTCCACGCCGCTGGCTCGCTGCTCACCACGCACCGATCGGGGGGTGAGTTGGTATGCCAGCCGGATGCGCGGGCCCGATGCCGCCGAGCCCTCCCCCAGCGTTGCCAAGATCTCCAGCTTGCGCTTGGTCAGTTGGTCGGAGACGGTTGCCAAATCGTCAAGGACCCGCTGACGATCGGCCGCGTCGAGAACCACCTCGGCGCAACCCGTGAGCCCGATCAGCTCGGGCAGAGTGAACGCCGAGTGGGCGGGTCCGCGGCGGGCGGCGATCACCACCTCGCGAACCGCCGAGTTGCGCAGTGCGCGCAGCGCCGGATCAGCGATATCGGTGCGAGCCAGGTCGTCCGGATTCGCGGTGAGCATGCGTGCCACGTCGAGGGCGACATTTCCGTTGCCGATGATCACCGCGCGCTCATGGCTCAGGTCGACAGGTAGGTCAGTGAAGTCTGGATGCCCGTTTATCCATGCGACCAACTCGGTCGCGGTACCGGTGCCCGGCAAGCCCATCCCATCGATGTGCAGACGACGATCATCGGGCGCGCCGACCGCATACACCACAGCGTGATGGTGGGCCAACAAATCCGCGTGACTCAGCTGCCTGCCGATCTCCACGTTGAGGTAGAACCGAAACCGGCGATGGCGTGCCACCCCGTCGAACAATCGGGTGACCCGTTTGGTGTTCTGATGATCCGGCGCCACACCGGCGCGCACCAAGCCGTAGGGCGTGGGCAGCTTCTCAAAGACGTTGACGCGCACGCCATGCTGAACCAGCAACTCGTCGGCGGCATACATCGCCGCGGGCCCGGACCCGACGATGGCGACGGTGAGGGGCTGGCTGCGCGGCCGAACCTGGGCAGCAGGGATCACCGGTGCCAGCTTTGACGTTGGCGGTAGCTTCTCGCCGCCCTGACGCTGCGGATAGTACGACGCATTGATTTCCACGAACGGCAGTTGCTTGGAGTCCAGCCGCGAGTCGGGTGCAATCGCACCCACCGGGCACGCGCTCACACATGCACCACAGTCCACGCAGGCCACCGGATCGATATAGAGCATTTCCGACGTCGCGAAGCCGGGCTCGTCAGGTGTCGGGTGGATGCAATTGACCGGGCAGGCGAACACACAGGACCCGTCGTTGCAGCACGACTGGGTAATAACGTGCGGCATAGAACAGCTCGTAACGGCCTATGCGGCGGGCGAAGCGGCCAAGTGCTGGCGCTGCGGCTCGCTGCGATACCGAGACGGCTCCCCATCGATCTTGCAGATACGCCACATCAACCGCGCCGAGCGAGTCTGCATCAGACCGGTGTCGTGGGCCAGCATCCGCACGTCGGCGAACATGTCGCGCAACCACTTTCGCGACTCTGGCGATCTGAAGAACAGCTCCTTTTTGACCTCACGCGGGATGTCGAACTCCGCCCAGAACTCCTTCGGCGGCACCAGGATCGCATTGGCCAGCGACCGCATCGTCAGCGGCAAGTACAGCGAGATCCAGAACCGCTGCCGCTTGGTGAGCTTCGGCAAGCGTTTGCGGAGGAATTCGTGCGCGAACGAGATGTGCCGGGCTTCCTCGGCGACATGGATGGCCATCACCCGTTCCATGACCGGATGGAGCAACTTACCTTCGCGCAACACGTTCTTTTGGGTGTGGTCGATGGGCTCCTCGCCGGCGAGCACACCAATGAAGAACGCCACCGGCAGGGGGCCGGCCACCAATGGAACCAACGGCGAAATCCAACGCAACCGCCGGGGCATCCCGGGCACGTCGGCGCCGACACGGTTGACCATCTCCTGGAACATCATGGTGTGGTTGCACTCTTCGACCGATTCGTGCAGGCAGTACCGATACTCCGGTGATCCGTTGGGCATCCAGAAGGTGTAGTTCATCAGGCCCCTGACCAGGATGGACTCAAAATGCAGCCCAACCTTGGCCACGTTGGCCTGCCGCCACATCCCGATCTTGATCTTGCGTTCTTCGGATTGAGCCTGGTACCAGGGATGGCGCCCCAACGGGTCCGTTGCCGGGAGGATCCACCGGGGATCGTTGTCAGTGACAGCGAACTCCGGTGACTCCCAATCGATATCGGTGTACGGGTTGAAATTCCGCCGCACAGACCCCTCGGACAGTGTGGCGAGCATTTCCACGTACTCGGCGTCGTCGCGCACTTCCATATTGCGGCGCCACCGCCGAACCATTCGCGTCCTGGCCATTACAGCCCTCCTCGATGAGGTTTACATTCGGACGTGTGATGAACACGGTACCGCTGGTACCGGGAATTATCTAGACCCCGGACGACTCAGTGACCCACACCCCAATGGGCGGCCAACTGTGGGCTCGCTCACATCGGATCGCGCTGCCAGGCATTTTTCGGCCCGCTTGGTCACCACCGCGCCACCTCTCATTACCCTGATTACCATGGCTGACCAGCTCGCGACTTCCCTCGACATTCCCGCCAACCTCAAGCCCAGCGACGGGCGCTTCGGATGCGGCCCGTCCAAGGTCCGGCCCGCCCAATTGCAGGCCCTGACCAGCACCGCAGCCGAGCTGTTCGGCACCTCCCACCGTCAGGCACCGATCAAGAATCTGGTCGGCCAGGTGCGGTCGGGGCTGACCGACCTCTTTTCGTTGCCCGACGGCTACGAGGTCATTCTGGGCAACGGCGGCGCGACGGCGTTCTGGGACGCCGCGGCCTTCGGCTTGATCGACAAACGGTCGTTGCACCTGACCTACGGCGAGTTCAGCTCGAAGTTCGCCTCGGCCGTCGCCAAGAACCCGTTCATCGGCGACCCGATCATCATCAAGGCCGACCCGGGCAGCGCACCCGAACCGCAGGCCGACCCCTCCGTGGATGTCGTTGCCTGGGCCCACAACGAGACATCGACCGGTGTGGCGGTGCCGGTGCATCGTCCGGCCGGCTCAGGCGAAGCGTTGGTTGTCATCGACGCCACCTCGGGCGCCGGCGGCCTGCCGGTGGACATCACCGAGGTCGACGCCTACTACTTCGCGCCACAGAAGAACTTCGCCAGCGACGGCGGCCTCTGGCTGGCCATCATGAGCCCGGCCGCGCTGGCGCGCGTCGAGGCCATCGCCGCGTCCGGCCGGTGGGTCCCCGACTGCTTGTCGCTGCCGATAGCGATCGAGAACAGCCTGAAGAACCAGACCTACAACACTCCGGCGATCGCCACCCTGGTGCTGCTGGCCGAACAGCTCGACTGGCTGCTCGGCAATGGCGGGCTGGACTGGGCCGTCAAGCGCACCGCCGACTCGTCGCAGCGGTTGTACTCGTGGGCGCAGGAACGTCCCTACACCACCCCGTTCGTCAGCGATCCCGCCCTGCGCTCACAGGTGGTGGGCACGATCGACTTCGTTGACGACGTGGACGCCGCCGCCGTAGCCAAGACCCTGCGGGCAAACGGCATCGTCGACACCGAGCCGTACCGCAAGCTGGGCCGCAACCAGCTGCGGGTCGCGATGTTCCCCGCGGTGGAACCCGACGACATCAGCGCACTCACCCAGTGCATCGACTGGGTTGTCGAGCGTCTTTAACCTCGCCGTTATCAACCGGCAACCGTCCAGCGTGTCAGCGCGGCGGCAGCCTTTCGCTGCCGTAAAGTTCGCAACGTAACAGGTCCGGTGCCGACCTGCACGGAGCCTGCGAGGAGAAGCCATGCGGGAACTGAGAGTGGTTGGGCTCGACGCCGACGGCAAATACATTCTCTGCGAGGGTGTCGACTCAACCGAGAAATACAAGCTGCCCGCCGATGACCGGCTGCGGGCCGCGTTGAAGCGCCAACCGATACCGCCCGAGCAACCACAACTCGACATAGAAGTCACCAACATGCTCAGTCCCAAGGAAATTCAGGCTCGCATCCGCGCCGGGGCATCTGTCGAACAGGTCGCCACCGCGTCAGGCTCAGACATCGCGCGCATCCAACGCTTTGCCCACCCGGTGTTGCTGGAACGCTCGCGCGCCGCCGAACTGGCGACGGCCGCGCACCCCATGCTCGCCGACGGCCCCGCGGTTCTGACGCTGCTTGAAACCATCACCGCAGCGCTGGTGACCCGTGGCCTCAACCCCGAACGGCTCGACTGGGACGCCTGGCGCAACGAAGACGGCCGCTGGACGGTACAGCTTGCCTGGAAGGCCGGCCGCTCGGACAACCTCGCGCATTTCCGTTTCGCCCCGGGAGCCCACGGCGGCACGGTCACCGCGATCGACGACGCGGCCAGCGAACTAATCGACCCGGAGTACAAGGCACCGCTACGGCCCCTGGCGCCGGTCTCGCACCTGGCCTTCGACGAACCCGCAAAGCCGGCCAAGCAGGCAAAGCCCGCCAAACCGGCGAAGCAGACCCCGCCCGCTCCGGCCGAACAACCCGCCAGCAGCCGCCGTGGCAAGCCGGCCATCCCGGCCTGGGAGGACGTGCTGCTCGGGGTGCGTTCGAGCGGCCAGCGCTAGCGGCTGCCCAATCCGGCGAGGCCGATCAGCGCCAACCACGCCACGGCCACACCCACCCCCGCTCCCAGCACAAACCAGCGCAGCACCGGGGTGTTCCGCCAGCCCCAGAGCGACGGTGCCAGCCCGCCGACCGCCACGATGTTGAGACCGACCGCCAGCAGCGGATGCACGCGAATGAGCCCGATGCTGAGCACCGCATCGCCAACCCCTACCACCGCTGCGACAAAGGCGGCCACCGCCAAACCCGCAGCCCAGGGGACAGATTCACCGCGTTCGTCAGTCACTGGCCGAGCCTAGCCCGCTCATAGAAGGCCAAAGCGGCCGCCGTCGCCACGTTGAGCGAGTCGGTGCCCCGCGACATTGGGATGCGCACCCGCAGGTCGCTGATCCGCAGCGCAGCCGCCGTCAGTCCCGGTCCCTCCGCGCCCACCAGCAAGGCAACCGGTTGATCGCCCACGGCGTCCATCGCCTCGGGCAGCGCACGAGCGTCGCCCTTGGGTGTCAGCGCCAAGAGCCGAAATCCGCGTTCTTTCAGTGCGACAAGCTCCGCGGGCCAATCGGTTGCGCGCGCGTAGGGCACCAGCAACGCGTGCCCCATGGACACGCGCACCGCGCGGCGGTACAGCGGATCCGCGCAGCCGCTGCCGAAAATCACCGCGTCCACGCCCAGGCCGGCCGCGTTGCGAAAGATCGAGCCCAGATTCTCGTGGTCATTGACACCTTCGAGAACAGCGATGGTGCGGGCGCCATCCACGACTTGCCCAACGCTGGGCTCGACCACCCGGCTCGCGGCGGCTAACACGCCACGATTGAGGTGAAACCCGACCACCTGCGCCATGACGTCCGGGGAGACCCGGTAGTAAGGTGCCCCAACGCCGGCCAGATCGTCTTTCAGCTCGAGCAATCTGCGATCGGTCCCAAGCAACGCGCGCGGCGAAAACCGCGACGCCAGCATGCGCTGGACGACCAACACACCCTCGGCGATCACCAACCCTTTGCCCGACGGCAGGTCGGGCCGGCGGTCGATGCTGTTGAGGTCGCGGAAATCATCGAGGCACGGGTCGTCGGGATCGCTGACATCTCGCACATCGACGTCGCGAACATGGCTGTGCGCGGTCACGGGCTTTCGTCGACCAGCGCCATCATGATGTCGGCGGCGTTGCGCAGAATCTCGCGCTTGTCGCCGTCCAGCGTCGCCAAGCGCTCGGCCAGCCATTCCTGGCGGGCCCGCCGCGCCGCTTTGACCAGCTCCGCACCCGCTTCGGACACCGAGACCAGCACCTGGCGGCCGTCAACGGGGTGCGGCGTGCGATCCACCAGACCCATGTCGGCCAGCGAAGCGATCACCCGAGTCATCGACGGTGGGCGGACCCGCTCGCGGATCGCCAACGCGCCGGGTGTCATCGCGCCCTCATTGGCCAACGTGGTCAATGCCGACAACTGAGACAACGACACCGGCGACGAGGGGTTCCGAAATCGAAGTTGGCGGGCCAACCGCATAACTGCCAACGACAAGTCGCTAGCCAGCCGCCCATCGCTGTCAGGCACAGCGCGAGGTTACATCGGAACGCAATGGCGCGGGTTCAGAACGGCAAACCCATGCCCGCCGTGTCCGACGGCCAGGATTCGGCACGACCGCCCGCGCCCGCATTGGCACACCGCTTACCGAAGCCTGGCCGCGCCCGGGGCGGCCTGGGCCGATGGGTCGCTCGCGGACACGAGAACGACCCCGCCGTCGGCGCGACGGCAAACCCACCTGCATCCGCACGGCCGCCCGGATGACGACTTGGCTATCTTGGAGACACGATGAGTATCGAGCCCGACCAAAGCCCCGAACCGCCTCCGCTACCGGCGGTCCTGCTCGAGGTGTGGCCGGTCATCTTGGTCGGAGCGCTCGCCTGGTTGGGCGCGGCCATGGCGGCGTTCCTGGTACCCAGCCTGCAGGGCTGGCGTCCAGTGACGGTGGCCGGACTGGGGGTGGGATTGTTCGGTACCTGCCTTTTCGTCTGGCAGCTTGCCGCTGCCCGCCGCGGTGCGCGCGGCGCTCAGGCCGGACTCGAGACCTACCTCGACCAGCAGCAAATCGATCGGTAATTGCCTACCCGGGAGGACCCATGGCATCTCCGCTGTTGCAAACGCACATTGATATCGACGCGCCACCCTCGAAGGTCTGGGCGTTGATATCCGATCTGCGACGAATGCCCGAGTGGAGCCCGCAGTGCCGCTGGATGCACCAATTCGGCCCGTTGCGCCAGGGCACCCGCACCCTGAACTTCAACCGCCGCAACCGCCTGTTCTGGCCCACCAGCTCCCGAATCGTGGACGTCATCCCCGAGCAGAAGCTGGCATTCCGGGTCGATACCAACCGCACGATCTGGAGCTATGAGCTGGAGCCGCACGGCGCGGGAACCCGGCTGACCGAGAGCCGTCACGCCGAAAACGGCGTCAGCGCATTCTCGAGCATGTCGGTGAATGCCCTGCTCGGCGGCAACACGAACTTTGAACGTGAGCTGGTCGAAGGCATGAACACCTCGCTGGCCAGGATCAAGGCTGCCGCCGAAGCAGGCTAGTCCGACGACTCGGCCGGCTTCTCCACCACATCGAGCACTCCGTCGTCATACGGCTCGTACATCGGTGAGCCGGTGCCCGCCGGAGCGGGGGTATCCGAGTGCGCGCCGCAACCGTACTGCTTGTCGACAACGCGTCCGTCGGCCGCCAGTTCGTTACCGCATACCCCGAACATCGCACCCAGCGATCCGGCCAGCGGTAGGAAGAACCCACAGTCTCGACACACTCGCTTGGTCGATCGCGCCATCGGCGAATCGGGGCCGCAGTCTCCGTCATGCCATCGTTGGGCCGCCTCGGCACGGCCCCAACCGCTCATCACCCAGCGCCGGCCGAGCCCGACCTCTGCCGCGGTCTCATCGACCTGAGCGTCACCGCTGGCGGCGTAACCCGGCACCAGCCGTGGATCGTCCTTCGCCGGCGCCAGCAGGTCTCCCGGGCTTAGATCCCCCGGCCGTACCCGCTGCTCCCACGGCACCCAGGCCGGCGCCAGCAGCGCGGTTGGGCCCGGGACCAGCACCACCTCACTGACGGTGACCCGATCGGCACCGACGTAGCTGGCCACCACTGCGGCCCACTGCCAGCCCTGGTAGCCGGGCAGATGCGCCAGGAATCGGTGGGTGGCGGCATTGGGATCTTCGTAGCTGACGCCCAGGTAATCTCCGACAGCCTCGGGGCCGCTGAACTCCTCGACAGCCTCCCTGGCAAGCGCAACCGCACCCGTGAGCGTCGGCGCCAGCTCTTCGGGCCACTCGGCCACGGCCGTCGCGGAGGATTCCGTCGAGTCCTCAAAGGGTCCGGTCACATTCCCTTTCCTTTCTGCAAGCGACTCCATACTGCCGGAAGACACGGGGGGCGAGCCACACCCGGTTGCCTACACGGGGCGGCGAGATAGGACAGAATTGATTTGTGTCTGGATGGCGGCGTGATCACCAGGGCCGAATGGCCGCGTCCCCGGGCCGCCGGACCCGAAACGGATCGGTCAGTGAGCACCCGGGGATGGCGAACTACCCCACCGACGGCCCCGGCAACCGTCGCACGCGCCGTCCACCGCCCATGCCAAGCGCCAACCGCTACCTCCCGCCGCTGGACCGGGAGCCGGAATCCGAAGACGACGCGGAGGGGAACGAGGCGCCCCCACCACCCCCGCGCGGTCTCAGCAGCGGTGAACGGATCACCGTCACCCGCGCCGCGGCAATGCGCAGCCGGGAGATGGGTTCGCGGATGTACTGGATGGTCCAGCGCGCCGCGACCGCCGACGGCGCCGACAAGTCGGGGTTGACCGCGCTGACGTGGCCGACGATGGCTAACTTCGCGGTCGACTCCTCGATGGCTGTGGCACTGGCCAACACCTTGTTCTTCGCGGCGGCCAGCGGCGAGAGCAAATCCAAGGTGGCCCTCTACCTGCTGATCACGATTGCTCCGTTCGCCGTGGTCGCCCCGTTGATCGGTCCCGCGCTGGACAAACTGCAGCACGGCCGGCGCGTCGCGTTGGCGCTCTCGTTCGGACTTCGCACGGTGTTGGCCTTGGTGCTGATCATGAACTACGACGGGGCCAGCGGAAGCTTCCCGTCCTGGGTGCTCTATCCCTGCGCACTGGCCATGATGGTGTTGTCGAAGTCCTTCAGCGTGCTGCGCAGTGCCATGACGCCCCGGGTGATGCCGCCGTCCATCGACTTGGTGCGAGTCAACTCCCGCCTGACGGTATTCGGCCTGCTCGGCGGGACCATGGTCGGCGGTGCCGTCGCGGCGGGGGTCGAGTTCGCCTGCACCCGCCTGTTCGAGTTGCCGGGAGCGCTGTTCGTCGTTGTCGCGGTCACCGTGGCCGGTGCGCTGCTGTCCATGCGCATTCCGCGCTGGGTCGAGGTGACCGCGGGCGAGGTGCCCGCGACACTGAGCTACCACCGCGACCGTGGCAGGCAACGCCGAAGCTGGCCCGAAGAAGTCAAGAATCTCAGCGGAGCATTGCGGCAACCCTTGGGCCGCAACATCATTACCTCGCTGTGGGGTAACTGCACCATCAAGGTGATGGTCGGCTTCCTGTTCTTGTACCCGGCGTTTGTCGCCAAGGCCCACGATGCCAACGGGTGGGTTCAGCTGGGGATGCTGGGCTTGATCGGCGCGGCGGCCGCAATCGGCAATTTCGCCGGAAACTTCGCCAGCGCTCGCCTACAGCTGGGTAGGCCGGCGGTGCTGGTTGTGCGCTGCACCGTGGTGGTCACCGCTTTCGCGCTGGCGGCCGCGGTGGCCGGCAATCTCGTGACTGCCGCCATCGCCACCTTGGTCACGTCGGGCTCGAGTGCGATCGCCAAGGCCTCACTGGATGCGTCGTTGCAACACGACCTCCCGGAGGAATCGCGGGCATCGGGCTTTGGCCGCTCGGAGTCGACCCTGCAGCTGGCATGGGTCCTGGGCGGGGCGGTCGGCGTGCTGATCTACACCGACCTGTGGATCGGCTTCACCACGGTCAGCGCGCTGCTGATCCTGGGTCTGGCACAAACAATTGTCAGCTTTCGGGGCGACTCGCTGATACCCGGCCTCGGGGGCAACCGTCCCGTCATGGCCGAGCAGGAGACCACGCGCCGGGGGACCGCAACGGCGGGAGTGGGACCGCAGTGAAACGCTGGATGACTGCGCTGATCGCAGTCGTGGTGCTGGGGTTGTCGGCGAGCGCGGGCGTCGGCGCCTGGCTACTGGCACGCAATTCCGGTCCACAACGGCCCGAGATCAGCCTGTACTCGCACGGGCACCTGACCCGGGTAGGTCCATACATGTACTGCGACGTGCTCAGGCTCGACGAGTGCCAGACGCCGCAGACTCAGGGCGAACTGCCGGTGACCGAACGCTATCCGGTCCAGCTGTCGGTCCCGCAGGCCATTTCCCGGGCACCGTGGCGGCTGCTGCAGCTCTACGACGACCCGACCAATACCACCGCCGTCATCTTCCGGCCGAACAGTCGGTTGGCTGTCACCATCCCCACCGTCGACCCGCAACGCGGGCGGCTCACCGGGGTGGTCGTGCAGTTGCTGACGTTGGTGGTCGATCCCTCCGGTGAACTGCGGGAGGCACCGCACGCGGAATGGTCGGTGCGCGTGGTCTTCTAGCCACCTCATCGGCTCACCGGGCGTCGCGCCGTCGGCAGATCTTCGCGGGATCCCCCAACAACTCGACATTCGCTCGGACGTGTCGGTACGGCCAGGCACCGTGTCGGCATGGAGATTTTGGACTGGCCGTTCCGGGGCACTGAAGCACTAGCCGCCGGAGCCGTCACACCACACCGGTTGCGGACCCACTTCGAGATGGTTCACCGCAACGTGTACATCCCCCGCGGGAAGAAGCTGACGGCGGTGACGCGGGCCATCGCCGCGTGGTTGTGGTCGGGGCGGTCCGCAACGGCGGTGGGCCTGTCCGCCGCGGCGTTGCACCGCACGGGATGGATCGACGATTGGCTACCGGCCGAACTCAACCGACGGGGCCGGGACAAGGCGCGCGGCATCATTTCCCACTGCGCCTGCCTCGATGAGGACGAGGTATGCGTGCGCGACGGCATCGCCCTGACCACTCCGGCGCGCACGGCATTCGACCTCGGAAGGCGAAAAGGACTGACCACAGCGGTGATTCGGCTCGATGCACTGACGCGTGCCACCGAGCTGAAGGTGGCCGACGTCGAGATGCTCGCCGAGCGACATCGCGGTGCTCGTGGGTTGATCCAGCTACGTCAGGCACTACCACTGGTCGACGCCGGCGCCGATTCGCCCTATGAGACGCGAATTCGCTTGCTAGTCATTCGATCTGGCCTGCCAGCGCCCCAAACCGAGATCAAGGTACTCGACGATTGGGGCGCGGTGGCGGCCCGGATCGGCATGGGCTGGCCGGAATGCAAAGTCGGCGTCGAATTTGACAGCGCAGGTCAGTGGAATAACGCGGCGAGCAGCGACGCTGTCGATCGATCGGCCGAACTCGAAGCGCGCGGGTGGACGATTGTTCGAGTCAACGCGCAGACACTGAAAAACCGGCCTGACATCGTCGTGGCGCAGGTTCGACACGCGCTCGTGCGCAGAACCTAGGCTCCGTGACCGGCCGGGACCCGCTCCCCTGCGACCGGCGGCCCGGGCGGCGTGCCATCACCGAAGGGCCTGCCGCCCAGAGCTTCCCGTCCGTGCGGCGCCAGCCAGCCAGCCAGATCGGGGCCTTTGGGAACAATCCCGGTGGGGTTGATGTCGGCGTGCACGATGTAGTAGTGCTGCTTGATTTGGACAAAGTCCACGGTATCGCCGAATCCCGGGGTCTGGAACAGATCACGAGCGTACGCCCACAACGCGGGCATCTCGCTGAGCTTGTACCAATTGCACTTGAAATGACCGTGGTACACCGCATCGAAACGGGCCAGCGTGGTGAACAGCCGCACGTCGGCCTCGGTGATGGTGTCCCCCACCAGATAGCGTCGACTCGCCAGACGATCGCTCAACCAGTCCAATGCGCCGAACAGCCGATCGAAAGCGGCCTCGTACGCCTGCTGTGAGCCGGCAAAGCCACAGCGGTACACGCCGTTGTTCACTTCGGTGTAGATCCGCTGACTCACCTCGTCGATCTCGAGTCGCAACCGTGACGGGTACAGCTGCGGGGCGCCGTCGCGATGGTAGGCGGCCCACTGCGTGGACAAGTCCAAGGTCATCTGCGCGAAGTCGTTGGTGACCACCGCGCCGGTCGGTACATCGACGATCGCCGGAACGGTGATGCCCTTGGGGTACTCCGGGAAGCGCTTGAAGTAGGCGTCCTGTAGTCGCGGGATCTGCAACACCGGGTCCAGACCTTCGGGATCAAGGTCGAAGGTCCAGCTGCGCGCGTCATGGGTGGGTCCGCAAAAGCCTATGGAAAGAACGGGTTCCAAACCCAGCAGACGGCGCACGATGATGGCGCGGTTGGCCCACGGACAAGCCCGGGCAACGATGAGGCGATAGCGACCGGGCTGCACCGCATAACCGTCGCGCCCGTCGGCGGTGATGCGGGTGGTGATGTAGTTGGTGTCGCGGCTGAATTCACCGGCGCCGGCAACATATGAGCCCATGGGTGGACAGCCTTACAGCTTCGCCTCGGCTGACGTCGAGTCAGGCAGGAAGCGCCGAGCCACATTCGGCTGCGTGGACGGCCCGGGCTCCCAATGCGCAATCCAGGGTCCGGTGCCCTCGGAAGGATCGATGATTCCGTCCTCCAGCCAGGCATACCGACCCTCCAACACGTCGTTGGTCAGGCGGACATCGCCGACATCGGTGTTGGTCCACAACCCGTGGAACAGCGCTTCCACCCGCAGAGTCGCCTGTCCGCAGAATGCCTCCGCCAGCTCGTAGGCCTGCCGTCCGACGATCGGATCAGCGACCCGTTGGGCTTCGGCCCGCACGCATACCGCGGACATGGCGAACAATTCCGCACCGATGTCGACGATGCGACCGAGAAAGCCCTGCTTTTGTTCCAGCTTGGCCTGCCAGCGGGCCATCCCGTAGAAGGTGTTTCGGGCCAGCTTGCGAGTCGAGCGTTCGATGAATCGCAGATGAGCGGCCAGCGGGCCGAACTCGTGATACGCCTTGGGCCGCTGTCCCTCACCAAATACCAGCTGCGGCAACCATTTTGCATAGAACCCGCTGGCGCCAACCGCGGCTGCCGCCTTCTTCCGAAGATCGGTGTTGGGTTTGGCCAGATCCCCAGCGGCGGTCAGGTGCGCGTCTACCGCTTCGCGGGCAATGAGCAACCGCATGATCTCGCTGGATCCCTCGAAGATCCGGTTGATCCGAACATCACGCAACGACTGCTCCACCGGTGCCGCACGCTCACCCCGCGCTGCCAGTGACTCGGCGGTCTCATAGCCACGCCCGCCCCGGATCTGCAACAGCTCATCGGCGACCTGGCACGCTATCTCACTGGACCACAGCTTGGCCAGCGCCGCCTCGATGCGGATATCGTTGCGGCCCTCATCAGCCATCTGACCCGATATCTCCACCACCGCCTCAAGCGCGTACGTGGTGGCGGCGATGAACGAGATCTTGCCGGCGACCGCCTCGTGCTTGCCCAGCGGCTTGCCCCATTGCACTCGCTCGCCGGACCACTCACGCGCAATTTTCAGCGACCATTTGGCCGCCCCCGTCACCATCGCGGGTATCGCCAGCCGCCCGGCGTTGAGGGTGGTCAGCGCGATCCGCAGACCGTCCCCCTCCCGACCGATCAGATTCTCCTTGGGCACCCGCACGCGGTGCAGCCTGGTTACGCCGTTCTCGATGCCGCGCAGTCCCATGAACTTGTTGCGCCGTTCGACGGTGATTCCGGGTGAATCGGCCTCGACCACGAATGCGCTGATTCCACCCCGGTGCCCCTCACTCTTGGGCACCCGGGCCATCACCACCAGCAATTCGGCAACCACACCGTTGGTGGTCCACAGTTTGACCCCCTCGAGTTCGTAGGCCTGACCGTCGTCGATCGGTGTGGCCGTCGAGGCCAGCCGGGCCGGATCGGATCCGACGTCGGGCTCGGTGAGCAGGAAGGCCGAGATGGCACCGGCGGCGCACCGCGGCAAGAATTTCTTCTTCTGCTCGGGGCTTCCGGCGAGTTTCAGTGGCTCAGGCACACCGATCGATTGGTGCGCCGACAGCAGCGCGCCCAGGCTGGTGTGGACCGTCGATGCCAGCATCAGCGCGCGGTTGTAGGCAACCTGCGACATGCTCAATCCGCCATACTCGGACGGAATTTTCATGCCGAAGCAACCCAGTTCGGCCAGGCCCTTGACGTATTCATCGGGAATCTGAGCGTCTCGCTCGATGACGCTGCCGTCGATGGTGCCGAGAAACTCCTGCAGCCGGCACAGAAACGTCGCGGTGCGCGCCTCCTCGGCGTCCGACGGCCGGGGGAAGGGATTTATCAGCTCCAGGGGAAAGCGCCCGAGGAATAGCTCCTTCGCGAAAGATGGCTTATTCCAGCCACTTTCACGGGATTCCTCGGCAAGAGCTCGCGCTTGCTCCTCGGTGACCTGCGCCTGCTGTGCCATCGTTGCCTCCGCGCTACGACTTCACCGCGATAGGAAAAACCTGGTGCCGTACACAGGCAATACTACGGCGCACAACGGCAAGTGGAAGTGCCCGACGATGACGAACGCGGCCAGCGGGCCAGCCACTTTGAAAAAGCCCTGACGTCAACCCGATTCGATGCCCGAGCGGACGTATTGCGCCAACGGTTAAGCGTCGAGCTCCCGCGCCACGGCCTTGACCACCTCGGAGACCCGCCGGGCGGTCTTGCGGTCCGGGTAGCGCCCCTTGCGCAGCTCTGGCTGCACGGTGCTCTCCAGCAGCGTGATCATGTCCTCGACCATGCCGTGTAGCTCGTCGGGGCTGTGCTTGTGCTCAACGGCCTCGCGGCGGGTGCGGGTGAGGCTCGGTGGCGGGTCGAGCAATTTAAGGCTCAACGCCTGCGGTCCGCGCCGCCCGGACGCGATACCGAATTCCACCCGCTGCCCCGCTTTAAGCCCCTCGACGCCTGCCGGCAACGCAGAGGAACGAACGTAGACGTCCTCGCCCTCCTCCTGCGACAGGAAGCCGAACCCCTTGTCGGAGTCGTACCACTTCACCTTGCCGGTCGGCACTGCTCTCACCTGCTTGTCTGACGGATCACTGGGTTTACAACAAAAAGATGCGTCCCGCATGTGCAGGACGCGAGGACGATCACAGATCCTACTCGGATGCTGGCCCGCCAAGCATCCCTGTTTATCCGGCACTCGGTAGGCTGGCACCACTGCTGGAGGAGATATGCGCCTAATACTGAACGTTATCTGGCTGGTGTTCGGCGGCCTTTGGCTGGCCCTGGGTTACCTGGTCGCGGCGCTGATCTGCTTTCTGCTCATCGTGACCATCCCGTTCGGCTTCGCGGCGTTGCGGATCGCGTCCTACGCATTGTGGCCGTTCGGCAGAACGATCGTCGAAAAGCCCAGCGCTGGAACCGGCGCCCTGATCGGCAACGTCATCTGGATCCTGCTGTTCGGGCTTTGGCTGGCCATCGGGCACCTGGTCAGCGCGGTGGCGATGGCGATAACGATCATCGGGATCCCGCTGGCGCTGGCCAACCTCAAGCTGATCCCGGTGTCACTGGTTCCGCTGGGCAAGGAGATTGTTTCCGCCGACTGGCCGACCCGATACGAGCGGGTGGCCCGATGACGGTGACCGCGCTGGGCGTCCCGACGGTGCGTGGCCGGTCGGAAGGCTCGGCGATCGCATCCGACGCACCGGGCGATGGTCCGCTGCTGGATCGCTTTGGCCGGTCCGCCACCGACTTGCGGGTGTCACTAACCGACCGCTGCAATCTGCGCTGCGGTTACTGCATGCCCGCGGAAGGCCTGAACTGGCTGCCCGGCGAGCAGCTGCTTGGACCGGCGGAGCTGGCCAGGCTGCTCCGCATCGCGGTTACCCGGCTCGGGATCACCAGCGTGCGGTTCACCGGCGGCGAGCCGCTGTTGGCCCGGCATCTCGAAGAGGTGGTCGCGGCGGCGGCCCAACTGCGGCCCCGCCCGGAAATCTCGTTGACGACCAATGGTGTGGGTCTGGCGAAGCGGGCAGCGGCATTGGCGGAGGCGGGTTTGGACCGGGTCAACGTGTCGCTGGACACCGTGGACCGCGCCCACTTCGCGGCCGTCACCCGCCGGGACCGGTTGACCGATGTGCTGGACGGCCTGGCCGGCGCCAGGGCTGCCGGTTTGACTCCGGTCAAGGTCAACGCCGTGCTGGACCCCGAGACGGGCCGCCAAGACGTCGTCGAGTTGCTGAGATTCTGTTTGGAGCAGGGCTACCAGCTGCGGGTCATCGAGCAGATGCCACTCGACGCCGGACATCAGTGGCGGCGCAACGCGCTGCTGGGCTCCGACGATGTGTTGGCGGCGCTGCAACCCCATTTCCGGCTTCGGCCTGATCCAGCGCCACGCGGCTCGGCTCCTGCCGAGCTCTGGCTGGTCGACGCCGGTCCTGACACGCCCGCCGGTAAGTTCGGGGTCATCGCCTCGGTTTCGCACGCGTTCTGCTCGACGTGTGACCGCACCCGGCTGACCGCCGACGGTCAGGTCCGCAGCTGCCTGTTCTCCACCGAGGAAACCGACCTTCGCGGGTTGCTGCGCGCCGGTGCCGGCGACGAGGCGATCGAAGCGGCGTGGCGCAGCGCGATGTGGGCCAAACCGGCCGGCCACGGGATCAACAACCCGGATTTCGTCCAGCCCCAGCGCCCCATGAGCGCGATCGGTGGCTAGCCCGAAGGCGCCCGTGCCCGATCAGCCCGCCGGGATCGAGGTCACCGTTCGTTACTTCGCGGCCGCACGGGCGGCGGCGGGGATCGAGTGCGAAACGGTCGGGTTGCGGCCTGACGCCACCGTTGCCGAGTTGGTCGACACGCTGGCCGGCCGGAGCACGCGGCTGGCGACGGTGTTGGGCCGATGCTCTTACCTCAGGGACGGAATTGCTGTCCGAAATGACGCCACCGCGTTATCCACCGGCGACACGGTTGATGTACTCCCGCCATTCGCCGGCGGCTAAGCCCTGTGAATTGCCTCACGTAACGGAACGATAACGACCGGGACACGAGGTGATGTCGGGACGCTATGAGCTGCGGAAACAGTGGTCTTTCCTGGCCTTTTAGCCCACGGTTGCGCGGAAAACACCTCATTACTTCGTGCGTGACGAGAACGTCTGAAACCGCTACCGTCTCTCAGGGCTGGTCAACCGAACCCAACTGACTTGCCTGCCCTCCCTACAACGCGCCGAGCTCCATCCGGTAGGCGGGGGATTCCGACCCACGGATGGAGGCGGGGGACCCACCAGGTCCACCGAGATCGGACCGGGCCCTTCACGGCCCTTGGGGTGAAGCCGACGTCGTCCCACAGATGTAGTACGACGCTGGCCGGGTAACCTCTCCAACCCGAACCCGACAGCTGACCTCGCAGGCGTGTACCGAGAGGAATTACTGAACGTATGAGTGGACGTCACCGTAAGCCCACTACCTCGAACGTCAGCGTCGCCAAGATCGCCTTCACCGGCGCGGTGCTCGGCGGCGGTGGTATCGCCCTTGCCGGCCACGCGGCCGCGGCCACCGACGGCGAATGGGACCAGGTGGCCCGTTGCGAGTCTGGCGGCAACTGGGCGATCAACACCGGCAACGGCTACTACGGCGGCGTCCAATTCGCGCCGAGCACCTGGGCCTCCCACGGTGGCGGCGAATATGCGCCATCCGCGCAGCTGGCCAGTCGCGAAGAGCAGATCGCGGTCGCCGAGCGCGTCCTGGCCACTCAGGGCCGCGGAGCCTGGCCGGTATGCGGACACGGCCTGTCGGCCGCCACTCCCCGCGACGTCCCCGCTCCGGCCGCGCTGGATGCCCCGCTCGACGCCCCCGGAATCAACGGCGAGCCGGCACCGCTGGCCCCGCCCCCCGGAGATGACGTCCCGCCCCCGGCTGACCCGGCACCCCCGGTAGAGCTGGCGGCCAACGACGTGCCCGCGCCGGCCGACCTGCCGCCCGCCCCGGAAGACCTGCCGCCGGCCCCCGAAGACCTGGCACCCCCGGCCCCGGCCGACCTGCCCCCCGCCCCGGAAGACCTGCCGCCCGCGCCGCAGGACCTCCCGCCTGCGCCTGAGGATGTGGCCGCGCCCGCGCCGGCCGACTTGCCGCCGGCGCCCGAGGACGTGGCGCCCCCGGTGGAGTTGGTGGGCAACGACGTGCCCGCGCCGGCCGACCTGCCTCCCGCCCCGGAGGACCTGCCGCCGGCCCCCGAAGACCTGGCACCGCCGGCCCCGGCCGACCTGCCGCCGGCTCCCGAAGACCTGGCACCGCCGGCCCCGGCCGACCTGCCGCCGGCTCCCGAAGACCTGGCACCGCCGGCCCCGGCCGACCTGCCGCCGGCTCCCGAAGACCTGCCGCCGTCGGCCGACGCCGACAACCCGCCGGTGGACGTCCACGAGGCTTCGACCGTCGCCTACACCAAGAAGTTGTGGCAGGCGATCGTGGGACAGAACATCAGCGGCAACGACGCGCTCGACGCGCTCGCGCAGCCGGCCGTCTTCGCCTGAGACAGGGTCACCCCTAACCCGACCGGCGCGGAAAGCCGAGCGGGTTAGGCCGAACCCACCCATTCTTCGGAACCATCACCGAAGAACTGGTGCTTCCACACCGGGAGCCGCGCCTTGATCGTGTCGACCAACTTCGCGCACGTGGTGAACGCGGCCTCGCGATGATCGGCAGCCACGGCGGCCACCAAGGCTGCATCGCCCACGTACAGGACCCCGATTCGGTGGCTGGCCGCGACCGCGCGCACACCGGCGGCGTGTTGGGCAACATCGGCCACCACCTCGGCTAGCACCTGGCCGGCCGACGGGTGCGCGGAGTACTCCAGCCGCAACACTTCCCGGCCGCCATCGTGGTTGCGCACCACCCCGACGAAACCGACGACAGCTCCCGCCGAGGGCCGGCCCACCAGTTCCTCGTGTTCGGCCAGAGAGATCGGCTGGTCGGTCAGCAGGGCCCGCACCACCTGCGTCATCGCCGGTGGTCTTGGCCAGCGATTTGATCGAGCGCGTGGTGCACGACGTCGGCGAGCACATCCAACCCGTCCCGAACGCCGCCAGGTGAACCAGGCAAGTTGACGATCAAGGTTTGGCCGGCTACACCACACACGCCTCGGGACAACACCGATGTCGGAACCTTCGGCAAGCCGGCGCGGCGGATGGCGTCGGCCAATCCCGGGATCACAAAGTCCAGCACCGCCACGGTCTGTTCCGGGGTCGAGTCGGTAGGCGAAATCCCAGTGCCGCCCGAGGTGATGATCAGGTCCACCTGGGCCTCGACCGCGTCCTGCAGCGCCTCGCCGACCGGGTTACCGTCGGCGACCACCTTGGATTCCACCGGCGAAAAGCCGCGTTGCTCAAGCCATTCAGCGATAATCGGCCCGCATTCATCGGTGTACACACCGGATGCCGCACGCGTTGAAGCGATGATGATTTGGGCCGAGCGAGCCGTGCTCACCTCGACCAGCTTCCGCTGCGCCCGCCCTGTTTGCTGAGCACTCGGACATCGTCGATACGAGCGGCTGGGTCGACCGCTTTGATCATGTCGTAGAGCGTAAGGGCCGCGACGCTGACAGCGGTCAGTGCCTCCATCTCGACACCGGTTCGGTCGGTGCTGCGCACCGTCGCGGTGATCTCGACATCAGCCTCAGCCATGATGAAATCAACGTCGACACCGGTCAGGGCGAGCTGATGACACAGCGGGATCAAGTCACTGGTGCGTTTGGCCGCCAGAATTCCCGCCACCCGCGCGGTGGCCAGCGCATCCCCCTTGGGCAGGCCGCCGCTCGAGATCAACGCCACCACCTCCGTCGAGGTGCGCAGAAAGCCCGCAGCAACAGCCGTGCGTCTGGTGGCCCCCTTCTCGGTGACGTCGACCATGTGCGCGGCTCCCCGCTCATCCAGATGCGATAGCCCACCTGAGGGATAAGAGCCTGCCCCGGGTGTCGCCGATGCCGCGGGGGCCTTGGATGCGTTGGGGGGCTCGGCCATCCCAACGACTACCTGTTGACGACTGTCACCGGGTGCAGGTAGGGCAGATCGTCTGCGGCCAGCGGAAACACCACCTCACCGAACGGAGACAACGCCCCTGTTCGGTCGGTCACCAGCTCGCTCACGGCGTGGTCATCCGGATCCGTGGTCGGCCAGCCGTTGTCCACGTACTTGCTCTTACCCGCCTTGCCTTCAGCAATGTCAGCCACGGCGTCCATTCTGACAGGTTTACCTGCCGTCCGCGGCGCAAGGTCACCGGTCGGGCCCTACGCTGATCAGCAATGACCGAACACACCCCGGAAATCCCGCTGGGGTCCTGGCTGGCCGAATTGCCCGACGAGCGGCTGATCACGCTACTCGAGCTGCGGCCGGACCTTGCCCAGCCGCCACCTGGCAGCATCGCCGCGCTAGCCGCGCGGGCCCAGGCCCGTCAATCGGTCAAGGCTGCGACCGAACAACTCGACTTCCTGCGGTTGGCGGTGCTCGATGCGTTGCTGGTGCTGCTGGCCGACACCGAGCCGGTGCCGATCGCAAAGCTGGTGTCGCTGATCGGTGAGCGCGCCACCCAGGCCGAACTGACCGAAGCGCTCACCGACCTCAAACTGCGCGCCCTGGCCTGGGGCGACACCACCGTCCGGATCGCCGCCGACGCCGGCACCGCGCTGCCATGGCACCCGGGACAGGCCACTCTCGAGGACAACTCGCGAACCGGCGAGCAAATTGCCGAACTGATCGCCGGGCTGGACCAGCCGCAACGCGACGTGCTGGACAAACTGCTCGAGGGGTCGCCGATGGGCCGCACCCGCGACGCCGCACCCGGCGCCGCCCCGGACCGACCGGTGCCGCAGCTCTTGACGATGGGACTGCTGCGGCGCATCGACGCCGACACCGTGATTTTGCCCCGCCACGTCGGCCAGGTGCTCCGCGGCGAACGGCCCGGTCCGATGCAGCTCAGCGCACCCGACCCGGTGGTTTCCACCACCACCCCCGAGGACGTGGACGCGACGGCCGCCGGAGCGGTGATCGACCTGCTGCGTGAGGTGGAAGCACTGCTGGAAAACCTCGGCACCATGCCGGTTGTCGAGCTGCGCAGCGGTGGACTTGGGGTGCGTGAGATGAAGCGGATCGCCAAGGCGGTCGGAATCGACGAGGCGCGCCTGGGCCTGATCCTCGAGGTGGCGGCGGCGGCCGGACTGATCGCCAGCGGCATGCCCGATCCGCTGCCCGACCACGGTGACGGACCGTACTGGGCGCCGACGGCCACCGCCGACCGGTTCACCACGATGTCACCGGCCGAGCGGTGGCAGCTACTGGCCACCGCGTGGCTCGATCTGCCCGGCCGACCGGCGTTGATCGGCAGCCGCGGCCCCGACGCCAAGCCCTATAGCGCCTTGTCTGATTCGCTGTTCTCGACTGCGGCGCCATTGGATCGCCGGCTGCTCCTGGGCATGCTCGCTGAGCTACCCGCCGGCGCCGGTGTCGATCCGGTGACGGCTTCGGCCGCTTTGATCTGGCAGCGCCCGCGATGGAGCCGAAGACTGCAGCCGGAGCCGATCTCGGATCTGCTGGCCGAGAGCGAGGTCCTGGGGCTGGTCGGGCGCGGCGCGATCAGCAAGCCCGGGCGCACCCTGCTGGAACACGGCGGCGACCCCGCCGCCGTGATTGCCACAATGGCCGCGGCGCTGCCGAAGCCGATCGACCATTTTCTGGTCCAAGCGGACCTGACCGTCGTGGTGCCCGGTCCGCTGCAGCGCGACCTCGCCGATGAACTGGCGACCGTGGCGACCATCGAATCGGCCGGTGCGGCGATGGTGTACCGGGTCAGCGAACAATCCATCCGGCATGCGCTCGACATCGGCAAGACCCGCGGCTGGATGCACACGTTTTTCGCGGACCACTCCAAGACGCCGGTCCCGCAGGGACTCACCTACCTCATCGACGACGTGGCGCGCCGGCACGGCCAGCTCCGTATCGGCATGGCGACCTCGTTCGTGCGCTGCGAAGACCCCGCGTTGCTGGCCCAAGCCGTAGCGGCACCCGCCGCGGAGGCGGTGCAGCTGCGCGCGCTGGCCCCGACCGTGGCGGTGTCACCCGCCCCGATCGGCGAGGTCCTCGTCGCCCTGCGCAGTGCGGGCTTCGCACCCGCGGCCGAGGATTCCACCGGCGCGATTGTCGACGTCCGGCCCCGCGGCTCCCGGGTTCCCGCTCCCAACCAACGCCGGCCCTATCGGCCCCCGGCACGGCCCAGCGGTGAGACGCTCAACGGCATCATCGAGGTGCTGCGCAAGGTGACCTCGGCACCGTTCGGCAATATCCGCATCGATCCGGCTGTCGCGATGTCGCTGCTGCAACGCGCCGCAAAGGACGAGGCCACGCTGGTGATCGGCTACCTCGACGCGGCGGGCGTGGCCACCCAGCGGGTGGTGTCCCCCATCGTCATCCGGGGCGGTCAGTTGACCGCCTTCGATTCCACGTCGGGAAAGCTGCGTGACTTCGCTGTGCACCGCATCACGTCGGTCGTCTCGGCCGACGGCCAATAATGGATGCCATGATCCACTTCGGCTACCACCCAGATGGCGATGCGGTGCTGATAGCACCCTGCTGTGACGGAGGGCGGCGGGCATGACCGACGGACCCCTGATCGTGCAATCCGACAAGACGGTTCTGCTCGAGGTCGACCACGAGCAGGCCGGTGCCGCACGCGCAGCCATCGCGCCGTTCGCCGAGCTCGAGCGCGCGCCAGAACACGTGCACACCTACCGGATCACACCGCTGGCCCTATGGAACGCCCGGGCGGCCGGCCACGACGCCGAGCAGGTGGTCGACGCGCTGGTCACCCACTCGCGCTACGCGGTACCCCAGCCCCTGCTCGTCGACATCGTCGACACCATGGCCCGCTATGGCCGGCTGCAACTGGTCAAGCACCCTGCGCATGGTTTGACGCTGATCAGCCTGGATCGGGCCGTGCTCGAAGAAGTGCTGCGCAACAAGAAGATTGCGCCGATGCTGGGCGCCCGCATCGACGATGACACCGTTATCGTCCACCCCAGCGAGCGAGGCCGGGTCAAGCAGCTGCTGCTCAAGATCGGTTGGCCCGCGGAAGATCTCGCCGGCTACGTGAACGGCGAGGCACATTCGATCAGCCTGCAGCCCGACGGGTGGGAGCTGCGCGACTACCAAGAGCTGGCCACCGACTCCTTCTGGGCCGGCGGTTCCGGCGTGGTGGTGCTGCCGTGTGGGGCGGGCAAGACACTGGTCGGCGCGGCCGCAATGGCCAAGGCCCAGGCGACCACGCTGATCCTGGTCACCAACATCGTCGCCGCGCGGCAGTGGAAACGCGAACTGGTGGCCCGCACTTCGCTCACCGAGGAAGAGATCGGCGAGTACTCCGGAGAACGCAAGGAAATTCGGCCGGTCACCATCTCGACCTACCAGATGATCACCCGCCGCTCCAAGGGCGAATACCGCCACCTCGAGCTCTTCGACAGCCGCGACTGGGGCCTGATCATCTACGACGAGGTGCATCTGCTGCCGGCACCGGTGTTCCGGATGACCGCCGACCTGCAGTCCAAGCGGCGACTGGGCCTGACCGCGACGCTGATCCGCGAAGATGGCCGCGAGGGCGACGTCTTCTCCCTCATCGGCCCCAAGCGCTACGACGCGCCGTGGAAGGACATCGAAGCGCAGGGCTGGATCGCCCCGGCGGAGTGTGTCGAAGTCCGGGTCACCATGACCGACAGCGAACGCATGACGTACGCCACCGCCGAGCCCGAAGAGCGCTACCGGCTGTGCTCGACGGTGCACACCAAGATCGCTGTGGTGAAGTCGATTCTGCACAAGCACCCCGGCGAGCAAACCCTGGTGATCGGGGCCTACCTGGATCAACTCGAAGAGCTGGGCACCGAACTTGATGCTCCGGTCATCCAGGGAGCGACAAAAACTCGGGAAAGAGAGGCGCTGTTCGACGCCTTCCGGCGTGGCGAGATAGCCACCCTGGTGGTGTCGAAGGTCGCCAACTTCTCCATCGACTTGCCGGAGGCCTCTGTGGCGGTGCAGGTTTCGGGGACCTTTGGCTCGCGCCAGGAGGAAGCACAGCGGTTGGGCCGGTTGCTGCGCCCCAAGTCCGACGGCGGTGGCGCAATGTTTTATTCGGTGGTTGCCCGCGACAGCCTGGACGCCGAATACGCCGCACACCGGCAACGATTCCTGGCCGAGCAGGGCTATGGCTACATCATCCGCGACGCCGACGACCTGTTGGGCCCGGCGATCTAGCCTGGCGAGCAGACGCAAAATCGCACCAACGGAGCCCCGTTTGGTGCGATTTTGCGTCTGCTCGCGCCGGGGTAGGTAGAACACACACCTGACTTTGCTCGTTTTCACAGCTCAGGGCATTGGCCGCCCAAGAGTCGTGTTGTACATTCGGGCGTTTATGAGCACCCGCAGCGATCGGCGCATCCAGCGATGGCAGTCAGCCATCGTGGTTGCCGCGGCGCTGAGTGTGTTTGTTGCGTTGATCGCAGGTTGGGCGTTGCGCCCCAAGTTCTCTGCGGCCTCGCTGCCCGAACCGGTGACATGGTCACACGGAATTTCAGTCCACAGCCCGCATTCCGGGGCCCTCGGGTCAACACAACTACATGCCGATTCCCCAGCCGTGAGCCATGTCGGCAACGCCACGGCATCAGGCTCGGTACCAACCCACACCAAGCCGTTCCACAGCATGTGGATGACGCGTGGTCGGCCGCCGAGCTGGATTCCTTTATCACCGGCCTTAGTCTGGTCGCCGCAGCCGGCATCGCTTTTCGCAATGGAATTGGCGCCCAACCTCACCCATACCGCCAAGCCCGCCGATGCTGCGGGCGGTCGAGATTCGCTGACGCGGCTCTGCGTGGCCCGTTGCTGATGGCGCAGCGCTAATCGCGCCGCTGTGACGTAGCACCGCATACCCACCGCCGCTCAGGCCCGCCGCTTCGACGCGACCATCGCACCTGTGTCCGCCTGGCCGCCCGGCACCGTTTCGCCGGGACCGCCCTCACAACCACCAGCGCCATCTCGCCCGTAGGCAGATCTGGCGTTTCCCACACCAACTCGCCCGGGCCGTGCCGGCCCCGAAAGGAGAGTCTTCATGTCCTACCCGAATGCGCGCACTCTGCCCCTGGGATCACTCAACCAAAAGTCCACCGCCCTGGTCGCGAAACTACTTGTCGGCGCTGCCATCGCTGTCGGTTTCGGTGTGAGCGCAGCGGCATCGGCCAGCGCGGCTGACTGCATTGCCGGAACCGCGCCTGGCGGCGCCGACGCCAGCCCGTTGCAGAGCCTGAGCAACGGCTGTACCGAACTGCCAGTTCACATTCCGAGCGCAACGGAACGCGAGATCGATCGCGGACTGCACGACGGCTATGTCGAGGGCACGGTGCGCGGCCCGGCTTCGATCCCGAATCAGTAGACCGGGGCCCAGCAGCCGCGGTGGCCGCTAGCTCAGCGCGGGAATCACTTCACGCTCGAACAACTCGATGCCGGAGCGGTCATACGCGGCTTCCGGGAAATAGCAGATCGCGTATTCGCACCCAAGGTCGCGAATCTGCGCCAGTCGCTCAATGACCTGTTCGGGCGTGCCCGTCGCCGAATCCGGCAGGCCGCCAACCATCGAATCGGCCACGGCCTCAGGCACGTAGCCGACCAGACGGTCACGGACTCGCCCCATCCGATCTTTGACGTCGGCTTCCGAGGTACCCAGGACGGCGGTGAAGTTGGCCGATCGCACTATGGCGTCGAATTCGGTGCCCAGTTTGCGACAATGCTCCGCCAACACCTGCGACTTGTGCGCGAACTGTTCGGGCTGGGGCGTGAAGTTGGTGTATTGCGCGTACTGTGCGGCGATACGTAACGTCACCTTCTCCCCGCCACCGGCAACCCACAATGGAATTCCATTGTTCTGCAACGGCTTCGGCGCGACGATCGCGCCGTCGACCTGATAGTGCTTGCCGTCGAAACTGACCTTGCCGTCGCGCCAGGCGTCCCGCATGATCTGCACGCCTTCGTCCAGCCGGCCCAACCGCACCCCGGCCGAAGGGAATCCGTAGCCGTAGGCACGCCACTCGTGTTCGTACCAGCCGCCCCCGATCCCCATCTGGATGCGCCCACCCGAGATGATGTCGGCGGTGGCCGCCACCTTGGCGAGATATACCGGATTGCGGTAGCTCATCGCGGTGCACATTTGGCCGAGCTTGATCCTCGAGGTCACCGCCGCGTAGGCCGCCATCAACGACCAGGCCTCATGGGTGGCCTCGTCACTGGGCAATGGCACGGTATGGAAGTGGTCATAGACCCACAGTGAGTCCCAGGCGCTGGCATCGGCGTAGGTAGCCAGGTCGCGCATCACCGCCCAATGCTGCTCGGGCGCGATGCCGACGAGATCCATTCGCCAGCCTTGCGGAATGAAAAAACCGAAGCGCATAGCTCGGACTATATGCCCGGCGGCCACCGAATTTGGAGCGGGCACCAAGCACCCGCCCCGAGCCCGGCGTCAAACACCAAGCGCGGCCAACGCCGCCTCCACCGAGTACTGCCGCAGTTGCGCATAGGGCGCGTCCGGGAACTGCATGCAACAGTCCTGCAATCCACCAAATGCCAGCACCGCCCGGGTCGCCTGACCGAGCGTCGGCGCCGCGCCGAACACCAGCCGACCAAGCCGCTCCCGCCAGGCCAGCACGGTGTCGATCAGGCCGAGGTCGGACAGCAACGTCAGTTCGACCACCACCAGCATCAGGTCCTGACGATGCCGGTAGTGGAAATCGAAGTACCCCTCGAGCAGGCCGCGGACATTGCCGTCGGCAAGCCGCTCACGCTCCGCGACAAATCGCTCGCCCTCTTCGATCAACGGCACCACGATGCTGCGTACCAGGTCTTCGCGTGACGCGAAGTGGTAGTACAGCGCCGGCTTGGTGATCCCCAGCCGGTCCGCGATGTCCTGCAAGCTGGTGCCCCGCACACCTTGGCACAGAAATAGTTCGCGAGCGACTTCCTGGATCCGCCGCCTGGTGTCCGACCTGGGCTTGGTCACCACACGAGGCTATCTGACCTACCGTTAGGTAAGCACCCCATGTTAGCCTTACCGAACGTTAAGTAAGTAGGAGGCCGACGTGCGGATCTTGATTTCGGGCGCCAGCATCTCCGGTCCGGTACTGGCATATTGGCTGAGCCGCTACGGGTTCGATGTCACCGTCGTCGAGCGGGCGCCACAATTGCGCAAGGCCGGCGGCCATGCCGTTGACCTGTTCCGGCCGTCCATGGAGATCTCGGCGAAGATGGGCGTGCTATCGAAGATCGAAGCGCTGGCCACCGGGACCGAAACCCTGACCTGGTATCGCGAGGGCGCGCAGCGGCCAGTTCGCGTCAATCTCGCCAAGATCTTCAGCGCCACGTCCGACCAGCATGTCGAGATCATGCGCGACGATCTCAGTGAGATCTACTACGAGGCCAGCCGTAATGACGCCGAATACCTGTTCGGCGACTCGATCACAGCCATCTCGCCGGACGGACGGGTGAGCTTCGAGCACGCCGCGCCACGCTGCTTCGACATCGTGGTCGGCGCCGACGGTCTGCATTCCAACGTGCGGCGCCTGGTCTTCGGCGAAGACGCCGGACACACTCAATTCCTCGGCGGATACCTCGCGGTGGTGTCGGTGCCGAAAGGACTGGCACACGACGGCGAGATGGTCGGTCACGTCGGGCCCGGCCGGATGGCAGCGGTCTACACCGCAGCGCCCCTCGACGACGCGCGCCTGCTGTTCCTGTTCCGCACTCAGGACGAACTGCAATACCACTACCGAGATGTCTTGCGGCAAAAGGAATTATTGCGTGAAGCGATCGCCGGAATGCATCCGCAGGTGGACCTTTGGCTCGAAAAGCTGGACCGCACACCGGCTTTCTACTTCGACTCGATCACCCAGTTGCAGCTCGACACCTGGTCGCGCGGGCGGGTAACACTGGTCGGCGACGCCGGCTACTGCCCGGGGCCCGCGGTCGGCGGCAGCACCAGCCTGTCGGTGCTCGGCGCCTACATACTGGCCGGGGAACTGGCCCAAGCGGGCGGCGACTACGCGCGAGCGTTCGCCGCCTACGAGCGAGAGATGGCCGACCCGGTAAGTCGCGGCCGCGCCTTTGCCAGCGGGGTCGCCGTGAGCCTCATTCCGCGATCGAAAGCCGGAGTGTGGGCGCTGACCCACGGTGCGCAGCTGGTTTCAATGCTGCCCGGTGGCCTAACCAAAGCGGTCGCGAAGCTGAACACCAAGGGTGTGCGGCTCTACGACTCAATGCGGTTCAAGGAATACGCCCCACCGCGGCCCGGATAGGCACGAGCAGACGCGGAATCGCATTGCGACCGTGGGTCGCACGCGATTCCGCGTCTGCTCGCCAAGCCTGACGCTTAGGTCAGCGAGTCCGGCGGCAGGAAGCGGTCGCCGTACTTGGCGGCCAACTCGCGGGCGCGGGCCACGAAGGCCTCTTTGCCCCGGCCGAGCGCACCCTCGTAGCCGACGATGTACTGCGCGCTACCACCGGTCCACGGCGGGAAGCCGATGCCCATGATGGATCCGATGTTGGCGTCGGCCGTCGACATCAGCACGTTCTCGTCGAGGCACTTCTGGGTTTCCAGCGCCTCGGCGAACAACATCCGGTCGATCATGTCCTGCAGCGGCGGCTCCGAGGTGCCCGACTTGAACGTCTCCCGCAGGCCCGGCCACAGGCCGGCACGCTTGCCCTCGGGGTACTCGTAGAAGCCCGCGCCCTTGAGCCGACCGGACCGACCAACCTCGATCATCTTCTCGACAACCGCTTCGGCCGGGTGCGGCTCGTAGGTGCCGCCGGCGTCCTCGACACCCTTGCGGGTAGCGGTAGCGATCTTGTGCATCAGCTCCAGGTTGAGCTCGTCGGACAGCTGCAGCGGCGGGGCCGGGTAGCCGGCCTGCGATCCCGCCTGCTCGATCGACGACGGCTCGACACCCTCACCGAGCATCGCCAGCGCCTCGTTGACGAAGGTGCCGATGACCCGGGAGGTGAAGAAGCCGCGGCTGTCGTTCACCACGATCGGGGTCTTGCCGATTGCCAGGGTGTAGTCGAACACCCGGGCCAGGGCCTCGTCGGAGGTCTTCTCACCCTTGATGATCTCGACCAGCGGCATCTTGTCGACCGGGGAGAAGAAGTGGATACCGATGAAGTCCTCTTGGCGCTTGACCCCGGTGGCCAGACCGGTGATCGGCAACGTGGAGGTGTTCGACCCCAGCACCGCGTTGGGCTCGACGATGTCCTCGATCTCCTGGAACACCTTGTGCTTGAGTTCCTGGTTTTCGAACACGGCCTCGATGACGAAGTCCACGCCCTTGAGGTCGGCCGGGTCGGAGGTCGGGGTGATGCGAGCCAGCAGCGCGTCGCCCTTCTCCTGAGTGGTGCGACCGCGCTCGAGTGCCTTGGCCACCAGCTTCTCGGAGTAGCCCTTGCCCTTGGCGGCGGCCTCCGCGCTGACGTCCTTGAGCACCACGTCGTAGCCGGCCTTGGCCGAGACGTAGGCGATGCCCGCGCCCATCATGCCGGCACCGAGCACACCGATCTTGGTGATCGGGGTCTTGCCGATGCCGTCCGGCCGCGACTTGCCGGCGTTGATGGCCTGCAGGTCGAAGAAGAACGCCTGAATCATGTTCTTGGCGACCTGGCCGGTGACCAGCGAGGCGAAGTAGCGGCTCTCGATGCGGCTGGCGGTGTCGAAATCGACCTGCGCACCTTCGACCGCGGCGGCCAGAATGGCCTTCGGGGCCGGCATCGGAGCGCCCTTGAGCTGCTTGCGCAGCAAGGCCGGGAACGACGGCAGGATGGAAGCCAACCCCGGCGAAGACGGAGTGCCGCCCGGGATCTTGTAACCCTTCTTGTCCCAGGGCTGTTCGTGGGAATCCGGGTTGGCCTTGATCCACGCCTTGGCGGCGGGCACCAGCTCCTCGACCGTCGGCAGCACCTCGTCGACCAGCCCGATCTCCTTGGCCTTGGCCGGCTTGAACCGGGTGCCCTGGGACAGGATGCTCACGAAGGCGTTCTGGATACCGAACATGCGCACGGTGCGGGTCACCCCGCCGCCACCGGGCAGCAGGCCCAGGGTCACCTCGGGCAGACCCAGCTGGCTGCCCTCGGCGTCGGCCGCGATGCGGTGATGGCAGGCCAGCGCAATCTCGAGGCCACCGCCGAGTGCCGCGCCGTTGATCGCGGCGACGACGGGCTTGCCCAGCGTCTCCAGGGTTCGCAGCTGCCGCTTGACCGTCTCGACCGTGTCGAAGGACTGCCCGGCGTCTTCCGGACCGGCCTGGATCATGGACGTGAGGTCACCACCGGCGAAGAAGGTCTTCTTGGCGCTGGTGATCACCACTCCGGTAATCGAATCCTTTTCGGCGACAAGGCGATCCACCGCCTTGCCCATCGACTCGATGTAGGCCTCGTTCATGACGTTGGCCGACCCCGACGGGTCGTCCATGGTCAGCGTGACGATGCCGTCGGCATCCTTGTCCCACTGAATTGTGTTGTCGGCCATTTACTTAAACCCTCTCGATGATCGTCGCGACACCCATGCCGCCACCAATACAAAGCGTGACCAATGCGCGCCGGGCGTTGCGGCGCTCCAGCTCGTCGACCATGGTGCCCAGGATCATCGCGCCGGTCGCCCCCAGCGGGTGACCCATCGCGATGGCCCCACCGTTGACGTTGAGCTTCTCGTCGGGGATGTTGAGGTCCTTCTGGAACTTCAGCACCACCGACGCGAACGCCTCGTTCAGCTCGAACAGGTCGATGTCATCAACCGTCAGGCCGGCGCGGTCGAGCACCTTGCGGGCGGCAGGGGTCGGGCCGGTCAGCATGATGACCGGGTCGGCGCCACTGGTCGCGGTGGCGACGATGCGGGCGCGCGGGGTCGCGTTGATCGCTGCCCCCGCCTTTTCGCTACCGACCATCACGATCGCGGCACCATCGACGATGCCGGAGCTGTTGCCGCCCGTGTGCACGTGGTTGATCTTTTCCACCCAGTGGTACTTCTGCAGCGCGACGTCGTCGAAACCGCCCATCGCCGCCAGGCCCTCGAAGGCCGACTTGAGCTTGCCCAGGCCTTCCTTGGTGGTCTCGGGCCGCATGTGCTCATCGTGGTCGAGGATCAGCAGACCGTTTTGGTCGCGGACCGGCACCACGGACTTGGCGAAGTAGCCGCCCGACCACGCCTCGGCGGCCTTCTCCTGGCTACGCAGCGCATAGGCGTCGACGTCGTCGCGGGAGAAGCCCTCGATGGTGGCAATCAGGTCGGCGCCGATGCCCTGCGGAACAAACATGACGTCGTAGTTGGTGACCGGGTCAAGCCCCATGGCGCCGCCGTCGGCACCCATCGGCACCCGGCTCATCGACTCCACACCACCGGCCAGCACCAGGTCATCCCACCCGGAACGCACCTTCTGGGCGGCCATGTTCACCGCTTCCAGACCCGATGCGCAGAACCGGTTGAGCTGCACGCCACCGGAGGTAACCGGCATCCCGGAGGCCAGCACCGCGGCGCGGGCGATGTCGCCGCCCTGGTCACCGACGGGCGACACGCAGCCCAGGATGACGTCGCTGATCAGGTTCTCGTCGAGGTCAGGGTTGCGCTTGCGCAGCTCCTCGATCAGGCCAACGACCAGGCTTATCGGCTTGACCTCGTTTAGCGATCCGTTCTTTTGCTTGCCACGCGGCGTGCGGATGGCCTCATAAATGAAGGCTTCTTCGGACATGTCGACTTCCTGTTCACAAAAATTGGGGTTCAGATCCGTCATCAAGACTAGGTCCAGTAC